>JAICYT010000039.1 GCA_025934075.1 Gemmatimonadaceae bacterium
CTTTCCCTCTTTGTCTGTCGCCCCCGCCCTCCCCGGGGGCGGCGGTTTTACAATTCGGGAATTTTTTGCCGCCCCCTTCCACCCGGCGGTGGGTGTGGTCCCCTGCCGTCACCCCGCCCGGCCCCGCTGGGAGGACGTCGCGAACATCATCGAAGGCATCGTGCTCGAGCACGCATGACTACCTACATCCTCTGCATCATCGCGATCGCGTTGGTGTTTGATTACATCAACGGCTTTCACGACGCCGCGAACTCGATCGCGACCGTCGTCTCGACGCGCGTCCTGTCGCCGCGCACCGCGGTGCTCTGGGCGGCCGTCTTCAACTTCGCCGCCGCATTCACCGGATCCCTTGCCGTCGCGAAAGCAATTGGCGGTGGCATGATCGAGCAGAGCATCGTCAACCCGAACGTCATCCTTGGCGGGCTCCTCGGCGCGATCGTCTGGAACATCATCACCTGGTACTTCGGCATTCCGTCGAGCTCGTCGCATGCGCTGATCGGCGGATATGCCGGCGCCGCCGTCGCCCGTGCGGGACTCCCGGCGATCACGTGGGGCACGAAGTGGGTGCAGACGCTGTCCTTCATTGTCATCTCTCCACTCGTCGGGCTGCTCGCCGGCTACATCCTGATGGTCGCGGTGTTCTGGTTGTTCCGCCGTTCGTCAGCGTCTCGCGTCGATCGATTCTTTCGGCCGGCGCAGCTATTCAGCTCAGCGCTGCTGTCGTACTCGCACGGCGGCAACGACGCCCAGAAGACGATGGGCGTGATTGTCGGACTGCTCGTCTCCGTGAACGGCTCCTTTGCGCATGAGACAGGCTGGCTGCACCACCTATATCTGCCCGACAACAACACGATTCCGCACTGGGTCGAAGTTTGCGCGTACACGGCGATTTCACTCGGGACGCTGTTCGGTGGATGGCGCATCGTGCACACGATGGGCTCGCGCATCACGAAGCTTCGCCCGGTGAGTGGGTTCTGCGCCGAAACCGGAGGCGCGGCCGCGATCATGATCGCGACGCATTTCGGCATCCCTGTCAGCACGACGCACACGATCACGGGATCCATCGTCGGCGTCGGCGCCACGCAGCGCGTCTCGGCCGTACGGTGGGGAATTGCCGGACGCATCGTGTGGGCGTGGCTGATCACCATTCCAGCCACCGCGATTCTCGCCGCGATTTCGTACTTCATCTTGGCTGCAATCGTCAAGCTGTAGACGCTCGGCCCTCTGCAAACGCGTTCCCCGATACCGCAAGGGCGTCCTGCACTGTGCCACGACGCGCTTGCGACGTTGATTACCACAAACCACCTGGCTTCACGGCTATTTGCGTGTCATCCTGAAGAGTGTCGCGACTAAGGATCTGTTGTTCGAAACCCGAGCAGATCCATCGCTTCGCCCAGGATGACAGGTCGCCCGAACTTTCGATCACGGTCCTTATCGCCATTTATGTCTGACGGACACATCGGCGCCTCGCTGTATCTCAATCGGGAACTGAGCTGGCTCGCGTTCAACGGCCGAGTGTTGCACGAGGCGCTCGATCCGCGAGTGCCGTTGCTCGAGCGCGTGAAATTTCTGTCCATCTTCAGCGCGAACCTCGACGAGTTCTACATGGTTCGCATCGCCGGCCTGCGCCGACAGGTCGCGGCGGGCGTGGTGCAGAGACCGCCCGATGGGCTGACTCCGCAAGAACAGCTCGACGCCATCGATGCCGAGGTGTCGCGGCTCAGCAAACTCCAGCGTGATTGCCTCGCCACTCTGCTCGGCGAGCTCTCGGAGCACAACGTCCGCCTGCTTGGCGTGAAGGATCTGACGGCGAGCGAATGGGGTGAGATCGACGAGTACTTCGAGTCGCAGATCTTTCCGGTGTTGACGCCACTGGCTGTTGATCCGGGCCATCCATTTCCGTACATATCGAATCTCTCCTTGTCGCTCGCGGTCGAGATTCGCGATCCCGAGCGCGGCGCGATCCACTTTGCGCGCGTGAAGGTGCCCAAGAGTCTTCCGCGCTGGGTACCTGTGAACGGACGCCCGTTTCATTTTGTACCGCTCGAGCAGGTCATTGGCGCAAACCTCGGCGCGCTGTTTCCGGGAATGGAAGTCGTGGCGTGGTACGTGTTCCGGATCACGCGTTACTCCGATCTCGACATCCCGATCGAGGAACCGGAGGACCTGCTCGCGACCATCGAGGAGCAGGTTTTCAATCGACGCTTCGGCGAAGTGGTGCGCGTCGAAGTGCAAGACGACATGCCGCTGCATCTGCGCGCACTCCTGCTCGAGGAGCTCCGTGAGGATGACGTCGTCGAGAGCAGTCGCCTGGCGGAGCGCGACATTCAAGATGCTGGCCGATTGCTCGACTTGAGCCATTTGGCCGGCCTTTCCACGCTCGACTTGCCGACGCTCAAGGACCCGCCGTTTTCACCGACTATCCCCGCCGAGCTGCGCGACACCACGCGCAGCATGTTCGAGGTGATTCGCGAGGGCGATCTCCTCGTTCACCATCCGTTCGATTCATTCAGCGGATCAGTCGAGCGTTTCCTCGAGGAAGCGGCGCACGACGATCAGGTGCTGGCGATCAAGCTGACGCTCTATCGCACGTCGGGCGACACGGCCCTCGTGGCGGCGCTCGTCGACGCGGCCCAGCGCGGCAAACAGGTGGCCGTCATCGTCGAGCTCAAGGCGAGATTCGACGAAGCGAACAACATCGTATGGGCGCGACAGCTCGAGGACGCCGGCGTACACGTCGCGTTTGGTTCGGCGAATCTCAAGACGCACGCCAAGACGGCCCTCGTCGTCCGTCGCGAAGCCGACGGCATCCGTCGTTACATCCATCTCGGAAGCGGCAATTACAATTCTCGCACGGCTCGACTCTACACGGACGTCGGACTATTGACGTGCAGTCCATCGATCGGCGCGGACGTCAGCGACTTGTTCAACTCGCTGACCGGGTATTCGCGTCAACGTCTCTATCGCAAGCTGTTGGTCGCTCCCGTGAACATGCGCTCGCGCTTCATCGAGCTGATTGCGCGTGAGACGGAGCATGCGGCCGCGGGTCGCCCGGCACGGATCGTCGGGAAAATGAACGCGCTGGTCGATGCGGAGGTGATCGACGCGCTGTATCGCGCGTCGCAGGCTGGCGTCGAGATCGACCTCATCGTGCGCGGCATTTGCTGCTTGCGTCCGCAACTCGCTGGCGTGAGCGATCGAATCCGCGTGATCAGCATCATCGGTCGCTTCCTCGAGCATTCCCGGCTGTGGTACTTCACCAACGGTGGCGACGAGGAGTTCTATCTGGGCTCGGCGGATTGGATGCCGCGCAATTTCGATCGGCGCGTCGAAGCCGTTGCGCCGGTCGAGAGTCCGGCGTTGCACGAGCGCCTGCGATCATTGCTCCACACGTACCTCGAGGACAACCGACAGGCATGGGAGCTCGACGCGACCGGAACCTGGACGCAGCGCGAGCCGGAGGGCGTCATTCGTGCCTCGCACGAACGGCTGCCGCGGAATTCCTGGGGCGGTGTGCGCGAGGTTTCGGGCGAGTCGCGGACGGCGCCCGAGCGCGCGGATGAAACGACCCGTGCCGCCGGAGACTGAACGAGGAGCTACTCGATCTCGCCGGCCTGCACGTCGTTCGACGACAACGCGCGTCCATCGGGCGCCACGACTTCAACAGGCACGCCGGCGATCTGGGCCAGCAACCCCGATTTCCGATTGGCGCCCCACATTTCGAGACGCATGCCAGTTCTCGCATTGACCGCCACCGGCGTGATGCGAATTGCGCGCTGAACCCAACGGATCTTGAGATCGCTGACCGCGCTCACGTGTCCGCGGTCGAAGCCGTCCGCGATACGCAGCAGCGCGGACAGTCGCCTGATCCGACGCCGGAGCGTCTTGTCCAGCGTTCCGAAATTGCGATGCTCGCGCTTCGGTGATGCGCCCCGATGATATCGAGCGACGTTCGCGATGACCACCTGATCGGTCGGAGAAAGCCCGAGAAGATCGGCGTGGAGAATCAGATGATACGAATGCTTGTGGTGGCGTTCGTAGCTGATATGGTAGCCGCAATCGTGGAGCAGCGCCGCATCGGCCAGCACGCCGCGATCCTCGCGTGGGCAGCCAAGCCGCTCGCCGAGCGCGTCGAACAATGTGAGGGCGAGCTTGCGAACATGCGACGAGTGTGGTTGCTCGACGTGACAGCGCTCCGCGAAATCATTCACTGAGCGCGCGCGTGCGTCGCCCGGATCGGCGATCGTTGGCACGACGCGCGCCGCCTCGAGCAGCAGCCCTTCGCGAATCCCGTAGCGTGATACGACGAGCTCGCGCGCCTCGATTCTGCGCACAACTTCTGCGGCGACGGCGATGCCCGCGACGATGATGTCGGCTCGTTCCGGATTGAGGCCTGGCGTTGCCCGCCGCTCTTCGGGCGTCATGTCGACGAGCGTGTCGAGAATGTGCTCGAGGTCGGAGCGCGGAATGTGCGCGGCGTGCACCGACTGTGCGGTAATGATCCCTTGGCGTGCGAGATGGATGCCGGCGAGGTTAGTGAACGTTCCGCCCGAGCCGATGAGCTGCGCGCCACGCCAGTCGCGTCGGGGAAGCTCGTCGCGAATGCCTCGGCGAACGGCGCGCCGAAGCTTGCGCACGCCCTTTGATGTCACGCCGTCCTGCAAGTAGTGCTCGGTCAGTCGGATCGCGCCGAAGGGAAACGAGCTCAATCGTTCGATCACCCCTTCGGCGCTCAGGGCAAACTCGAGCGAACCGCCGCCGATGTCGACGACGACTGTCCGTCCGACGCCCATGTCGAAGTGTGCGACCGCGCTGCGGAAGCTGAGGCGTGCCTCCTCGTCACCATCGAGAACGCGCACGCGAAGCCCAGTGCGGCGCTGAATCTCGGAGAGGAACGCGCTGGCGTTGGTCGCGTCGCGGACCGCGCTTGTCGCCACCGAATCGATGCGTTCCGCGCCGAGTTGCCGGGCGAGCGTCGCCATGCGCTCGAGCGCTTCGATCGCGGAATGAATCGACGTATCGGAGAGTGCGCCGGTCGTCGAAAGCCCCGCTGCGAGGCGAGGCGCAGCTTTCATTTCGTCAACGACCTGGATCGTACCGTCGCTCGAGACGTCCGCTACGATCTGGCGAATCGAGTTGGAGCCGATGTCGATTGCGGCGACGCGACGATGTCCCGCCGCGACGGTACGGCGAGATCCTTTGTCACGCGTGAGTGGGATGATGGCCGACGTCTGCTCCTCCTCTTCTCGACACTGTTCGCCTCAGTAGGCGGCGCTGTGCGCGGCGCGTTCAACGAATATATCAGTTGGCGCGTGCGATTGCCGCGCGAAATGCGGCCGCGGCCGTCACGACTCGGCGCTTCGCGCGGCGGCGAGCCGTCGCTGAATCTTGGCGACGATCATCTCGATCGCGATGGCGTTGTGCCCTCCGCGAGGCACGATCACGTCGGCGTACCGCTTCGTCGGCTCGACGAACTGCAGGTGCATGGGTTGCACGGTCGTGAGATACTGGTCGATGATCTCGTCCAATGGTCGGCCGCGTTTGGACATGTCGCGCCGCATGCGGCGAATGAGGCGGATGTCCGGATCGGCGTCGACGAAGACTTTGACGTCGCACAAATCGCGAACGCGCGGGTCGCTGAACAGCAGGATGCCGTCGATGACCACGACCTCGGCGGGAGGGACGATTAGCGTCTTCTCGCTCCGGACATGGTTGACGAAGTCGTACACCGGCTTCTCGATCGGCTGTCCCGCGGCCAGAAGCGCCAGTTGATCGATGAGCAATTCCCAGTCGAAAGCGTCGGGATGATCCCAGTTGATCTTGCGGCGTTCGGCGTACGGCAGATGGGCGTAGTTGAGGTAGTACGCGTCCATATCGATGAACGCGACGGACTCGGTGTGCGCCGCTTGCGCGACGTTCCGCGCAACCGTCGACTTACCCGATCCTGACCCGCCGGCGATTCCGATGATCAGCGGTTTCATCGAAGTGCCGCCGCCCGGGCCACGCGCTCGGCATGCAGGTGAAATTCGCGGGCGAATTGGAGGCGTGACACTGTCACAATCTGGTATCGGCCGGTGTACCGACGCTAGCTTCTGTCTATGCCGCTTCGATGGACGATCGTTGCATGCGTTGCCGCCGCTGCCGCCGCCTGCATACCACAAGGTCCGCTGGAAAGTAACGCGCCGCTGGACCTCGTCATCGCGGCGACGACTGACGTTCATGGCCGTCTGCGCGGTTGGGACTATTACGCCAACGCGCCGGATTCGCTTCGTGGGCTCAGCCGAGCGGCCACGATCATCGACTCGCTGCGCCGCGGTGTGTCGACGTCGCCGGTCGTCGTCGACGCCGGGGATTTCCTCGAGGGAAATCCGCTCGCCTACGTCGCGGCGCGGGTCGATACGGAAATGCCGCATCCGGTGATCGCCGCCATGAACGCCGTCACCTACGACGCAGTCGCCATTGGCAATCATGAGTTCAACTACGGGTTGGCAACGCTGAATCGGGCGAAGCGCCAGGCGGACTTCCCGATGTTGGCCGCCAACGTCTACACGCCGGAAGGCAAGCACGCATTTCTTGGTTGGGCGGTTTCCACGCGGCGCGGAATCAAGATCGGGATCGTCGGCGCGACGACGCCCGGCTCCGTGCTATGGGATCGAGACAACCTTGCGGGACGCTTGGTCATTCGCGACATCGTCCCCGAAGTGCGGACGGCCGTGGGGGACGCGCGCGACGCAGGCTGCGTGGTGGTGATCGTCGTCGTGCATTCCGGGTTGAATGAGCCGTCGAGTTACGACACGGTCCGCACGGGTGTGCCGAGCGAGAATGTCGCGGCCCGCATCGCGCATGAGGTGCCGGGCATCGACCTGCTCGTGTACGGCCACTCACACAAGGAAATGCCGGACACGGTCATCGGTACGACGCTGCTCATGCAGCCGCGCAGTTGGGCAACGAGCGTGGCGATCGCGCATTTGGCCATCGCTCGGCGAGCCGGGCGGTGGCGCGTCGTGTCGAAGCGGAGCTCCGTCGTCCCGGCGGCGCACCATCGGGAGAATCCGTCGGTCGTTGCTGTGACGCAGGAAGGACATCGCGAGACGATCAAGTACGTGACGACCGCGATCGGAACGACGCCGGTCGCGTGGCGCGCTGATTCCGCTCGCGTCGCGCCGACGCCGCTGATCGATTTCATCTTGGAGGTCGAGCGCAAGGCGTCGGGGGCGCAACTCGCGTCGACCGCGGCATTCTCGCTCGACGCCTCGCTGCCGGCCGGACCGATCACGGTGGCGCGTTTGTCGGCGCTCTATCCGTACGACAACACGCTGCGCGCAGTCAAGCTCTCGGGCGCGCAGCTTCGTGCGTATCTCGAGCAAAGTGCGCGGTACTTTCGTCGGAACGCGGACGGCAGCGTCGACGTGGATCCAACGATTCCCGGCTACAACTACGACATCGTGGCGGGCGTCGACTATACGATCGACGTCTCGAAGCCGACCGGTGAGCGGATCACGACGCTCCAGTACAATGGCCGTCCTGTCGCGCCGTCGGACACCTTCACGATGGCGCTCAACAACTATCGACAGACGGGAGGCGGTGGGTTTGCCATGCTGCGAGATGCGCCGGTCGTCTATGATAAACAGCTCGAAATTCGTCAACTACTGATCGACGAAGTGCGGCGAAAGGGCACCTTGTCGCCGAGCGATTACTTTCATCCCAACTGGCGCATCGTTCCCGCGGTGGCGATCGGTGGTCTTCTCAAATCCTCGCGATGACTAGTCGAATGGTTCGTGTGTTCGTGAATGGGTCCGGTGTCGACGTGCCGGCCGGCTCCGCGGCGCTCGATGCCGTCCAAGCGTGGAATGGCGACGCCGCAGGTGAGGTGGCGGCGGGGACGCGTCTCATCACCGATAGCCGCGGTCTTCCGATCGACGCGAAGACGCCGATGAGCGCGGGCTCGATCCTCCGTTTGATCGCGAATCGCGGCACGTCCGCCGCCGATTCGGAGCAGTGAACAAACGCATGCCGATCATTCACTCCGAGCTACTGCGCCGTCTTCCAAAGGCCGAGCTGCATTGCCATCTCGACGGATCCGTTCGCCCCGAGACATTGATCGAGCTTGGACGCGAGTACAAGCAAGCAATGCCACGCGACGATGCCGACGCGCTTCGCGACTACATGCGGGTCGACGACGCGCGAAGCCTCGAAGATTATCTCGCGCGCTTCGACGTGACGCTGTCCGTGATGCAAACCGCCGATGCGCTCGAGCGAATCGCGTACGAGTTGTCGATGGACGCCGCTGCCGACGGTGTGCGCTACATCGAAGTGCGATACGCGCCGGTGCTCAACATTCAGCATGGTCTCTCGTTGGGCGAAGCAGTCGAAGCGCCGCTCCGCGGCCTCGAGCGTGCCGAGCGCAATGGCGGAGCGGTGGCACGCGTGATCATCTGCGGGTTGCGTCACATGTCGCCCGAGGTATCGATCGAGCTCGCGCATTTGGCGGTGGGCTACAAGCATCGCGGCGTGGTGGGGTTTGACCTCGCCGGCGGCGAGCTCGGAAATCCTGCCTCGCTGCACGCCGCGGCCTTTGCATATGCGCGAGAACACGACCTCGCGTGCACCTGCCACGCTGGCGAAGGCGCGGACGCGTCATACGTGCGCGACGCCGTACATGTCTGTGGCGCGAATCGCATCGGGCACGCGACGCGGCTGTACGAAGACGAAGCGCTTACGCAGTACGTGAACGATCGCCGGATCGCGCTCGAGATTTGTTTGACGAGCAACGTGCAGACGCACGCCGTCGAATCGTATCAAGAACATCCGCTGCGGCAGTACTACGATCGTGGAATGAACGTCGTGCTCAATACCGACAATCGATTGATGAGCGGGACCACTCTCACCGACGAGTACTTGCACGCCGCCACGACACTCGGCTTCTCGTTCGACGAATTGTGCGAGATTGCGATCAACGGATTCACAAGCGCGTTCATTCCGTGGGAGCAGCGCGAACGCTTGATCGCTTCCGTTCGGAGCGAGATCGTTCTCCTGCGCGGCGGCGCCGCGGCATGAGCTTCGGCGAGCGCGAGGCAAATGCGGCGGCGGACGTCGTGCGTCGTCGGATCGGCAACAGCGTTCCAGTTGCCGCGATTGTGTTGGGCTCAGGTCTCGGCGGACTCGCCGACGACATCGATATCGTCGCGCGGATTGCGTATGGCGAGGTTCCAGGGTTTCCGGCGGCGACCGTTGCCGGCCACGCCGGCGCGCTCATCGCCGGAACGCTCGGCGGGCGATTCGTGTTGGCGCTGGCGGGCCGTTTTCACATGTACGAAGGGCACGACGTTCGCCTCGCCGCGTTTCCGGCGCGCGTGTGTCACGCCCTCGGCGCGAAAACGCTGATCGTCTCGAACGCAGCGGGCGGCGTCAATCGCTCGTGGCAGCCGAGCGATCTGATGCTGATTCGGGATCACATCAATTTGATGTTTCGGAATCCGCTCATCGGCGCGCTCGAACCTGGCGATGTGCGGTTTCCGGATATGTCGTCACCGTACGATCCCGCGATGGCCGATCTCGCGCGTGCGGTCGCGAAGGACGAAAGGATTCCGTTGCGCGAAGGGGTGTACGCGGGATTGCTCGGCCCGGCGTACGAGACCGCGGCTGAAGTGCGGATGCTCGAGCTCTTCGGCGCGGATGCGGTCGGTATGTCGACCGTTCCGGAAGTCATTGTCGCGCGCGCTCTCGGCATGCGCGTGCTCGGCCTCAGCTGCATCACGAACTTGGCGTGCGGACTGTCGAGTACTCCGATCACACACGCGGAGGTGCTAGACGCGACATCGCACGCCGCGGCTGCGTTTCAGCGACTTGTTCGGGGAGTGGTCGCTCGGCTTTAGGGCTGGAGTGTCCCGGCGAGGGCGTTCGGTTGCGCTCCAAGTTGTCGCGCGCGCGTTGTTCGTGTGAGTGCCCGCACAGTGATCCAAAGTGAGGAGGACCGGTGCCCTCTGGAACCGGCCCTTCTCACTATTCGGCGCGACTTCCTCGACGCGACCGAGCTGCGCCCGGCGGTGCGACTAGCGGCTCGCCACCGGCGGCGCAGGCAGCGAACGGACGCGCGACTTGAAATCCTGAAACGCGCGAGTGTCAGACGTCAGAGTGCGAATGATCGCTGGGTTGACGCGAGCAATCTGATCGCGCGTGGCCTGAACACGATCTTCCTCGAGCGGGTGGTCGGTGAACCAGGCCTCGAGGCCGGCCGGTTTCGACTGCCGCTCGGCGATCAGCTTCTGGAACATCTCCGGCATGCCGTTCGGATTGATCCCCGCGCGAACGAGCTCGTCGACGCCGGCGGCGTCAGCCTGCGCTTCGTCTTCCCGACTGAACTTGGCGAATACCGCTTGGCCGGCGACATTGATGCCGGCTTGCGCGAGCCCGCTGTTGCACACGCCGGTCAACACGCAGGCGATCGTTACGCCAACGTTCGCGCCTTGCATCTGCTCCATTTGCTTGACCGAGTGACGGAGCACGACGTGGCCAATCTCGTGCGCGACAACCGACGCGAACTGGTCCATCCGATCCGATCGCTCGGCGACGCCCCGGTTCACGTAGATGTATCCGCCCGGCAACGCGAAGGCGTTGAAGTCGTTCGTGTTGACCATGTAGAAATGCCAGTCCAGGTCCGCTCGTGACGTCACGTGGGCGATCGAGTCACCAAGGATGTTCAGATAGCGATTGACAACCGGATCCTGCACGATCGGCAGCTGCGCGTTCACTTGCTGCGCTTGCTCGGCGCCGACCTGCACCTCCTGCTGTTGCGAGATGCCGCACCCCGCAGACATCCCCACCACCGCGGCTATTGCCGCACCCGCAGCAAATCGTCTCATGAGTTGTAACCCGTTAGTCCAAAGGGAAATGGCCCTGGAAAAAGCAAGACATATTCCGGCATGAAGATCCTGACCCTGGCTCGCGACCTCCGCCGCCGAAAAGCCCGCGAACGGCAAGGTCTGTTCGTCGCGGAGGGTATCCGAGCGGCTGAAGAACTGCTTAGGTCGCCAATTGGCATACGGGGGGCACTTATCGGACCGCAACAAGGCGACGAGGCCCGTCGCGCTGCGGTCGTCGACGCTCTGCGGCAACGAAACATCGTAACGGAAGAGGTCGCGGAGAGCGAATTCGAGACCGCTTCGGAGACAGAGTCGCCGCAGGGTGTCTTGGTCATCGGCGAGGTTCCTGACCGGTCCCTGGCCGATCTCCACGTCTCTACAGTTGAGCCGGTACGGCTGCTCGTGTTGGACGGCATCCAGGATCCCGGAAATGCCGGCACAATCATCCGCACAGCGGCCGCCTTTGGGGTATTGGCAACCATTAGTCTGCCGGGAACCGTTGACCTCTGGAACGCTAAAGTCGTCCGTAGCGCAATGGGTGCGCAGTTCCAACATTTCTGTCTGTCTTGTACCTGGGACGAGCTCGACACGTTCCGGCACGCGCAGCGCTTGGCGATTTGGGCTGCCGATGCCGCGGGTGAGTCGATCGACGGGCTCGAGCCGCCGGCACGCCTGGCGCTCGTGGTCGGGAATGAAGGGGCAGGGCTCTCGGTGCTTTCTCGCACGCGGGCCGATCGGTCGGTCGCGCTTCCCCTGTCGGCGGCAGTCCAATCACTCAACGTCGCCGTCGCGGCGGGAATCCTTCTCTACGAGCTTCGTCCGTAAATGAATTCTGTTCCGCCGCTGTTGGCTCAAATCTACGCGTTCCTCGTTGGCGCGTGCATCGGATCGTTTCTCAACGTGTGCATCGTGCGATGGCCGCATGAGCGTTCGGTGCTTCGACCGCGCTCGCGCTGTCCGCAATGCGGCAACCAACTCGCCTGGTTCGAGAATGTGCCGGTCGTGAGTTGGCTTGCGTTGCGAGGACGGTGTCGCTGCTGCGACGAGCAGATCTCGGTGATGTACCCGCTCGTCGAGCTTGTCGTCGCGCTGGGCTGGTTGCTCTCGGTGCGCTACTTCGGGCCGTCATTCACCGCATTCCGCGTCGCGGTGTTCGGCACCGTGTTGCTCGGCGTCGCGATGACCGACGTGCGACACTACCTGATTCCCGACGGCTTCACGTTGTTCGGTCTTGGGTTCGCGCTCGTGACCTCGGTGATCGCGTTCTTTCGCGGCGAAACCTTGGTGTTCGCCACGCCGTACGACGCATTAGTGGGAGCATGCGCGGGCGCGGGAATGATCGCGATCGTCGGTTGGCTCGGCGAGGTGATGACGAAGCGCGAAGCGATGGGGCTCGGCGACGTGACGCTGATGGCGTTCGTTGGGGCTGCACTCGGTCCTACCCGCGCGCTCATCACTGTGTTTCTTGGCGCTGCGATCGGCGCCGTGGCATTCGCCGGAGTCGTCATTCCGATTGCGTTGATTCGTCGCGGACATGCTCGCGAGCAGACGGAGCTCGCGCTCGGCTCTCCACCATTTGAAACACCGCTCGTACCTTTCGGTGTATTCCTTGCGCCTGCTGCACTGCTCACGTTGTTTTGGGGAGACGCCCTGCTCGCGTGGCTGACGCGGGCGTAATCGCCCGCTCATGATTGGTGACCTTCTAAGAAATGAACCTTCCGGCGGCGTGCTCGCGCGGTTCACGCGCGACCTGACCGCCGATGCCAGGGCCGGACGACTCGAGCCCGTTCGCTGTCGAGAGCAGGAAGTCTCGCGCGTCATCGACATCTTGCTGCGCCATGGGAAAAACAACCCGACGCTCGTTGGGCCAGCTGGAGTCGGCAAGACGGCGATCGCGGAAGGGTTGGCGCAACGAATCGCGGCGGAAGCGGTGCCGCTCGTGCTGCGGCCCGTTCGCCTGTTGTCGCTCGACCACGTCGCGCTGCTCGCCGGCACGACGTACCGCGGTCAGTACGAGGAGCGCATCCGCTCGCTCGTCGCTGAAACGAGCGCGGCGAGCGACGTCATCCTGTTCATCGACGAGCTGCACAATCTCATCGGGCAGGGGACCGCGATGGGCGTCGCGATGGATGCGGCGAACATGCTCAAGCCGGCGCTGGTGCGCGGCGAGTTCCGCGTCATCGGCGCCACGACGAGCGACGAATACGAGCGATGGATCGAAGGCGACCCGCCGCTCGAGCGACGCTTCAGAAGTTGCTGATCCGCGAGCTCGGTGAGCTCGAGACGTTGGAGATTCTCCACGCCCGCAAAGAGCGCTTGGAGCGTCATCACAACGTGCTCATCTCCGACGAAGCGTTACGGGCGGCCGTCAAGCTCACCGACATGTTTGTCACCGATCGCATGCGTCCCGACAAGGCCATCGATGCGATCGACGAAGCGTGCGCGCACATGCAGGCGGTGACGGAATATTCGCCGGCGACCGCCGAGTTGATTCAGCAGCGCATCGATTTGATGAAGGAGCTGGCGCGCGCCGAGCGTGAGGCGCCGCGCCGCGCGAAGGAACAGCAGGCCCAGAGCAGCGGAGGCTTCGCTGCGTTCGAGCGGTTTGGCGCCGAGCTCGAGGCGTTGTTCGTCGGCATGCCGGCGCCTGTTGCCGCGAACGGCGAAGAGGCGAAGTCCGAGCCCGAGCCCAAGCCGGTACGCGTGACGAGCCTCGCGCCGCTCGAGGCGGAGCTCGCCCGCCAGCTCATGCAAGAAGGCATCGTCATCCGCGGCCACGATGTCGCGCGCGTCGTTGGCCTGATGGCCGGCTTCGCCGTGGACTGGGAAGCGGAAGAAACGCGATGAGAAAGTGGCTCGGAGTGATGTCGCTACTGCTGCTCGGCTGTCGTGAGCGGGCCACAGTGGGGACCGGTCCATACGCCGACAAGGTCGCGGCCGACATGTCGCAGATCGAGAACGCGCTGGGCGTCAAATACAAAACGGTTCCGAAGCTCGAAGTGCGCTCGCGCGACCAAGTGCGCGGCTTCCTCATCGAGAAGTTGCACGAGCCCGAGGTGCAGAAGCAGATCGCAAATCAGGAGGCGATCTACAAGCTGTTGGGAATGCTGCCCGATACGCTGCACGTGACGGATCTGTTCGTCCGCGTGCTCTCCGAGCAGATCATCGGCTACTACGATCCGAAAACCAAGGTGCTGTACGTCGTGAATGGCGCGCCGGAGGAATACGCCGGCATCACGATCATGCACGAACTGGTGCATGCGCTGCAGGATCAGTACGTGAATCTCGATTCACTCCAGCACATCACGGGCGACGACGACCGCGCTGCCGCGATCCAAGCCGTGATCGAAGGCCAGGCGACATATGAGCAGATCTACCTCATGTCTGGTGGCTCCGGAAACATCGCCGCGCAATTGCCCGGCGGCTGGGAGCAGATGCGTCAGGAGATTCGCGAGGCGCAGAAGACGCAGCCGATCTTTGCGTCCGCGCCGATGGTGATTCAGGAAACGCTGCTCTTTCCCTACATCAACGGTGCTGACTTCGTTCGGCGCTTTCACGGCCACTATGGAAAAGGTCGCCTGCCGTTCGACAGCATGCCTGTGTCGACCGAGCAAGTAATGCATGACACGGCCTACTTCGGCAAACCACGAGACGTGCCGAGCACGATCGAGCTCCCGGCAATCGCCGGAACGGTCGATCAGAACGACTTCGGCGAGTTCGGCGCGAGGCTCTACCTCTATCAGCATACGCGTGATCAGGATCTTTCCATCCGGGCATCGAACGGCTGGGACGGCGATCGCTATGCGCTCGTCAAGACTCCGGCCGGCAACGCATTCGTCTGGGTGACGGTGTGGGACACACCGAACGACGGTGCGGAATTCATGTCGGCCATCGACGCGGTGATGCGTGCGCGATTCAACATCGTGCCGCGAGTGACCGGCGAGCACCGCCACTTCGAGGCGCCCAAGCGCACGATCGACGTCGACGTGCGCGAGGTCGGCGGGCGCCCGGTTGTGCTGTATGTCGACGCGCCCGCGGGCTCGAACGCGAGCCTCGTCGACTTCTCGAAAGTGAAGGTCGTGCCGCGGTGACGCTCCCCGCCGCGCCGCGCGCCATGGCGATTCTGCAGGACGAGGCGACGCGACAGAAAGCGCTCGACACGATGAAGCGTCGCGCGACACTGCTGCTCATTGCGGCGACGGTGCTGTTCATCGTTGCTCGCGTGCTCGAGTCGCGTTTCGCGTGGCTCGCCATCGTGCGTGCGACAGCCGAAGCGTCGATGGTCGGCGGGCTCGCTGACTGGTTCGCCGTCACGGCGTTGTTTCGTCACCCGCTCGGGATTCCGATACCGCATACGGCCATCGTTCCGGCGCGCAAGGATCGCGTGGGCCGCACGCTCGGCGCATTCGTGCAGCGCAATTTTCTCACGCGCGACGTGATCGAGCATCGGCTTCGCGCCGCGCAGGTTGGAAAGCGACTCGCTGAGTGGCTGGCTGATCCCGTGAACGCGCGAACGATTGCTCGCAGTGCGGCGTCGGCAATGAGCTCCGGCGCGCAGATGCTGCGCGATGAAGATGTGCAAGAGGTGCTCGATCGCAGCCTGGCGAAGCGAGTGCGATCGATGCATCTCGCGCCGCTGCTAGGCAAGGTGCTGGCTGTGATGACCGAGGACAATCGCCATCAAGAAGTGCTCGACGAAGTGATCGAGCTCGCCTCGCGCACGGTGAATGACAACAGCGATCTGATTCGGGAGCGCATCGAGAAGGAAACGCCATGGTGGATTCCGTCGGCGGTCGACGACAAGATCTTCAAGCGTGTACTGGGTGCGATCCAACGCCTCCTCACTGAGTTGAGCGCGGACCCGTACCATCCGTTGCGGGGCCGCTTCGACAATTCGCTGCACGAGTTCGTCGACAAGCTGAACACTTCCCCTGACTTCGCCGCGAAAGTGGATGCGTGGAAGGAAGAATTCCTCGACAATGAGGCAGCACGAAAATTCTCCGCGTCGATCTGGCAAGAAGGGAAGGAGGCGCTGGCGCGCTACGTCGCCAATCCCGAGTCGAAAGCGCCCGGCGTGATCGAGGAGTCGCTGACGAAGTTCGGCCAGAAGGCGCTCGACGATCCCGATTTGCTCGCGAAGATGGACGAGTTCGCGGTCGACGTCGCGGTGTTCCTGGTCGCCCGTTATCAGGACGAGGTCGCGGATCTGATTGCGTCGACTGTGTCGTCGTGGGACCCCGAGCTCACGTCACGTCGCGTGGAGCTGGCGATCGGGCGCGATCTGCAATTCATCCGCATCAACGGAACGCTCGTGGGCGGGTTGGCGGGGTTGCTCATCTATTTGATCTCGAGCGCATTTCGATAACGGTGGTACGGTGGAACGGTGGTACGGTGGAACGCCGTCGACCATTCCACGGAGCGCGGTTCAAGGCAAAGGCTTTGGTCGTTTGTTGCTTTCGCGCGTTCCCAGCCAGCGCTGGGCGAATCAGCTGGGAACTATTTGGAACGCGGATTCACGCGGATCTTCGCCGATCGAACTGATGATTTGAACTCCGGTTCATTCGTTTCGTGCGTTCCACCGTTCCACCGTTCCACCGTTCCACCGTTCCACCGTTCTACGCTCCGATCTGACTCGACATCGGCTCCTCTTCACGGTTCCCGTGCATCGTGGTGTCAGCCAGATCTGGAACGCCATTCGACGCCTGCGATGGGAGCTCGTCCGCCAGTTCTTCCGGCAACGCCGGCAGCAGCGCAATGCGCAACACCTCGTCCATGCGCTCGACGAACCGGAAGGTCATGTGCGTCTTCACCTCTTCGGGAATGTCACGCAGATCCTTCTCGTTCGCCTTCGGCATGATCACTTCGCGCAGGCCGGAGCGATACGCGGCGAGCACTTTTTCCTTCACGCCGCCAATCTCGAGCACCTTCCCGCGCAGCGTGACCTCACCCGTCATCGCCAGGTCGCGACGCACCGGACGACCGCTCAACGCGCTCGCGATCGCCAACGTGAGCGTGATGCCCGCGTTCGGACCATCCTTCGGAATGGCGCCGGCCGGCAAGTGGATGTGGAGATCGCTCTCGCGGAACACGCTGTCGTCGATGTCGAGCTGCTTCGCGCGTGAGCGAACGTACGAGTACGCCGCGTCGACCGATTCGCGCATCACGTCACCCAGTTGGCCGGTGACGGTGAGTCGTCCTTGACCTGACATGCGTAGCGCTTCGATGAGCATGATGTCGCCGCCCGTCGACGTCCATGCGAGTCCGGTGACGACCCCCACCTCGGGAATCTTCTCCGCTTCTTCGACGGCATAGCGTGGAATGCCGAGTACTTCTTCGACCTTCTCGACGTCGACGACCCACGCGCCCTCCTCACCCTCGGCTTTCGCGCGTGCGCGCTTGCGCATGATCGCCGCAAGGTTGCGCTCGAAGTTTCTCAAGCCTGCCTCGCGGGAATAGCGATTCGAGATGAACGACAGCGACTCGTCGGTGAACTGAAGATCCTTGTCGGAGATCCCGTGCTCCTCGAGCAGTCGCGGCAACAAGTAGCGCCACGCGATCTCGACTTTCTCCTCGATCGTGTAGCCGGCGATCTTGATGATCTCCATACGATCCCGCAACGGCGCCGGAATGTCGTAGAGATTGTTCGCCGTGCAGATGAACAGGCACTGCGAGAGATCGAACGGCAGATTGAGATAGTGGTCGACGAACGAGTTGTTCTGCGACGGATCCAGCACCTCGAGCATCGCCGCCGTTGGATCGCCGCTTGGGCCGCCGCCCGACATTTTGTCAATTTCGTCGATCATCAACACCGGATCTTTCACCGCGACGCGACGCAACGCCTGAATGATCAGTCCCGGCATGGCCCCGACATACGTGCGGCGATGTCCGCGAATCTCTGCCTCGTCACGCACGCCGCCCACCGAGATGCGATAGAACTCGCGGCCGATCGCCTTGCCGATTGCCTCGCCGAGCGACGTCTTGCCGGTTCCTGGCGGACCGACGAAGCAGAGGATTGGTCCGTGCGGATCGCCGCCGCGCAACTTTCGCACGGCGAGATACTCGATGATGCGCTCCTTGGCTTCGTCGAGACCGTAATGACGATCGTCGAGCGCGGCTTCCACTTTCTTGAGATCGATCTCCTCTTCGCCGGAGCGTTTGTTCCACGGCAGCGACATCACCCAGTCGAGATACGTGCGCACCACCTGATACTCGCTCGACGCCGGCGACAACATGCGCATGCGTTCCGTTTCGCGACGCGCTTCCTGCGCGACTTTGTCCGGAAGCTTGGCGTCTTCGATCTTCTTCAGCAGGTCGATCGCTTCCTTCTCACCCGGATCGGCCTCGCCCAACTCGGCCTGAATGGCGCGGAGTTGCTGGCGCAGATAGAACTCGCGTTGGTGCTGCTCGATCTTGATTTCCGTTTGACGCTTCACGTCTTCCATCACGCGCGCGCGCCCAACTTCGCGCTCGAGTCGCGTGAGAATGAATCGCAGTCGCTGCCCGACGTCGAGGCGCTGCAGCACTTCGTCCTTGTCGGCGATGCGCAGGTTCATGTTCGTCGCCGCGAGGTCCGCGAACCGGCCCGGGTCGGACACATTCATCTTCAAGATCGCCGGCACTTCGTCCGGAATGCGATCGATCAATTCGGCGAGCGTCTCCGCCGCCGAGACGACACGCGCAACGAGATCATCGATCTCGCCCGGGTCGGCCGGTGTCTCACGCGCCGCGCGAATCATCGCGACCGGATACGGCTCGTTCTGCACCATGTCTTCGATGACGATGCGTCGAAGGCCCTGGAGCGTGATCTGCACGGTGTCGCCCGGCAGATTGATTCGCTCGTGCACCCGAGCCGCGACGCCGACGCGTCCGCGAAACCGCGCGTTGTCGATCGGCTCGTCGTGATCGCCATTCGCGACGACGAGAGCGACGATCAGCCCCGATTCTTCATGCGCGCGAAGGAGAGAAAGATTTTCCGGAGCCCCCATTTGAACGGCGATGGTGCCGAGAGGGTAGACGATCGTGGAGCGCAGCGCCATCAACGGGAGTGAGGGCGGCAGTTCCGACTTGAGGATTTCGTCCTTGCGCTGAGCCTTGGCCATTTTTGCGGCGGGATGGTGGCTATGAAGCTTGCGGATAGGTAGGCGGAACGGGGACCGCGTTCCAGCCCGTAAGTATAACAGCGAGAAGCCAATAGCCGATAGCGTCCCGCTTGAACCGAGCCCCGCGTCAGGCTATCTTTTCAAGTCTATGTTCGACGAGCTGTCAGAAAAACTCGAAGCGACCTTTGCGCGCCTGCGCGGTCGCGGCGTTCTCACCGAAGCCGACATCAAAGAAGGCCTCCGTGAAGTCCGTCGCGTACTCCTCGAGGCCGACGTCAACTTCCAACTCACGCGCGAATTTCTCGAGCGCGTCGAGAAAAAAGCCGTCGGCGTCACGCAGCTTCGCACGGTGTCGCCCGGCCAGCAACTGGTCAAGATCGTCTACGACGAGCTCACCACCATGCTCGGCGAGCGTCGCGAAGGGCTCAAGCTCAGCGCCGTTCCGCCGACCGTGATCATGATGGTCGGCTTGCAGGGCTCCGGCAAGACGACGACCGCGGCCAAGCTTGCACGACGACTCAAAGGCGAGAACCGTCCAGCTCGATTGGTTGCCTGCGACGTCTATCGTCCCGCCGCCATCGATCAGCTCGAGACCCTTGGGGCTCAACTCGACGTGCCGGTGTACTCCGAGCGCGGAACACAGGACGTCGTCCGCATCGCGAAGGCGGGCATCGAGCAGGCCAAACGCGCGCGCGATCGCGTCGTCATCATCGACACCGCTGGCCGTTTGCAGATTGACGACGACATGATGCAGGAGCTCGACCGTCTCAAGGCCGCGATCCATCCCGACGAGATTCTCCTCGTCGCCGACGGCATGACCGGGCAGGACGCGGTGAAGATCGCGCAGGGCTTCGATCAGCGACTGCACGTGTCCGGCGTCATTCTCACCAAGATGGACGGCGACGCGCGCGGTGGCGCCGCGCTCTCGATCTACGGCGTCACGAAAAAGCCGATCAAGTACATCGGCGTTGGCGAGAAGTCCGACGCGCTCGAGGAGTTTCACCCCGAGCGTATGGCTGGCCGCATTCTTCAGCAGGGCGACATCGTCAGCCTCGTGGAGAAAGCGCAGACGGCCTTCGACCAGGACGAAGCCAAGCGTCTCGAGAAGAAAGTCCGCAAAGAGGGAATGGATCTCACCGATTTCCTCGGCGCGATGAAACAGATCGAACGGCTTGGTCCGCTCGAAGGGTTGCTCAAGATGCTGCCGGGCGTGAATTCGAAAATGCTCAAGCAGGTGAAGTCGGCTGATCCCAAGCGTCTCAAGCATGTCGAGGCCATTGTGCTCTCGATGACGTTCGAGGAGCGCAAGAAGCCCGAGATCATGAACGGCTCCCGCCGCGCGCGTGTCGCCAAAGGAGCGGGCCGTTCGATCAGCGAAGTGAATCGCCTGCTCGAGCAGTTCCGTGAGATGCAGAAGATGATGAAGAAAGCGTCGAATCTTCCCGGCGGTGGCGGGAAGTTCAACCCGAACAACTTCATGCGTTAGCTTCGTTCCACCGTTCCACCGTTCCACCGTTCCACCGTTCCACCGTTCCACCGTTCCACCGTTCCACCGTTCCACCGTTCCACCGTTCCACCGTTCCACCGTTCGTCCCGGGTGCGGCCGGAAAATGTCCGATTCGCGAGGAGCCCGGTGCTGTACTGCTGTACCAGAACCCCAATGAGGAGCTACTAATGGTCAAGATTCGCTTGCGCCGCACCGGCCGCAAAAAGCAGCCGACGTATCGCATTGTCATCGCCGACTCGCGCAGCCCACGCGACGGCAAGTTCATCGAGGTGATTGGCCAATATGCCCCTCGTGGGGGTGATAAGGCCCTCAATCTCCAAACCGATCGCGTCAACTACTGGCTCGACAACGGTGCCCAGCCGACCGACACGGTTCGCTCGCTGCTCAGAAAGGCCGGCGTGCTCAAGACGCGCCACGAGACCCGCCTCGGTCGCCAGTTAACTGCGGCAGCCGTGCCGGTCGCGGAGAACGCCGAGAGCGCCGAGGCGTAACGACGATGTCGTCCTGAGCTCGGTGAGCCAGCTACTCATCGTCGGGCGAGTTCGCAAAGCGCACGGCGTGCGTGGCGACCTCGTGATCGAAGCACTCACCGACGACGCCGATATCGTATTCTCGTCGGGCCGGCGGGTCATCGCCGGCACGACGACCGGCGATCCGTCGAAGGACCGGCGCGAGCTGCACATCTCAGCGGCGACCCCGTTCAAGGGCGGCTACATCGTCCACTTCGACGAGATCACTGATCGCGACATGGCCGACCTTTGGCGCGATCGATTCCTTCTCGCACCGGCCGACGAGCTTGCGCCGCCGGCCGAGAACGAGATCTACATTCACGAAATCCCCGGAATGCGCGTCGAGCTCGAATCGGGCGAGGTGGTCGGCACGGTCGCCGATGTCTTCGAGCTGCCTCAGGGGCTGACACTCGACGTTGCACGCGATAACGGGTCAATCATGATTCCGTACGATCGAGTCGTGACCGGCGTCGATCGCGAAGCGCGCGTCATTCGCATCGATCCACCGCTTGGGCTGCTCGACTGATGCTTCGCATCAACGTCGTCACCATCTTCCCCGATTTTTTCGCGACGCCATTGGCGTTGAGCATTCCCTCACGGGCGAGAGAAGCGGGCAGCGTCGACTATCGCGTCATCGATCTGCGCGACTACACGCACGATCGACACCGTACCGTCGACGACGCTCCGTACGGTGGCGGTCCCGGGATGGTAATGAAGCCCGAGCCGTTCTTCGAGGC
Source organism: Gemmatimonadaceae bacterium (assembly GCA_025934075.1). GTDB lineage: Bacteria > Gemmatimonadota > Gemmatimonadetes > Gemmatimonadales > Gemmatimonadaceae > JAQBQB01. The sequence continues at coordinate 21,715 of JAICYT010000039.1, forward strand.
CGTCGAAGCGCTCGGCGCGTCGGCGCCGATCGTCCTGATGTCTGCGCGGGGCCGGAAGTTCACGCAGGCGGACGCGATCCGCTTTGCGAACGGTGCCGAGCTGACGCTCTTGTGCGGGCACTATAAGGACGTCGACCAGCGCGTGGCCGAGGCGCTCGCCACCGAAGAGCTATCGCTCGGGGATTTCGTGCTCAGCGGCGGCGAACCCGCCGCGCTCGCCGTCATTGATGCCACGGTGCGCTTGCTCCCTGGAGCGATGTCGGACTTGGACAGTGCCCGGACGGACTCTTTCTACGAGCGCGAGCTCAGCGCCCCGAGCTATACCCGGCCGCCCGTGTATCGCGGGCACGCGGTGCCCGAGGTGTTATTGTCTGGCGACCACAAGCGCATCGCCGAATGGCGTGAGGCCGAAGGCAATCGTCTCACACAGCGTCGCGGCGATGCCGCGGAGGGCGGATCGAAGGGCTAAACCAAGTCCTACACTAGACTTCGGCCTCCGCACCACTTAGTATCACAGGTCTCCACTAGAACTGTTCTCACCGGGCCTCCGGCCCCGAGCGCCATATGCATCCCTTCATCGAAACCCAGAAAGAGTGGCTCCGCAACGTCCCGCCGTTCCGCGCGGGCGACACGTTGCGTGTGAACGTGCGCGTCAAGGAAGGCGAGAAGGAGCGCATTCAGGCGTTCGAGGGCGTATGCATCGGCCGTCGTGGTAGCGGCGTCAGCGAAACCTTCACGGTCCGCAAGATTTCTAATGGCGTAGGTGTCGAGCGCATCTTTCCGGTGCACAGTCCAATGCTCGCCGAGATCAACGTCGTGCGCCGTGGTCGTGTGCGTCGCGCCAAGCTGTACTATCTCCGCAACCTCACCGGCAAGGCGACGCGCATTCGCGAAAAGAAAGTTCGCGTGGCGGTTCCGGAGACCGGCGCCGCCGAGTAGCGAGAGCGACGCGAGCAACCGCGGGCGCGAGCGATGGCGCGCGATCGATGGAAGCCCGTTGAGCGCGAGCTCAGGAAAACCGTCGGGCCGCTGATTGCCGGAGTTGATGAAGTCGGACGGGGCCCCCTGGCGGGTCCCGTTGTCGCATGTGCCGTCATCATGCCGCCCGACGTCCGCGCCATCGCCGGCGTCGACGACTCAAAGCGGCTGTCGGCCGCAGAACGCTCCCGATTAGCCGTGAAGATCCGCGAGCGCGCCGTCGCGATTGGCGTCGGTGCCGCGTCCGTGCGCGAGATCGATCGAGTGAACATCTATCACGCGACGGTGGTCGCGATGCGCCGGGCGCTCGCGCGGCTGAGCGTCGTTCCGAACCATGTGCTGATCGACGGCAAGCCGTTTCGCACGCTCGAGACGCCGCACACGGCGATCGTTGGCGGCGACGACGCGTGCTACACGATCGCGTGCGCGTCGATCATCGCCAAAGTGACGCGGGACCGCGTCATGCATGCCCTTGCCAGCCGCTATCCGAATTATCGGTGGGAGCGAAACGTCGGCTACTCGACGCTCGCTCACTTGGAGGGGTTGGCTGCGCATGGCGTAACGCCGCATCACCGGCGTTCGTTCATTCCGGTGCGACAGTTGACCCTCGACTTCGGCGTGAGCAGTTCCGCCGAGCTTGACCTGGCGACTCTTTCGAGCTTGTTGGATGCCGCCGCGGCGTCCGAGACCGACGATACGTTGCCGGCGACCTGAGGCCCAATCGGCCTTGTGGCACGACGGGATACCCTGTACCGTCCGGCGTCCGCTATAAGGTGTATGTGACGACACGCATGTTTCCTGGGTTAATTCGTCGCATCACCGTTGCACGCTGTTGAGTCGACGAGGCAATCGGCGTAGACGAGCGATCGGCATTCCCGTCGCCCGAAGGCCGACTCGTGCTGTTCGCGGCCCGCTGAAATCGAGGCGGCCGGCGGACTTACTCAGCCATGCGACGCCAAGAACACCAAGTGTGCCCGGGGCTGGAACGGTGGAATGCCGTTGTGAGTTCCTAGCCTAGCGGCGCGTGACCAAAGCGTTGTCTCAACACCTCAGGAGAGCACAATGAACATGATGCGGTCGTGGCGGCCCGGCAGTTTATGGCGTGTGATCGGAGCCTTAGTAGCGGTTGGCGTAGCGCCCGGCATCGCCGCGGCACAGCAGGGGGCAATCGCTGGCCGCGTGATTGACTCCACGTCGCAAAATCCTCTGGTTTCGGCTCAGATCCAGGTGCTCGGAACGGCACGCGGCGCACCAACCGGCGACGATGGCCGATTCCGAATCGTCAACTTGCGTCCCGGTGTCTACCAGGTTCGCGTCGTCCGTCTCGGTTACAGGGCGATGACAAAGACGGCCACCGTCGGCGCCGATGTCGTCGAGCTGTCGTTCGCCCTTTCGCCGGTGGCAGTCAGCCTAGACGAAGTGATCACGACCGCCACGGGCGAAACTACCCGCAAACGTGAGCAAGGGAACGTCGTTGGTTCGCTGCAGCCGGCAACGGCCGACTTGACGGCCTCCGGCAATATGACGCAGTTGCTGACCGCCAAGGTCCCCGGACTCGACGTCGCCACGCCGGGCGGGACCATCGGCTCGAGCGCGCGCGTGCGCATCCGCGGTGCCAGCTCGCTCTCGCTGTCCAACGATCCGCTCCTCATCATCGACGGAATTCGCGTCGATAATACCGCGGCATCGACAACGATCGGTGTTGGCGGCCAGCAGCCGTCGCGCTTCAACGACATCAACACGGAAGACATCGAGACGATCGACGTACTGAAGGGCCCGGCGGCTGGCGCCTTGTACGGCACCGCCGCGGCCAACGGCGTCATTCAGATCACAACCAAGCGCGGACGCCCCGGCAAGACGCGGTTCAATGTCTTCGCCGAGACCGGCCAGATCCGCGACGAAACGGTTTTTCCGTCCAACTTCGCGCAGGTCGGCAAGACCACGGCTGGAGCGCGCACGACCAATTGCAATTTGGACAACCAGACGCGCGGCCTGTGCACGCCAATCGCCGACTCGCTGGTCAGCTTCAGCCCACTCGTCCAGTACAGCCCCTTCGTCAACGGTGCGCGCGATGCGTACGGCGTCAGCGCGAATGGCGGCTCGGACAGGGTCAACTACTACGTTGCTGGCAACTACGACCGCCAGCAGGGCGTGTTCTCCGCGAACACCGACCAGAAGGCCGGTGGCCGATTGAACGTGTCCGCGCAGCTCAGCGACGCGTGGAACGTACAACTTGGCGCCAACTACCTGGCCGACCATCTTCGCCTGCCACAGAACGACAATGACATTCTGGGCATCATCTCGTCGGGCTTGCTCGGTTCGGCGTTCGATGATTCTGTTCCAGGAAAGGCGTGTCCGGCCCCTGGCTGCGCGCACGGCTACCTCAACGGCCAGATCCCACAGGCCCTCGAAGCGGTGTGGTTCACGCGGCAGGATGTTCAGCGTTTCCAGAACAGCCTCACCAGCAATTATCAGCCGCTGAATTGGCTTCGCGGCACAGCAACGCTCGGCCTCGATTACCTCGGCCGCTACGACAACGAGATCATTCCGCCCGCCTCGGTCTTCTTCGGCTCACTTCCCGATGGCCAGCGGTCGTCGAACCCGTATTCGATCTACAACTACACGGCGCAGGGCAGTGTCACGGGCACTTGGTCGCCGATCCCCTCGATCCTCACGACGACGACGGGCGGCACGGCGTTCAACAAAGTGCTCGTCCGCGGCACCCAGGCCTTTGGCGCCAAGCTCCTCGGTGGAACCTCGTCACTGGCCGGCACGACGGCGCGCTTCGCCGTCAATGAGCAGAACACCGATAACAAGACGCTCGGTTATTTCGCGTCGGAAGAGGTCGGCTGGAGAGATCGGGTGTTCGTCAACGGCTCGCTCCGCAACGACAAGAACAGCGCATTCGGTCAGAACTTCGGATCGATCACGTATCCGTCGTTCGGCGCATCGTGGGTCATTAGCGAGGAGTCGTTCTTCCCGAAAACCGACATTGTGAGCTCGTTGCGCTTGCGGGCATCCAACGGCCGCTCCGGCCGCCAGCCGAACTTCCGCGACGCCATCACCTATTTCACCGCGTCCACCGTGACGGTCAACAGCGCCGACGTCCCGGGCATATCGATCGGCGGCACCGGCAATGCCACGCTCAAGCCGGAACGCTCGACGGAAACGGAGCTCGGCTTCGACATGGGGTTGATCCGCCAGCGCGTGAATTTTGAGTATACTCATTACAACAAGAAGACCGACGATCTACTCGTTGCCGTTCCGCTCGCGCCGTCGCTCGGCCTGAGCAACAGCCAGTTCCAGAATCTCGGGAACGTCCGGAACACCGGAAACGAATTCAGTCTCGACGCCAAC
>JAICYT010000182.1 GCA_025934075.1 Gemmatimonadaceae bacterium
ACCAGTTGGTGGCCGAGGCGCTGTCGCTCAAGGCGTCGTATGGATTTACGTCGCACAAACTGAAGGGCGGCGTGTTTCCGCCGGAGTTCGAGCTCGAATGCTACCGTGCAATCGCACACGCGTTGCCAGGTGATCGCTTTCGTTTCGATCCGAACGGCGTGTGGTCGACGGAGCAAGCGATCTGGTTCGGCCAACACATCGAGGACCTGAACAACGATTACCTCGAGGACCCCGTGTTCGGCATGAACGGCCTGCGCCGCGCGCGTCAAAAATTGCGCATGCCGCTGGCGACGAACACAGTGGTCGTGAACTTCGAGCAATTGGCCGCGAACGTGCTGCAGCCCGCCGTCGACGTCGTGCTGCTCGACACGACCTTTTGGGGCGGCATTCGTCCGTGCGTGAAAGCCGCGGCGATCTGCGAGACCTTCCAGCTCGGCGTCGCGGTGCATTCGTCGGGTGAGCTCGGAATTCAGCTCGCGACGATGTTGCACTTGGGCGCGGTAATTCCGAATCTCACCTTCGCCGCCGACGCGCACTACCATCACTTGATGGACGACGTGATCGAGGGCGGCAAGCTGCAGTATTGCCACGGTGCCATGCCGGTGCCGACCGGCCCGGGGCTTGGCGTGAAGCTCGATCGCAATCGCATGGGCGAATACCACGAGGCCTTTCGTCGCCTCGGCTCCTATGCATATGATCAGGATCCGCTGCGTCCAGGCTGGTCGCCGCTCATTCCCAATCAGTCGTGGGCGGATCCCCTCGATGAACGGGTCCCACTGATTCCGCGCTGAGCGTAATCATTCGTGTGGAGCATCACGAAACGCGACACTGCTGTTCGCGTCTTGCTCGCGCTTTCATTCGCGTTCGCCGCGCGCGTTGGTGCTCAGACATCGCCACCACCGAATGAAGATGGCTACGACCTGTGGCTCCGATACCGGTTGGTGCCGGATGCGTCGCGGCTCGCGGAGTATCGAGCGGCGATAACACGGCTGGTCGTCCCGGGTGACTCGCCGACGCTGCGCGTCATAAGCGATGAGTTGGCAACGGGCCTGCAAGGTCTACTCGGTCGCACGATTCCCATCGATGAGAGTTTTCGCGTCGACGGTTCCGTCATCGTCGGCACGCCGCGTAGCTCACGCACGATCGCGGCGTTGCCGCTCGTCGCGGAGCTTGCGCGAGCCGGGCGCGAAGGCTTCGTCATTCGCTCGGTGAAAGTTGCGGGCAAGCGCGCAATCGTCGTCGCGGGGAACACCGATGTCGGCGCCCTCTACGGCGCATTTCGATTGCTGCGGCAGCTCCAGACGAACGCCTCGATCGCCGAGTTGTCGATCATGGACGCGCCGCGCATCCAGCTTCGCATGCTCGACCATTGGGATAATCTCGATCGAACGGTGGAGCGCGGGTACGCGGGTCAGTCATTGTGGGAATGGAAGCGATTGCCGGATTCACTTTCGCCGCGCTATCGCGACTACGCGCGGGCGAATTCGTCGATCGGCATCAATGGGACGGTGCTCACCAACGTCAACGCGAACGCGAAGGTGTTGTCGCCCGAATACATCGCGAAGGTCGCGGCGCTCGCGAACGTATTTCGCCCCTACGGCATTCGCGTCTATCTCACCGCGCGCTTCAGCGCACCGATCGAGATGGGCGGGCTGAAAACGGCAGACCCACTCGATGCCGCCGTACGAAAATGGTGGAGGAACAAAGCCGACGAGATCTATCGCGCGATTCCGGACTTCGGTGGATTCCTCGTCAAAGCGAACTCCGAAGGACAACCCGGCCCGCAAGACTACAAACGCACGCACGCTGACGGCGCCAACATGCTCGCCGAAGCGGTGGCGCCACACGGTGGGATCGTCATGTGGCGCGCATTCGTGTACAGCAACGAAGTCCCGCTCGACCGAACCAAGCAAGCGTACGACGAATTCAAGCCGCTCGACGGCGCGTTTCGCTCGAACGTGTTGGTGCAGGTCAAGAACGGGCCGCTCGACTTTCAGCCGCGCGAACCGTTCCACCCGCTGTTCGGCGCAATGCCGAAAACTCCGCTCATGATGGAGTTCCAGATCACGAAAGAATATCTGGGACAAGACACGCACCTGGCCTATCTCGGACCCTTGTTCGAGGAAGTCTTACGTTCCGACACGTGGGCCAAGGGCAAGGGATCGACCGTCGCGAGCGTGATCGATGGCTCGTTGCAGCACTACGCACGCACCGGGATCGCCGGCGTCGCGAACATCGGAACGGATCGCAACTGGACCGGCTCCCAATTCAACCAAGCGAACTGGTACGCGTACGGACGTTTGGCGTGGGATCCGCGCCAGTCGTCCGCCGACATCGCCGACGATTGGATCCGCATGACATTCTCCAACGACTCGACAGTCGTGAAGCCCGTCAAGCACATGATGCTGATTTCCCGCGACGCCGTCGTCGACTACATGACGCCGCTCGGTCTCGCGCACATCATGGCGAGCAACCATCACTATGGTCCGGGTCCGTGGGCAAAGCTGCCGCGAGCCGACCAGACTCCGAGCTACTTCCATCGAGCCGACTCTATCGGCATTGGCTTCGATCGCACCGCAGCCGGAAGCAACGCCGTCGAGCAATACTTTCCGCCGGTACGCGAGCGTTTCGCGAATCGCGACTCCGTACCCGATGCATTCCTGCTCTGGTTTCATCATGTCGGCTGGAACGAGCCTATGCGATCGGGCGCCACACTTTGGGACGAGCTCGTGCGCCACTATTACGCCGGCGTCGACTCCGTGCGATCGATGGAGCGCACGTGGATCGGGATCCAGGGCAAGATCGATGACGCGCGATTCGACGAAGTGGAATCGTTCCTTGGCATTCAGGAACACGAGGCACGCTGGTGGCGCGACGCCGCGCTTCAGTACTTCCAAACGTTCTCACATCTGCCCATACCGGACCGCTACGAACGCCCCGCGCATCCACTGTCGTTTTATCTCGAGCTGCACTGTCCGGCCGATCGCACGCGTCCTCGGTGTCCTGCCGTGTATTGATGGCGGATGTGTCTCGCTCCTCAGGACGACGACATCATCAACCGACTGACTCCAATGCCAACCGACTACTCACCGCACCCCGAACACCACTTCACCTTCGGCCTCTGGACCGTCGGCAACGTTGGTCGAGATCCGTTCGGTGATCCGGTCCGCGCCGCACTCTCTCCAACGCGGATCGTGCAACAGCTCGCGTCACTCGGCGCATACGGCGTCAACTTGCACGACAACGATCTCGTTCCCCGCGATGCGTCCGCGACTGATCGCGATCGCATCGTGCGCGAGTTCAAGAACGCCCTCGCCGACACCGGCATGAAAGTGCCGATGGCGACGACCAACTTGTTCGGCGATCCAGTCTTTCGCGACGGAGCGTTTACCAGCAACGACGCGCGCGTCCGTGCGTACGCACTACAAAAGACGATGCACTCCATCGATCTCGGCGTGGAGCTTGGCGCCGAGACGTATGTGTTCTGGGGCGGACGCGAAGGCGTGGAGACGAACGCCGCGAAGGACCCGCAGGAGTCGATCAAGTGGTTTCGCGACGCGATCAACTTCTTGTGCGAGTATGTTCGCGCGCAGGGATATACGCTCAAGTTCGCGCTCGAGCCAAAGCCCAACGAACCGCGCGGCGACATCTTTCTGCCGACGATCGGCCACATGCTTGCTTTCATCTACACGCTCGATCATCCGGACATGGTTGGCCTCAATCCCGAGGTCGCGCACGACACGATGGCCGGACTCGACTTTTCGCACGGCGTCGCGCAGGCACTCGAAGCAGGCAAGCTGTTTCACATCGACCTGAATGCGCAGAAGCCAGGTCGCTTCGACCAAGATCTCCGATTCGGTAGCGAAGACCTCAAGGGCGCCTTCTTCCTGGTCAAGCTGATCGAAGATGCGAAATGGCCGGGCATGCGTCACTTCGACAGCCACGCCTATCGCACGGAGGACGAGCAAGGCGTATGGGACTTCGCTGCGGGCAGCATGCGCACCTATCTCATTCTCAAAGAGAAAGTCGCGCACTTCAACGCCGACGCCGACATTCAAAGTTTGCGCGACGAGCTCCGGTCGCGTGGCGGCAATCCGCACATCGTTCCGAAGTTCAGCGCGCTGAGCGGGCGTGAGCTCAAGGGACGCGCGTTCGATCTCGATACGATGCGTGCCCAAGGCTACGCGTATGAGCGGCTCGACCAGCTCACGATGGAGATTCTCCTCGGAGTGCGCTGACATGGTGGAGTCCTGCTTCTTGGGCATCGACGTGGGCACGAGCGGCGTGAAGGCAATTCTCATCGATGCCGCCGGCGATGTCGTGGCGGCCGCTGTTACGCCGCTGCTCATGGCTACGCCGCACCCGGGGTGGGCCGAGCAGGATCCAGAGGCGTGGTGGCAGGCGAGCGTCGCGTCGATTCGTACAGTTCTCGCGGCGAAACCACGAGCCGTCGTCGCCGCCATCGGCATCTCGGGGCAGATGCACTCCTCGGTTTTCCTCGACGCACACGGAGAAGTGATTCGCCCTGCCCTGCTGTGGTGTGACGGTCGAACGACCGCCGAGTGTCGCGAGATCACCGAGCGTGTGGGCGGCGAAAGCAGAATGCGCGATCTCGCAAGCAATCCGGCTCTGGAGGGGTTCACACTCCCGAAAGTGCTGTGGCTGCGCAATCGCGAGCCCGACGCATTCGCTCGGTTGGCAACGGTGCTGCTGCCAAAGGATTACATTCGCTATCGCTTGACGCGCACACTCGCGACTGAGCCGTCTGACGCGTCGGCAACGCTGATGTACGACACCGCCCATCTCAGATGGAGCGAAGAGATTCTCTTGGCGGTCGGTCTTCCGCGATCGTTGGTGCCCGACGTCGGTGGATCGGCGGACGTGCTAGGACACGTCACGCTGGAAGCCGCAACCGTGACTGGACTGACGATGGGAACACCAGTCGTTGGCGGTGGCGCTGACAATGCGTGCGGCGCAGCCGGCGTCGGCGCGATCACGGCCGGCGAAGCCGTGACGAGCTGGGGAACGTCCGGGACCGTCCTCGCGGCGACGCATGAGCCCCGCGTCGATCCGACGGTGCGCGCTCACACGTTCTGCCACGTTGTACCAGGCACGTGGTATTTGATGGGCGTCGTGCTGTCCGCGGGCGGCGCATTCGCGTGGTATCGCGATCAGCTCGCACGCGACCTCGTCGGCAGTGGCGAAGCGAACGAGCGACTGAACGCCGAAGCTGCGACGATCTCGCCTGGTGCCGATGGCGTGACGTTCCTCCCATATCTGCAAGGCGAACGGACACCGCATCGAGACGCGTCGGCGCGCGGCGCGTTCGTTGGGCTCAGCCTCGCGCACTCGCGGGCGCATCTCACGCGCGCCGTCGTCGAGGGCGTGTGCTTCGCCCTCCGCGATTCCGTAGCGATTCTCCAAGAGCTCGGCATGTCGCCCAAGCAGATGCTGCTCACCGGCGGCGGCGCGAAGAGCGCGTTCGTCCGCCGCTTGCAATCCGAGGTGTTCGGTCTGCCCGTCTGCACCGTGAATCGCGAAGAGGGGCCCGCGTACGGAGCAGCGCTTCTGGCCGCAGTCGGAGCCGGTGCGTTTCCCGACTTGGCTGCCGCTGTCGACGCAACACTGAGCAGAAGTGCGCTCGAGACGCCTGACGCCGCGGCGCACGAGGCCTACGAGGAACCCTATTTGCGCTTCAAGGCCTCCTACCATGCGGCGCACGCGTCGCCAGATTCGATGGGCTGATCGTCACCATCCTTCAGTCCAATCGCATGCGAGCGTTCGCCCGAAGAATCGTCAGCTCTCAAGAGACAGGCCTCGTCGTCGTGCTGGTGCTACTCACCATCACGCTGGCCGCGCTCGCCGGCTCGCACCCCGACCGTGAAACGGGCGCGACGATCAACAACTTCTGGAATTCGCATACACTCATTCAAACCGCGACCGATGCCAGCTTCTTCGCCATCATGGCAATCGGCGCCACGGTCGTGATCATCTCCGGTGGAATCGATCTCTCCGTCGGCTCGATCTACGCGCTCGCCGGCGTGACGATGGCGCTCGTCCTTCGCTCACTCGGACCAATGAGCGACGCGTCGACGACAATCATCGGGCTCGCCGTAGCGGTCGGCGTCGGCCTGCTGTGCGGATTGCTCAACGGCGTGCTCGTCGTCGGGCTCCGCGTCCATCCATTCATCGTCACCCTCGGCACAATGTGGATGTTGCGCGGCGTCGCATTCGTCGCCACGAAGGCCGAGAGCATTTTGGTGCCATCAGCGCTCACCGCGGTGACGAAGGCGCCGCTCGGACTGGGCGGCGGTTTGTATCCGGTCCCGATGATCTCGATGGTCGTGCTCACGGTCATCGGCGGGGTGTATCTGAGTCGGACGGTGATGGGGCGGCACATTTTTGCGTTCGGCGGCAGTATCGAAGCGAGTCGATTTTCCGGACTGGCGCTCAATCGCATCCAGATCGGCGTGTACGCTGTCTCCGGACTCACGGCGGGTTTCGCGGCGCTTCTCGGCGCGAGCTTCTACGGCTCCTCTTCCTCAGGCGACGCGCAGGGCTACGAGCTATACGTGATCGCGTCCGCAGTCGTCGGCGGCGCGAGCTTGATCGGCGGCAAAGGCAGCGCCCTCGGCGCTACACTCGGGGCGTTGCTGATCGTGCTCATTCGGCAATCGATCCGAACGCTGCATCTCGACCAGAACTATGAGTGGATCGTGATCGGCTGCGCGATCATCGTCGCCGTCGTGATCGATCAATGGAGCACACGGCTCACCGCGAGGCGCCTGAGCCGCGCGACGACATGACGGAGAGCGCCGTTCGGTTCGAGGGCATCTCGAAGTTTTTCCCCGGCGTGCAGGCGCTGAGCGACGTCACGCTGGAGGTTGCGGCGGGATCGTGCCACGCGCTCTGCGGCGAGAACGGCGCCGGCAAGAGTACGCTTGGAAAGATCCTGTCCGGCATTTATACGCCTGACGACGGACATCTGCTCGTCCATCGGCGCGAAGTGCATTTCGACAGTCCACGCGACGCCCTTGCGGCCGGCGTCGGGATGGTGCATCAGGAGCTCGCGTTCTGCGACAACCTCGCTGTCGCCGAAAATCTCTGCCTCGGAGCGCTTCCCTCGCGGCGCGGGCTCATCGTGCGGGACGAAATGGAGCGGCGTGCTCGCACGATGCTGGCGGAGATCGATTCTGCGTTGGACGTACGTCGTCGCGTCGGCGAGTTGACGATCGCGCAGCAACAGCTCGTGCAAATCGCCGCGGCTGTCGGCAGCGGGGCGCGTATCATCGTCTTCGATGAACCGACGAGCAGCCTGAGTCATCATGAAGCCGAGCGCCTGTTCGAGCTCATTGGGAGACTGAAGCAGCGTGGCGTCACGTGCATCTACGTGTCGCACCGCATGCCTGAGGTCTTCAGTCTGTGCGACACGGTCACCGTGTTGCGCGACGGAAGGCACGTCGACACGCGCCCGACGGCGCAAATCACGGAAGCTGACATCGTGCGAATGATGATCGGTCGTCCGCTCGCCGAATATTTTCCGACGCACGACTCTTCGGTGCGCGGTGAGGAGATCTTGCGCGCCGAGCGGCTCACGTCGCCGGGGAGATTCGCGGATGTGTCGTTTGGATTGCGTGCGGGCGAGGTGGTCGGGCTTGCCGGGTTGCAGGGTGCCGGACGGTCGGAGGTCGCGGGCGCGTTGTTCGGATTGGAGCATCTCGAGAGCGGCTCGATCTACGTGCGCGGCGTGCGCGCGCGCATCGACGACGCGGGCGATGCGATTCGCTATGGAATCGGTCTCGTGCCCGAAGACCGCAAGCGGCAGGGCTTGGTGCTGTCGGAAACCGCGCTGCACAATACGTCGTTGCCGACGCTCCGCCGATTCTCGCGATTGAGTTGGATCTTTCGCGCTGAAGAGCGTCGCGTGACGACAGCGTTGTTCGGCCGCCTGCGTGTTCGAGCATCGAGCCTCGATGCGTCCGTCGCGGGCCTATCGGGCGGAAATCAGCAGAAGGTAGTGTTGGCGAAGTGGCTCGCCGCGCGGCCGAGCGTGCTCGTTCTCGACGAGCCGACGCGCGGCGTCGACGTTGGAGCG
>JAICYT010000201.1 GCA_025934075.1 Gemmatimonadaceae bacterium
AGAGCTTCTCGCTGCGCGACATCATGCGCCCGGTGCACGTGGTGCCGGGGACGCGCGAGGTCGAGGAGGTGCTGTCCGACTTCAAGCGGCTGAAGGAGCACATGGCGATCGTGCTCGACGAGTACGGCGGGACCGCCGGACTGGTGACCATGGAGGATCTTCTAGAGGAGATCGTCGGCGAGATCCTCGACGAATACGACGAGCCGCCGGAGCATCCCGAGCGCGAGAGTCCCGATCTGGTCGTCGTGCCGGGCGGCACGAATATCAGTGAGCTGAACGAGCGGTTCGGCCTCGACGTCTCGGACGAGGACTACACGACCATCGGCGGGTACATCTTCGGGTCACTGGGCCGATTGCCGGTGGTTGGCGATCGAGTGACGTCCGGCGGAGCAATTTTTACGGTGCGCGAGATGGACGGACGGCGGATCGAATCGCTGTCGGTCGATCTGCATTCGGCGGGCGACCGTCGAGCGAAGGAACGCGCGATCGGCTGATCGCGCGCTCCGTGTGTCGCCGAGGTTAGTGCTTTGGGCCGCGCGGCAACAATTCGCTCAGATCGGCGAACTGCCACGCGTTCACGGCCATGATCGTCGCCGCCTGCGCGATGTCGCTCGGAACCGTGTGATTGTAGTCGTCGACCTGCGAGTGATGCGTGTGATCGTAGCCGCGCGTGAGCTGATCGTAGTTGAACGCCGGCACGCCATACGGCGTGAACGCCAAATGATCGGTGCCCGTCTTGATGCCCGAACGAACCATCAACGGCCCGAGACTCGCCACCGGCTGCAACATCGCCTTCCACATGTCGCGCAGCTCTTCGCGGCCCTGGAGCGCCATCGCGGTGATTCGACCCGTGCCGTTGTCGAGGACGAGCACGGCTTGATGCTTGTCCAATTCCTTCTCGTGCCGCATCGCGTATTCCTGCGAACCGAAAAGCCCTTCCTCCTCGCCTGTGAATAGCGCGAAGCGAATGGTGCGCTTGGGATGAACGCCCGCTGCTTTGAGAATGCGCGCCGCCTCGAGCACCGCGATGGCGCCAGCTCCATTGTCGGTGCCGCCGGTCGCCAGATCCCACGAGTCGAGATGCGCACCGAGCAGCACGACTTCGTCCGGCTTTTCACTGCCGCGAATCTCGGCGACGGTGTTCCACTGCTCGAGCGTATCGCGCGAGAATGTGTTGGTGACGTCGACCTCGATTCTCGCACGCTCGCCACGACGCGCGAGACGCTCGAGCTGCGCGTAGTTGTCGTTGCCGATGACGATCTGGGGAATCGGCGAGATGTACGCCGGCGATCCGCTCATCGTGAAGAGGCCGAACTGCTTGGCGCCATCATGAATCGCTCCGGCGGCTCCTTCGTGCGCCAGCAGCGGGATGCGAGAGTTGTAGAATTCGATCTCTTGGTTGGTGTGCGGTCCGAGCGCGCGCGCGAGCGAGTCATTGTGCGCCGAGTCTGCGTGCGTGAGCGGCGGGGCGGCAGCGTTCACGACGGGATACGCGGGCCCGAGCATCACCCATGCGCCGCGCAGCTTGCCGGCGAACCGGCGATCGAAGTCGGCCTGCGTTCGCGCGTCCATGAACACGACGTCTCCAGCGACCGGACCTTTCGTGCCTGGCGACCACGCCCACGACACGCCGAGCATCTCGCGATGCTGCGGCGCGAGCATGCGAAGCGTCATTGGTCCGCGCGTCCAGCCGATGCCGAACGACCACGGCTCGAGATCCGCACGATCGGCTCCGTACTCCAGGAATTTCTGTCGCGTCCACTCGTTGGCGCGCCGCACTTCCGGGCTGCCGGTGAGCCGCGGGCCGATCACGTCGAGTAGGTATTGCAGGTCGGCGTCGACGTGCGAGCGTTGCGTGCCTTCCTGAATCATGCGCGCAACGAGATCGTCGTTTGACGGGACGACCACAGCGCGCTGTTGGACGGCCGCCGCAGTCTTCGCTGTAACGGTTTGCGCGGGCGCGTTGGCGGCAACGACGATGATCGCAATCGTCGACCAAAATCTGCGTCGCATTCTGAAAGTCATTACACCTTCTCCTCGGTGGCGCGCGCCGAGCCAATACGGCGCGCAATCTCTGCGCATGACATCGTCGCCGCGATCATGCTCGATGGATCCGCCACACCTTTACCGGCGATGTCCAGCGCCGTGCCGTGATCGGGCGAGCAGCGCGGGAATGGAAGTCCGAGCGTGACGTTCACCGCGCTGCCGAATGACGCAACCTTGATCGCCGTCATGCCGACATCGTGATACGGCGCAATGACTGCGTCGAATGCGCCGCGCATGGCGCGAACGAATACAGTATCGGCGGGAAATGGTCCGGAGATTCCTGCCTCTTCCGCCGCGGGACGCAGCACCTCGTCGTCCTCGCGCCCGAATCGTCCGCCGTCGCCCGAGTGCGGATTGAGCGCACACAACGCGATCCGCGGTTCAGCGATCCCGAACCATTCTTGCAGGCCGCGCCGCGTGACGCGCGCCGCCTCGACGATCGCCGTTCGCGTCACTGCCGCCACGACGTCACGCAATGGCAGATGCGTCGTCGCCAAAACCACGCGCAAGGGATTGGTCGAGCCCGCGGCCGGCTTCGTGGCGGCGAGCATCATCGCGACGCGCCGGCCAGTGAGCGTCGCGAGCATCTCGGTGTGGCCAGGATACGAATAACCGCCGGCGAGCAACGCCGCCTTGTCGAGCGGTGCGGTGACGATTCCGTCCACCTCGCCTTCGAGCGCCAGCGCGACAGCGCGTTCGATTGCGCGTCCGGCGAATCTCCCCGCGTTCGCGGCGCTATGATCGCCTTCCCTCCACCTACCAGTCTGCTCGTCGACGTCCACGCCGGCGCCAGCCGGACCGATCAAGACGAGATCGGCGGCGTCGCGCACCTCGCGCGATGCCGCCGCCTTCAAAATGATCTCGGGCCCAATGCCGCGCACATCGCCAAGCGTGACGGCGAGTCGCGGCCGAGGCCTCATGTCAGCGCCCACGTTCCGAGAATCGAATCCTATGGTGCGGGTGGCGAAGACTTCGACGCGTCGGCGAGACCGATGCCGTCGAGCCGAATCGAGACGTACGTCTGCTTCTTGAGTGAATCCACATAGCGTCGTACACCACCGCGACGCGCCAGCTCGTCGCGCACCGCCGTGCGCAATTCGGCGAGCGTCTGCGGACCACCTTCGTCGACCGTCTGCAACTGCGCAACGACAAACTTGGGTACGTCCGGCCGCTGCGACGAGCCAGGAATCGAGAACGTGACGATGTCGCCCGCCTTCTTGCCCGCGAACGCCTTCTGATACGATACCGGAAGACTGTCGCGCCAGAACGGCGTGAGAATGCTCGTCTCTTCCTTCCCGGCATAATCGTGGAACTTCTTCGCGAGTGTATCGAACTGCGCGCCGGCTTTCCACAGCGCCGCGACGCTGTCCGCGAGGCGCTGGGTTCGCGCAAAGTCGGTCGAGTCGAGCTTGGGCATGATGAGGATTTGATGCGCCTTCACTTCTCCCGTCTGCCGTCGATCGACGCGAATGATGTGGTAGCCGTAAGGCGTCTCGACTACGGGACTCAACGACCCGGGCGCAAGCGGCAATTGGAACTGATTGCCGAACAGCCAGACATCGAACTCGGGTAAATTCTGATCGCGACGCGCCCAGCCGAGATCTCCGCCCGTTTCCTTCGTGAGCGGATCCATCGACTCGCGTTTGGCGAGCTTCTCGAAATCCGTTCCCGACTTGAGCTGCGCCAGCAACGACTCAGCCTTGGCGCGCGCGACTTCCTTCGCCGCGGCAGTTGGCTTCGGCGCGATGACGATCTGCTTGAACGTGACAGACGCCGGCTTCGGTGGAAGAAAGTCCTTCTCTCGGTCGAACGCCGCGGTGATCTCGGCGTCTGTGACGTTGATCGGAACGATCTTGCCGTCCTGCGTCAACTTCTGAATCGTTTTTTCGAGCGTCGACTGCCGGCGGTACTGCTCGAGCAGAAACTTGCGATACTCCTCCGGCGTTCCGAGCGATGCCTTGGCGAGCGCGGTTCGGAACTCCGTCTCCGTTGGGAATTGCGACTTGATCTCTCTGACTTGACGATCGACCATCGGCGTGATGTCGGCGTCCGTCGCTTCGACCTTGAGATCCTTTGCCTTCTGCAGCAGCAACTCCTCTTCGATCATGTCGTTGAGGACGTCCCGATACAGCACACGTGTCGCGGAATCGGTGGTCGGTTGCTGGACCTGTTTGGCCTGGAT
Source organism: Gemmatimonadaceae bacterium (assembly GCA_025934075.1). Lineage (GTDB taxonomy): Bacteria > Gemmatimonadota > Gemmatimonadetes > Gemmatimonadales > Gemmatimonadaceae > JAQBQB01. The sequence goes on from JAICYT010000201.1 coordinate 4,229, forward strand.
CTTCGACAGCACTCGCTCCTGAAGATCGTAGCGCGTGATCGGCTGATCGCCGACGACAGCCACGATGGCGTCGAGCGAGGCTGGACTGCTCGGAACGGCCGGAGCAGTCGGCTGCTGCGCCCCGAGCATGCTCGCGGCGCAGACAACCAAGGATGAAGCGAAGAACTGTCTCATACGACTCTCGCTGTTACGGCTTCTTCGTTGGGTTGGGCTTGGTCGGTTGTGGCTGCGCTGGCTGCGGTTGCGCCGGCTGCGGCTGCGCACCGGCCGGCGGCGATCCACCTGGTGCACCCATACCCGGAATCGGGAGCTGTGTTCTCGGCTGAGCAGCCGCGCGTGCAGAGTCCGCCGACGCACGAACCTTCTGCGCCCGCTCGACCGCGCGATCGATGCCGGCCGGGTTCACGGACGATTCATACTTCGCGTCCAGCATCTTCTTGAGCGGAAGCGGGATCGACATAGGCTGCGTCTGACCGGCCAGCATGCGATCGAGATCGGTATCGACGCGCGACGCCGCAAGACGCTCCTTTTCCGCCGTGCTCTTCGCGCTGTCGGCGAGCATTTTCGGATCCACGCGCAACGCCTGCCATACGTTGCCGACCAGCTGACTGATCTCCGTGTACATGTTCGCCTTCTCGGCCGCCGGAATGTCGATGTGTGCCGAGTCAGCACGCTTGAGGAGGATCTGCTGAAGCGCGATCTGCTTCACGAACGGCTTGAGCACCGAGTCGGGTGCCTGCGGAATGCGCTGCATGATTTGTTGGTTCGGCGGCGTCGCCTCGACCCAGCCGAGGAAATCAGCGACCGTCAGCTCGCCGCCCTTGAACGTGGCGAGCGTGGTCTTGTCGCTACGATGCTTGGTGAAATCCTTTGCGGCGGTCTTGATCGTCGGCGCGGCGTCGTCTTTCACCTGCAACCCGGAGGTGGCTTCGGTCTGCGCCATGTAGGCGCTGTCGGCGATGCGCGTCGCGGCCTGCGCGTATTGAGCGGCGAAATCCTTCTGTGCGTCGGCGTACGGCAAGCGCTGAATGATGTGGAAGCCGTACTGCGTCTCGATCGGCTGCGAGATCTCGCCCGGCTTGAGCGTCGCCGTCGCATTCGAGAACGCGGCGATCATCGTGCCCTTCGCGAACACGCCGAGGTTTCCGTTGTTCTGCGCGGCCGTCGGGTCGGTGCTGTACTTCTTCACCATATCCGCGAAGTTGGCCGGCGTGACCTGCGCGCGAACCTGATCGGCCTTTTTGCGCAGCGAATCCTTTTCCACTGACGACGGCGGCACGCTCGGATTCTTGTAGCCAATCAAGATGTGGCGCGCGGCAAGCAACCCGCCCGATGCCTGGTTGTACGCCGACTCCGTCGCCGAATCCACCTTGAAGGTCTTCGAGACGGAATCCATGAATCGCTGGAGGCGGCCCATGTTGAAGATCGGCGCCAGCGCCTTGTCGATCGCCTTCTTATCGTTGAGCGAATCGCCGTGGGCCGCCGCATACGCGATCTGTTGATACCCGGTCCAGATGTCGGCGACGATCGCCGCGTTGTCGCGGGTCACCGGAACCTGGATCTTCGCATTGCCCAGAAGATCGCCAAGCCGCGTGACGGACAGCTCCTGCGATCCGGCACGTGCGACGACGTCGACGTGGGCCGTGAGGGCTTCCTTGAGCCCATCACAGGCGGTCAACATCGTACCGGCGACAGCGAGGGCAATGAGTGAACGAGAGCGCATTGACTGATAGACCGAGGCGAGAGGTGAGTGAGTGTCGAACTGTACTATTGCTAGGGACGGTACGAGGAAGGAAAGCGATCGTCAGCTGACGAGCCCGCGGAGTGCTCGGACCAGCCCCTCGAGCATTGGGGCGCCGCCGAGACGGGTCAACTTCAGTGACAGCGGAACAGCCCGCCGGACCTCCGCTTGGAACTGCACGTCGTGGAAGGCCGCGGACAATCCTTTGACTCTGGGCGCGGCAGAATCTCTAAAGGTAATACGAGCCTCATTGCCACGCACCAGGATTCCTTCTATCCCCATAGCCCCGCCGATGATCCGCAGTTGGGCCAGCGCAAGCATCGCCTCGGCCGGCGGCGGTAATGGCCCGAAGCGATCGCGCAGCTCGGTCCGCAACGCCTCGACCTCCGCCGGCGCGGTGAACCGCGCCAGGCGCTTGTACATGTCGATTTTGGCGTCCTGCGCAACGACGTAGTCATCCGGCAGATAGTTCGGCGTATCGATCGTGACGTCGGCGGGCACGAGCTTGGGCGCGGCATCTCCCGACATGAGCCGCGTCACGGTTTCCTCGAGCATCCGCAGATACATGTCGAAGCCGACGGCGTGGACGAACCCGGACTGTTCCGCGCCGAGGAGGTTCCCGGCTCCGCGCATCTCGAGATCCTTGAGCGCGATTCGGTAGCCGGCACCAAGCTCGGTGTGATGCTCGAGCACTTGCAGGCGACGCTCGGCTTCGGGATCGACCGAGTCGGGTACCATGAGATAGCAGTAGGCGCGGCGGTGCGACCGGCCAACGCGTCCGCGCAACTGATAGAGCTGCGCCAATCCAAAATTGTCGGCGCGATTCACGAACATCGTGTTCGCGTTCGGCACATCGAGTCCGGATTCGACGATCATTGTCGACACGAGCACGTCGATCTCGCCGCTCACGAACGAGTGCATGCACTCCTCGAGCTCTTTCTCACGCATCTGGCCGTGCGCGACGGAGATTCGCGCGCGCGGCACAGCGCGCTTCACGTGGTCGGCGATCGCCTGAATGGTCTCGATGCGGTTATGGACAAAAAACACCTGGCCGCCGCGATCGAGCTCGCGCGAGATGCCTTCGTCGATCAACCCGTCGTCCCACGGCTCGACTTACGTCAACACGGGCGACCGGTCGCGCGGCGGCGTTTGCATCAGCGTCATGTCACGCAGTCCGGCAAGCGACAGATGCAACGTGCGCGGGATCGGCGTCGCGGTGAGCGTCAGGACGTCGGTCTGCAGCTTGAGCTGCTTGAGCCGCTCTTTGTGCTTCACGCCGAAGCGATGCTCTTCGTCGACGACGATTAGCCCGAGCTCCGCGAACTCGACGTCGGGGCTCAGCAGCCGATGCGTGCCGATGACGA
>JAICYT010000117.1 GCA_025934075.1 Gemmatimonadaceae bacterium
CGATCCACGATCTTCACGTCTGGACGGTGACCTCGGGGATGGTCGCCATGAGCGCGCACGCAATCGTCCGGAACTCCGGCAACCACCAGGAGGTCCTAGAGCGAGCGCACGATCTCCTGACCGAGATGGGCATCAACCACGTGACGATCCAGCTCGAGTGCGAGGCGATGCCCGAGCGAGAGCTTCATTTGCATCCATGAGGGGAGGAACCTGAGCTCACCGTGGCGCTCGCGATGCCCGAGTTGGCGGACGAATCTCTAAGCCTCTCTCTCTCAAAAAAAACAGCAGCGCACGGATCTCCGCGCGCTGCGAAAAAAAACGAGCCCCGTCGCTCCGCGGAGCTGATCGGACTCGCTAAGTTTGGGTTTCGGTGCCGGCCCGGCTATCTCCGTCCTCACCCGAGCTCGCGTCCTGTGACTCGTCTCCGATGAGCTCTCCGCGGGCCTTGAAGTATTCGTCTCGCTCAGCATAGCCATACCCGCCGAGCACTTCACCCCCGCGCATGTAATCGTTTCCGTAGCCGCGCCCATGGGGGTAATTCTCGATCGCGGCTACATCCGCTTGATTCATTGGCCACCTCCTACGATTGGCGTATCGGGACCATTCGGAACACTGGGCTCCTATGCGGCATTGTGCGTGCCTCTCCTTTTTTGCGCAAGGGTTACTTGCCGGACCGAGCCGTCGCCGGCGTTCTGCCCGACGTTCCGCCATTGTCTAGAGCACAGGCAATCCCTTACGTTCCAAGGCTATGCAAATCCGTAACATCGCTATCATTGCGCACGTCGACCACGGCAAGACGACGCTGGTCGACAAGATGCTTCGGCAGGCTGGGGCCTTCCGTGATAATCAGATCGTCCAAGAACGTGTGATGGACTCGAATCCGCTCGAACGCGAGCGGGGAATCACCATCCTGGCCAAGAACACGGCCGTTCGCTGGCACGGGACCAAGATCAACATCGTCGATACGCCAGGGCACGCTGACTTCGGCGGTGAAGTCGAGCGCATTCTGCGCATGGTGGACGGCGTGCTGCTCGTCGTCGACGCGTTCGATGGACCGATGCCGCAGACGCGGTTCGTGCTGCGAAAAGCGCTCGCGCTCCATCGGACGCCGATCGTCGTCATCAACAAGATCGATCGTCCGGGCGCTGATCCGATGCGCGTTCACGACGAGGTACTCGACCTGTTGATCGAGCTCGAGGCGAACGAGGCGCAGCTCGATGCGCCCGTCGTCTACGTGTCGGCGCGCGACGGCACGTCGACGATGAGCCTCGACGAACCGTTGCAGGATTTGACCCCGCTGTTCGAGACGATCGTCGCCAAGGTGCCGGCGCCGCCGAGTGACGCCGCGAGCCCGTTCCAGATGCTGATCTCGACGATCGACCATTCGCCATATCTCGGACGATTGGGCATCGGCCGCATCGAGCGCGGAACGGCGCGCGTCGGGGAAGTCGTCGCATTGTTGCCGCTGGATCCGAATCAGAAAGTCCAAGAAGCGCGCATCACGCGGCTCTTCACCTTCGAAGGACTCGATCGTGTCGAAGTCAAAGAGGCGACAGCGGGAGAGGTCGTCGCTCTCGCTGGTCTCGAGGGCGTCGAGATCGGACTGACGGTCACGAATCACGAGAATCCCGACCGGCTCGAGGGCATCGCGGTCGAAGAGCCGACGATCTCCGTCGACTTCATCGTCAACAATTCACCATTCGCCGGCCGCGACGGAAAGTTCGTGACCTCGCGGCAGGTGCGTGAGCGTCTCTACCGCGAGCTCGAGCGCAACGTCGCGCTGCGCGTCGAAGACACCGACTCGACCGACACGTGGACGGTCTCGGGCCGCGGGGAGCTGCACCTCACGATCCTGATGGAGACGATGCGTCGCGAGGGCTACGAGTTTCAAGTCTCTCGTCCGCGCGTCATCACGCGCGAAGGGCCGAATGGCGAGCGTCTCGAGCCATATGAAGAGTTGGCGATCGACGTTCCCGAGGAATTTCTCGGAAATGTGATCGAGAAGCTCGGACCGCGCCGCGGTGAGATGATCGAGATGAAAAACCCCGGCCAGGGATTGGTGCGATTGTTGTATCGCATCCCGGCGCGCGGGTTGTTCGGCTATCGCTCCGAATTTCTGACGGACACGCGCGGCACCGGGATCATGCACCATCGCTTTCTCGACTACGGGCCGTGGGCGGGGCCGCTCGCCGGCCGCATGCGTGGCTCACTGGTATCGATGGAGCACGGCACGATCGTCGCATTCGCCCTCGCCAATCTCCAGGAGCGCTCGACGCTGTTCGTTCGACCCGGCGATTCCGTTTACGAAGGGATGGTTGTGGGTGAGAGCGCACGACCGGGCGACATGGACGTCAATCCGACGCGGGAAAAGAAGCTGACGAACATGCGCAGCAAGTCGAGCGACGAGAATATTCAACTCGAGCCGCCGCGGGAGTTGACTCTGGAAGCCGCCCTTGAGTATATCGAGGACGACGAACTGATCGAGGTTACACCGCAAGGCATCCGATTGCGCAAGCGGTTCCTGAGCTCGTCGGATCGAAAGAAATTATCGCGCGAAGCGAAGCGCGAGCGCGTTTCTGGTTGAGCGAGCGTTACAAGCGGTAACGACCCAAGCAAGCCACACGTACCTCCCGTTGCTGTAACTCACCCGTTAGCTCTGCAAGGAGAACCGAGCAATGTCGGCCATGTTCGAGTCGTCGATTCTGTCGCTGCCTGCGTTCGCGACGCGGATCGCGAAACAGACCGCGAAGCGACGCGATGACGACATCGAGGACGAGCCCCTGGATGACGCGGTCGACGACGATCTCGACGACGATGACGTAGACTTCGACGACGACGACGACGACGATCTCGATGATGACCTCGACGACGATCTCGATGACGAAGATGACGATCTGGACGACGACGACGAAGATGATGACGAAGAGGACGACGAGGACCTCGACGACGAAGATGATCTGGACGACCTCGAGGACGAGCTTGTAGATCTCGACGACGAGTACGACGAGGTCGACGAAGAAGAAAAGCCGCTGCGTCCCGGCCGCTACGACGAATAGCTGATTGTTCGAGAAATCATCCTGAGCGATGCTCAGGATGACACTCGAGCCCTGGCCCGGTGTATCTCGATACATCGGGCCCGCGTTGCATTCGCCCCCTGCCTGCCCTCAAGTTGTAGGATCGTGCATCCCCTGAAGCCCTTTGTCGTCCAGCTCGTACCGGCGCTGCTCGCCTCGACGATCCTCGCGGCCGGCGTGGCGTTCGCACGACCCAGCCATTCGGGCGCCGTCGCCAGCCCGCGACGAACCACCGGTCGAATCGAGGGCACGGTAGAGATCTCGAGCGCGCTCTCGGCGCGCCGCCCCGCGTTCCGGATTTACTCCGATCCCGGGATGGGAACCGTTCCGTCGGCGACTCCGCGCGACCCCGCGATCGCCGAGTTGCACAATGTCGTCCTTTACCTCGAAGGCGATCCGGAACAGCTCAATTCGCCACCAGCCCGGCTCGACAAAGGGCGACACGGGAGCATGGCGCAACGCGACGAGCGATTCGTCCCACACGTCCTGCCGGTCGTTCAGGGCGCGACGGTCGACTTCCCGAACGAGGATGACGTCTATCACAACGTCTTCTCGCTCTCCTCCGCCGCCGGCCCCAAGGGCTTCGACCTCGGCCGCTATCCAAAAGGGACGTCCCGCTCGGTCACCTTCACGCGCGCGGGAACCGTTCAGGTGGCGTGCCACATTCATTCGGACATGAGCGCCATCATTCTTGTCCTGGCGAACCCGTACTTCGCATCTCCAGACGACAACCACCACTTCGTCATCGACGACGTCCCAGAGGGGGACTACACGATCGTCGGCTGGCACGAGCGCATCAAGCCGATCAACCGCCGCATTCACGTGACCGCCGGCCAAACGACGCCCGTCGATTTCAACATCCCGTTGCCGCAGGGCGACAAGGGCGCGCGCTGATGACCGCCCCGGCGATCGTGTCGCTCCGCCGCCGCGCGCGCCGCAGCTCGCTGAGCGTCAAGCTCGCCGCGCTGGGCGCAACCGTGACGGCGGCCGTGGTGTTCGTCGCATTCTGGGCGCTGAGCGTCGAGATCCGGACCAATACGCGCGCCGTGTTCGAGCAGCAGCTCGCGCGCAACCAGCACACGCTGCAACAACTGCAGGCGCGCGACGCCGCGCAGTTGCTCTTTGCCGCATCGCTAGTGACGCAGACGCAGAGCTTTCAATACGTCCTCAGCATCTATCGCGTCGAGAAGCTCGCGGGGCGCGAGCCGCGCACCGATCTCGTCAACACGATGGAAGATGAGCTCCGCACGCGACTGCGCAGCGTCGACGCCGATCTGTTGCTCGTCACCGATGATTCGGGCCGCGTATTCGCAGCCGCGGCGCGCACGGGCGGTATCGTGCCGCGTGGCACGAGCCTGCTCGCGCTCAACGCGGTTCGGCACGTTCTCGACCCGAGTGTTCCAGCCGATAGCGGCGATTTGGCCGCGCTGCGGACCGAGACAGGCGACCTCGAGGTCGCCGTCTACCCGATCGTGCAAGACGGATTCACACTCGGCACGCTGGTGCTTGGACGGCGGCTCGACGCCGCATTCATCGCCAACGCCAGAGCCGCCGCGGACGCGGACGTTTTGCTCACGGCAGGATCGACCGTTCTCGGCGCGAGCGACAGCACGCTCTCATCGCCGATGGTGGCCGAGGAGCTTGCGTCGCGCGCGCGTGGCGCGCAGCCGACGACGGTGAGGCTGCGCGGAGAGGACTATGTTGCCGCGCCACTGAGCCTGGGCGAGACACAACGTCACGATGCTGTCCGGCTCTGGATGCTTCAGCCGTTGTCGCGCCGCGTTTCCGCGCTCATGCGGCCGTTGCGGGCAGACTTTCTCGTTTATGGCGCGTTCGCGGTGCTCATCGCCGGCATTGGTGCGGCGTTCGTCGCGCGCACGGTCCTCGGCCCGTTCCATCGCTTCGTTCGCTACATGCGGTCGGGCGCGGCGGCGGAGCAACGCCAAGGACGCTTCGACGCCGCCGACGAAGCACAGGAGGTGCGCACGCTCAATGAATCGTTCAACCAGCTCATGGACTCTCTCACCGTCAAGCGACGCGAGCTCGAGGAACGAACCGCGGAGCTCGTGGCCTCGAACGTCGTGCTGACGGACGAGATCAGCGAGCGCACGCGCGTCGAGCAAGCGCTGCGAGAAAGTCAGGCGCAGCTCAGACAATCGCAGAAGCTCGAGGCGATCGGCACGCTGGCCGGCGGCATCGCGCACGACTTCAACAATCTCATAACGGTCATCTCGGGCTACACCGAGCTTGCGCTCATGCGTGCCGACAAGAATAGTCCGTCGGCCGAAGATCTGCGCCAGGTCGTCGACGCGTCGGATCGCGCGGCGAATCTGACCCATCAGCTCCTCGCGTTCAGCCGCAAGCAAGTGCTGCAGCCAACGGTGCTCGACCTGGGCGACGTCGTCGATGGCATCGCGCCAATGCTGCGACGAATCATCGGCGAGCACATCGAGCTGCGCATTCAATCGAGCACGCCACTCGGCCGCGTGCGCGCCGATCGTGGCCAGCTCGAGCAAGTGCTGCTCAATCTCGCCGTCAACGCGCGCGACGCGATGACCGCGGGCGGAACGCTGACCATCGCGACCGGCAACGTGCAGGGCGGAGTGTCACTCGTCGTCACTGACACCGGCATCGGCATGACCGACGACGTGAAGGATCGCATCTTCGAGCCGTTCTTCACGACGAAGGAGCCGGGGAAGGGGACCGGCCTCGGATTATCCACCGTCTATGGCATTGTCAATCAGTCCGGCGGAGCGATCACATTCGACAGCACGCTCGGACGCGGAACCTCGTTCAGGATCACACTCCCCGCGGCGGAGATTGTCGCCGTCAGCGACACGCCCGTCGTCGAGGAGGCCGAGCTTCCGCGCGGCACCGAGACGATTCTCATCGTCGAGGACGCGGAGGACGTTCGCATTCTCGCGAGGCGCACGCTCGAGGAGCGCGGCTATATGGTGCTCGTCGCGCGCAATGCCGAAGAGGCGTTAGAGATCGCGAATGCTCGCGAGATCGACGTGCTGCTGACCGACATCGTCATGCCGCGCACGAGTGGGCCGCAGCTGGTGGCGAAGTATGTCGAGACGCGTCCCGCGCCGCTCATCATCTATATGTCTGGGTATGCCGACGACGCGCTCGCGCAATACGAGCTCGATCCGGCGGCGGTGTTTCTCCGCAAGCCATTCACTCCGACCGTACTGGCGCGTACGGTGCGCGAGGCACTCGACGCGAGCCACGCGTCGATGCGCGTGCCAGTGCGCGTCGCGGCCGCCGGCGACTGATGCGCGCCGTTCGCATGTGCCGCCTCGGCATCGTGGTCGTGACGCTTGGCGTCGTTGCGGCGATTCCGACTCGGGTGATCGCGCAAAGCCCGGTGTTGCTGCAGGGAATCGTCGACGGGGAGTTCTGGTCGACGAACGCGCGATCCAATCTGCTGACGCGAAACCGCGGAGAACCCGCTGGCCTGGGACGAATTCAGATGTGGGGCGCGTACGAGCCGTTGCCTGGACTCGTCGCGTACGCGCAGGGCGCATTCGAGGGTGGAAGCGCGCGGTACGAGGCGGACGAGCAAGAGGTTTCCAGCGATCAATTCGGTCTTCGCTATACCGCATCGCAGCATTTCGTGATCGACGCCGGACGTTTGACGCCGGTGATCGGGACGTTTGCGTCGCGGCACTTCTCGACGCGCAATCCGCTCATCGGTGAACCCGACGGCTACTCGCTCGACTATCCACTCGGGGTCGAGGTATTTGGCGATGCGTATCGGTTCGACTACCGCGCCGCGATGGTCTCACTGCCGACGAGCCACGCCGGCTACGAGCCGAGTCCCACACCGCGTCTCCGACCGGCGATCGGCGGCGGCTACACTCCGATCGTCGGGCTGCGCTTCGGCACGTCGTTCACCGTGGGACCGTATCTGAATCGCGATGTGCCGGTCGCGGCGCTCAAGGGAAGATCGTGGAGCGATTTTCACCAGCGCGTCATCGCCTTCGATGCATCGTTCTCGCACGGCTATCTGGAGACGCATGCCGAGGCGGCCCGCGGACGCTACGACATTCCGAGCGGCGCGATCACAGGTTTCACCTACTATGGAGAGGCGAAGTACACGTTGACGCCGCGCTTCTTCATTGCGGCCCGCGCCGAGCGGAACAAGTATCCCTTCATTCGACCGACGACGACGACGGGCACGTCCACCGCGACATGGACGGCTCGTTTGACGGACTTCGTCGACGGTGAGTTCGGCGGCGGCTATCGTCTGTCGCCGTCGACGCTGATCAAGGCGTCGGTGCGCGGCGATCGATGGTGGGTGCGGAACACCGCGCCGGGTTTCCTCGGACAGGGCGGACATGCCGTGGCGCTGCAGGTCTCGCACGCGTTCGACGCGGTGGACTGGTTCGATCGGAACCGCTGAGCGAGCGAATCGCTCGTTGAGAAACGATCTGGTGGCGATCGTTTCGGATTGATGTCACCCATTTACGGATCGAGCATAGACTGCCGTCATGCTCGCTTGCTTCCTCGGCGCCGGGGGCGGTAGCGTATGGGGATGCGATCACTCAAGAGGCGTTGGACGGTCGACGACTTGCTCGACCTGCCCGACGACGGCAATCGTTACGAGGTCATCGACGGCGAGTTGTTCGTGACGCCGGCGCCGTCGTTTCGCCATCAAGAGGCGATCGCGGAGATGCACGTGCGGCTGCGCGAGTATCTCGCGCGGGAACCGGTCGGCCACGCGTACTTCGCGCCGGCCGACGTCATCTTCTCGCCGACTCGCGCCGTCCGGCCGGACTTGCTCGTGATCCCGCTGGTCAATCGTCGCAGGCCGGAGCGGTTTGAGGACGTTGGGACCCTGCTGCTCGCGATCGAGGTGCTGTCCCCGAGCACGGCTCGCGCGGACCGCGTTGCGAAGCGCGTAATGTTCCGCGATCAGGGGGTCGCCGAGTACTGGATCATCGATCTGGATGCGCGCGCGGTCGAGCGGTCGACTCCGGCCGATCCGCGAGTGGAGGTGCTGGTGGATCGGCTGGAGTGGCTTCCGGTGGGCGCCGCGTCATCGTTCGTGGTCGACGTGCCCGAGTACTTTCGCGCCGTGCTCGAAGGCTGACGGCGCGAGCCCGGATTGATTGACCCTCGGGGTGACGCCGGTTAACTTCTGAGACTCGGTGTAAAAAGCCCGCAAGGGCTCGTAGCTCAGGTGGTTAGAGCGCACGCCTGATAAGCGTGAGGTCGGAGGTTCAACTCCTCCCGGGCCCATTTCTACATCCAATCCTCGCAATCACTTACCCGGTGGCGAGGTTTTCGTTTTGTGAGATCGGCGCCGCGTGCTCGTTTCGTGCGCCCATTGGTGCAGCAGCCGTAGGTCGACTCGAGCAAGACGTTGCTCCGCGAACTGCTCTTCACGCGACATCGCCCTGCGTGGACTCAGCTCTTCAAGAATCTCGAGTTCAGGGAGCGCGTTGCGATCGAGTAGATACCCACCATTCGAAACCAGCTCGCTCGGCCTAATCGAGCACGGCAAGCAACAGCTTCGGATCCTGTGGGAAGCGTTCAAGCGTGTAACGCGTGCACGGGTGTTCCGGCGGTTGTAAATGGCACGCGTCAGCGGTTGACAACAGGGTTCATCGAGGAAGGCCGGCAAAGGCCGTGACTGGTGTTCCCTCGGACACTGTAACGCGGGTACAACGTGGAATGCACGGTTCACATCTGAACGTGCGCATGCTTCCGGATGCTAATTAGAGAACTGATAACAGCAAGATCGAGAGTCGGTCAATCGAGATCGACGGAACGACTGAGAAGTCACAGAGCGCCCAGTCGTTGGCGCCGACTAGTGTGCATCAGGTCGACCGTCGTCTGTGCAATCTCCTCGCCCATTCGTGCGCTCAGCGAGGAGGAATCCCAGAATCGGTACGTATCGGACCGCGGCCGAAGGTGTTTGACGTTTGCGCCAAGGTCGTGTCGCCCTGGCTGGAAGGAGACGGCAAGAAGTGGACGACGTAATACCACCTGGGCCCCGTCGAGGGATCGGTACCTTCCGTTTCCCTCAGGAGCTCCGTCTTGAGTCCCACAACGGTCTCCCACTCAGTCCACGCCGGGACGTGATCGATGACATATCGGATCTGTTCTCGCGAGATGTAACCCGCGAGCGCGGGAGAGGGCCACGCACCAACGCGGCCCAATAACTCGCCGTGGATGTCGTCGTTCGCGAGGCCGTCGAGGTCGACCACCGGGGTTGGCAGCAACAACAGGCCGACGAAGCCGGCATTGAACGCAGCTGCTCGTTCGCCGTTCGCCAGGTGCACGGCTGACCGGAACCACAGTGTGACGTTTGCCGTGGTTTTCTCCAAGCTCGAATCTGGGACGGAGGCACATGGTCCATCGCGATTCGTGCAACCGGATTTGTCCCATCTCAGGACCGGCACAGTCCTGTACGATCTGAACTCCGTCGCCGCCGCTCCAAGCCATACAACGGCAATCAGGAGCGCGGCGACTCTGGGACGAGGCTTCGCACGCTGAGGAGGCAGGCGGGCGATTCCCTGCTGCGCGAGGAAGCCCAGCACCGCCGCACAAGCGATCGTCAAGATCGCTGAGACGTCAAACAAATACCACGTGGACCAGGTCAGCAGCCGTTGCGTAGTTGCATACTCTAACGCCGGGATCGCGAGAATTCCCGCGACCGACGCGGCCGCCAGCAAGACTATTGTGGCTCGGCTTCGTGACCACCACGCTGCGAAGGGCGTACATGCCACCAAGCCACCCATGCCCAACCCAAAAAACCCTGCGCGGGCGAGGAAACGGCCAGGACTAACGTCCTTGTCGGAGAAGAGGGAGAACGCCCATCGCGCGTACGACCCCACCCAGGCGTACATGTCGCCGAAACCGACGGACCACCAGTGGCGGACGGCGCCGAGCATGCCGGCACCGCCGGTCGCCATCAGGATGGGGGACGGCAACACGTGCCCGAACGCGAGTTTCGCGTACATACCCCATATCAACAGCGGCGCAAGCATGGCGGCGCTGACGATCATGGCTGATCGCCTCGAAAGGCACGCCCAGACGACGCCGATCATGACACCTGCCGCCAACAGCGATGACGGCAGCAGTCGAGCAAGGATCAGCAATCCGATCAGTGTGCCGAGCCACACGTCCGATCCAATTGATCGCTGGCGAGATTGCTCGCGTTGCGCTGACAGGGCGCGGACCAAGCAGAAGATCGCAAGGACATACAGAAACGCGGCGAGCGCGTTTTCCTTTAGCGTGAGGTTGACCCAAAACAGATTCCAGCCGAACAGATAAACGGCGCTCGCCACCAATGACGCGATGAACCGGACAATGTCGGAGCATTCGAACAGCGCGGTGTCGACGACGAGGCCGATCAGAACTCCGGTCGCGACATGCAAGGTCGCGTTGAGCCCCAAGGCAACGCGCAAGAGGGTTTCGACGGAGGGCAGAATCGCCGAGAGCCCCGAGAGAACCACCATGTAAAGGGGCTGAAACCCGTAGGTTCGGTGGATGCCATCGAACGTGAAAAAGCCGTGCGTGTGGACGCGCCAGGCCGGCAACAGATAGTAATACGAGATGTCGGGGATCGAGACGGCCAACGCAAGGTAGTCCGATTCGATGAAGCGCCGCAGGAACACTCGTAAGGGTATGAGCCCAAGGACAATCAGCAACGCGAGCAGCCATATCGTCGACGAACGACGCGCTCGCGGACGAACATCGCGCCAACTGACGTGGGTCATTGGGCTACGTGTGGTAGAACCGCTCGCGAGTAATGTTTTCTCCAACGCCTCGGGCCCGTGCATTCATTCATCGCGGCCATGTCGATCAGCATCGTCATTCACTTGGGCGATGACATTCTCATCATGGAACTGAAGAAGCGACTCTTCGCTCTTCCGTTGCATGATGAAGGCGTTGAGCTGATTGTCGAGTTCGAACGTATTCACCGTTGCTCCACGTGAGTGTCACGATGCCGTTCGGTAAGCTGGTTCCATTAGGAACTGGCGGGAAGCTAAGACGATATAAATCGAGCACCGCGTCTGACTATCAGGCTCTCGTGTTTCGTTTCTGACCCCGAATCCTCACACCGCAACTGACCCGCGGGAGCGACTTCTGTCTCGCTCACCTGCTTTCATCACCTCGTCATCGACGCGCGCAGGGCGACGATCGCGAGCACGACGGACACCACAATGAGCACGACGAGCAGTAGACGACGCCGAGCGACTCTCGAGTGAGTCGGTGGTTCGCGATGCGCATCCGCCGAATACCCGACGAGCTCTCCATTGATGAAGATGAACACGCCTTCCAGCGATTCCTGCGGCACCATCGTCGAATTGACCTCTGCGCCCCGCACAGCCTCGACCGCGACGACAGGTGATTGCACCACAGCGGCTCGCGGCGGAGTTGCCACATCGACACTGCGGGCCGGACGAGATGCAGGGGCGGTCGATGGTTGGACGGCAAGCGACGAGGGCGCACTGTCATCCGGTAGCGAAGCTCCGCCCCATGGCGGTGAGAAGCGCGCGACGGACTGCCGCCACGAAGAGATCCAAGACGCGATGTTCTTCGATCTCGACCGAGATCCGCGTGACGTGGATCGGGTGAGGGTGCCGTCAGTTTCGACTAAGCGCGACACTGGCGCATCCGGGCGGTAATTCACCCAATGCAGTGCCGTTCTCCGCTTGGTCGCGTTCGCGCGGCTTGAATCCGGGAGCAGCTCGAAGAATGGAATCGCGTATAGATGCTTCGACGCTTGAGCATAGCGAAGGAACGCACCCCGTTCGTCACCGGCAGTGTCGTCGTGTAACAGCACGAGCTGCCACGGCTCGGGAAAGACTTCGCGATGCAGGCTCAGGTCTTCGCCGTCGAGCTGCAGATCCTCGCCGATGCCGCCCACATACCAACCGATCGGAATCTTGCCGCGACTCTCGGCGTCGGACGCAAGTGAATGTAGTTCGGCTTCCAATTGCGACTTGAGGTCGACCTCAGTCAACTCGTTGCGAGCGGGCGTGACCTCGTCGAGGAAGAGGTACTGAGCGTTTCGTTCCGGAGAAACGCAAAGCTCGCCGGCAAGCAGGCCGTACGGCAACGTGGACTGAGCTGTCTTCATCTTGCGTCGCAGCTCGACCAACGCCCACTGCGTAACGGAAAGGGCCGGTAGGCCTTTCGATCCGTTGAGCATTCCTGCAAGCAAGTAGTACGGATCGTCCGTGGGCGTCCACGCAATGGCAGGGCCGAGACGGCGCGCGCGCGGTGGTGATTTTCGCACAGGTCAAGCCCTGTGCCGAGGTACTTTCACCAGATCGGGATGATCGGCGATGTCGTGAGATGCCTTTTCGCACGGATGACGCATCATGCTAGGCGGGAGCGCTGCTCGGATGCCGTCCGTAGTATTGATGGGCCGCGTCGGCGCCCGAGTCGCGGCGCAAATCGACGTCGTTGAGCACCGCGCCGATGACGGGCGCGCGAGCGATGCGGAGTTGCTCCATCGCGAACTTGAGTGCGTCGGGCGCGGTTGTACCCGCGCGCGCGACCACCAGCACGCCGTCGCAGTGACGACTGAGCAGCGCGGCATCGGCGACGCTGTTCACCGGCGGCGAATCGATCACGATCATGTCGTAAATCTCTCGCGCATGGGCGAGCAACTCGGTCAGCGCATCGGACGAGAGTGCGCCGGCGGGATCTGCCACCGTGGAGCGCCCGCGTGAAAGTACATGCAGGGTACAGCGCTCACCCGCGAAGACTTGCGACACTGACTGGCCGAGATCCGTCTGCGACTTCAATGCCTCGTTGAATCCCGAAGCCGACGGCAGCCGTATCATTCCGCCGATCTGGCCGTCGCGGAGATCACCATCAATGAGAAGAACGCGCTTCCCCTCACGCGCGAGCGTCAGCGAAAGATTCGTCGCCACAGTCGTTTTGCCGTCGCCCGGAAGCGCGCTGGTAACGAGCACGACCTTGATCGGTTGCGCATGAGAAGCGAACCCGAGGTTCATGACGAGCCGTGTGAACGACTCCCCGAAGCTGGACAGATCATTGATGGCGTACCTCGGGCGCGGTGGTGGATCGGGGGGGTGCGTTGTTGCATGCGACTGCTTCCCACGCGGGCCGTGAATGCGCGGGATGAGACTCAACACGGGAGAATCGGTCGCGGCGAG
>JAICYT010000240.1 GCA_025934075.1 Gemmatimonadaceae bacterium
CGTGCACGCGTGGGCATGGGAAGGCGATGCCGATGCGGACACGGTCGTGAGCAATGCGATGCGCACAGAGTGGCCGCGCGGCTCGGGCAAGTATCTGACGTTCCCCGAAGTCGATCGCTGCGCGTGGTTCGACACCGACACGGCGCGGGTCAAGATGATCTCCGCGCAGGCACAGTTGATCACCCGATTGGAAGAGTACCTAGGCTAGACCCGCGCGCTGCCTCCAGTAAGCGTCTTCGGAGATCAGGATGTCCAGCACCAACGCGTCGCTTCCCTCTTCGACCGTGTAATCCGCGATATGAATCGTCGAGGTCTTGATCACGCGGCCGTTGGGATCTTCGAGCTGAAGATGCAACGCGTCGCGCGCGCTGTAGTATCGCTCGAGCATCTCCGCGTTCTTCGCTGAGCCGTCACGCGGGATCGCCTGCGCGAACAATCGGAAGACCGGTTGCACGAGCTCATAGCCCAAACCGGGGCGGAACGTGCCCCACGCTCGGCCGAGGTCCGGATCGATATTCTCGAGCTCAGAGTACCCGACGATGACGGCCTGCAGACGCACTGTGTGGCGCATTCGAGAAACGTAATCGATGATCCGGGCGCGGCGCATCGATGCAATATTTTGGTACGACCGTCGTTGGAAGCGATCAGGGCTTCTTCTTCGCCGCGACCGGTGCCGCGATCGTTGCCGTGTCGGCGATGTGGAAGCTGAACTGCTGCTCGACGAGCTGGCGCACCTTCGTCGAGCCGATCTTGGCCGGAGAGAAGCGCATGTACGGCAGCGCTTCTTTTACCGCGGTCACAAATTCCGGGTGGGTCGCCTTGAGAACGGTAAACGACGTGGTGTCGGCAAAGCCTGTTGTGTCGACGACGTATTGCGCCGACACCGAACCGGTGATGTGCGCGTTGAGCAGGTCGAGCGGGTACGCCGGTGCGGCGCTGTTTGCCGATCGAACGACGGCGGTGTCGACTTCGAGAATCGAAAAGACGGAGTCGGGGCCGGGCGGCAAAGCTGCGACTTCCGCCGGCGCCGTTACCGAATCCCGCGCCTGGTTGCCCTTGGTTTCGTCGGCGGTCGATGGACGCGCGTCGCCCATCATGCGCGGTCCCATTCCGAACCCTGGTCCAGGCGGCGCGAGCTCGACGTAGCGAACGGCCGGAGCGGACGAACGTTGCGTAGGTACGCGATCCGGCGGCGGGATGTAGACGACGCGATTGGCGATGCTGTTGCGGGGCACGTCGCTCGATGGCAGCGTCGCGATGACCCACAGTGCAATGATGGCGACGTGCGCGACAGTGCTGAGTGTCGCACTGGTCGCAACAGGCGTCGATCTCGAATACGAGTTCACCCACAAGCGCATCATATGTCCCCCTTGCCCCTGGTCGATGCGCAACCTTCAACGGCTCGTTCTATAAATATCGCTCACGGATCAGCGCCGCGTGGTGCAGCTCGTGACCCGCGATGATGTAGAGCAATCCTCGAACGGTGACCGGCGTGTTGTTCGCCGTTCCCCGATGTATCAGCGCATCGGCATCCATGTGCTTGGCGAGATGCACGGTCGCGACTCGCACCGCCTCGAGCTCGTCGACCAGATCAGACAACGTCCGCTGACTGAAGTTCGAGTTGGCGACGAACGCGTTCTCGTCGAAGCCTGGTAGATCCGTTGCGTCGCCGCGCGAGAATCGGAGCGCGCGATAGCTCATCACCCGCTCGACGTCGATCATATGGCCGACGACTTCCTTGAGCGTCCATTTGCCCGGCGCATACGCACTGTCGGCGCGATCGGCCGGTGCTGTGCGCAGCAGCGCGGCCGTCTCCGCGATCTGATTGCGCAGCACGGCGACGATGTCGCCGTCCGGCACGCGCTGCACATACTTGTCGTAATACGGAGCGTACTCGCTCGCGCCCGGGCGTGACGACGTCGCGATCGTTGGAGAAGTCGCGGTCATGATACGTTCGATGTTGAGGATGATGGAACGAGAATGCCACCGACCACGGGCGGCGTCGCGTCGCGATCGCCCGCGAGAATGGCTTGCTTCCGGCCGAGCCACAGCCCCAACGCAAGCCAGACGAGCGACAATGGGATCGCCGCGTAGGAGATCGCGGTGAGACCGAAACCGATCGCGACGAGACCCGCATATGTCCACGCGCCGATCTGGTCGCCGCCGCGGTAGACGAACGTCTCGATGATGTTCTTTGCTTTGTACTTGTCTTCGCGCTTCACGACGGTAAACAGGACTTCCATCGCGGGGTTCGTGAGCGCGAAGTTGCCCGCGCGCCGCAAAACAGTGAGTACGGCGAGCGCAGTGATTCCGGGCATCGCGCCCAGCGCACCAAAGCCGACGATGCTCAGCGCCGGAAGCAGCGCAAGCGTGGCGGCCAAGCCGAGCCACCGAATGATCCGGCCGGTGAAAAAGATTTGCGTCATCACGGTCAACACCTGCGCCGCGAGCTCGAGACGCGCCAGCACCGCCGTGCGCGCCGCCTTGCTGGCGTACAGATGTCCCACGATGTCGGACTGCTCGAAGTACAGGAATGTCGAACCGATCGTGAACAGCACCATGAACACACAGATGCCGAGTAGGTACGGCGATCGCACGACGTGCGTGAATCCGGCCCACACGCTTCCCCCGATGACATCCTGATCGCGCGCCGCGCCGCGTACACCGGGGATTGAGCCGCGAGTCAACGGCACCGCGTCGCCCGCGCCGCTCGCTGGTTGTAATGGGAAGCGAACCACGGTGAACACCGCAAGCTCGAGAAGTGCGACCGACATCAACAGCAGATTCAGCGTTCCGATCCGCGGCGCCAGCGACGCCGTCACTGCCGACCCGACGATCGAGCCGAACGTTCCACCAACGCCGATGAATCCGAACATTCGCTTCGCCTGCTCGCTGCGAAAGCTGTCGGCCATCAAACACCAGAAGATCGAGGTGTTGAACAACGCGAATACCGTGATCCAAACGAAGAACGCCCGCCCGGTCCAAATGTCGACCGTCGATCCTTCGGCCCTCGACATGAACCGCAGCACGCCGTAAAACACCAACAGATTCGCGACGAAGAACTGGTACGAGATCGGAATCACCTTTCGCACCGGAAACCGAACGACGAGCGCCGAGAAGAACGGATTGAAGATCAGCGTGACGGTGAGCGTGCCGGCGAAGAGCCATGGAAGCTTCGTCACCCCGGAGCTCGCCGCGACTTCGTCGCGAATCGGCCGCAGCACGAAATAGCTGCTGAGCAGAAAGAAGAAGAACACGAACGACGTCATCATCGCACGCGTCTCGCCCGGACGTACGTCGACGACGCGACGGAGCAGTCGCTCGAATGCGCCCTCCGTTGCGTCGGTATTCCGGGCGTCTTCAGACATCGTCACTTCGTCGCCGCCTGCTTCGCTTTCCACGCAGCGAGCACGTCGGCTTCACGCTGCGCCGAAATCCCGGCGATCTTGCCGTCGGCGAGCGCCTGCAACTCGGTCGCGGGTCGCGTCTTGTTCCAATCGAGCGTGTCCTTCGCCGTCTCCGCGAGCGGACGAAACGTCAGCCCCGCGGCCAGCGCCTTCGCGATGCTTCGTCGCGAAAAGGCGGCGTTGTTCGGACCATCGGGCACCCACACGGGCATGTGCCGCCACGCAGAAATCTTCTGCTCGCGAAGGAAATCCGCCGGCACCCAAGTGAATTGCGCACCCGCCGTCGTCACGCCTTTGATGCCGTACAACATTTCCGCCATCGTGAGCGGTTTCACCGGTCCCGTTCCATTGAACGTTCCCAGTGTGCGGTTTTCCGCCATCCGCACCGTCCACTCGGCGAGATCGCGCGAGTCGATGATCTGCACCGGATCATTGCCGGTGCCCGGCGCGAGCACGTCGCCGCCTTTGTCGATCCGATACGGCCAGTAGGTGAATCGGTCGGAGCGGTCGAGCGGTCCGACGATCAACCCGGGGCGAATGATGGTGTTCATACCCGGGTAGTGCTTCTCGACTTCCTTTTCCGAATACGCCTTGAGGGGTCCGTAGTACTGCCCGCGATCTTCCGGCTTGAGTGTGTTCATATCGACGTACGGATCGAGACCGGGCGGCATCGTGTGCGTGGGATCGCTCTCGTCAGCCCAGACATTCTTGTCGCTCGCGTAGGCCGAGATGGTCGAGATGAAGATGTAGTGGTTGGTGTTGCCCGAGAGGTACTGCGCAGCGTTCCGCACCCAGGCCGGCGCCGTCGTCGGATTGTCGATGACGACGTCGAACTTCATTCCCTTGAGCGCGCTCATGTCGCCGTTCAGGTCGCCGATGAGTTGCTCAACTCGCCCCTTGAAGAAATCGGGCCGCGTCTTATTGCGGTTGATCAACGTCACCTTGTGCCCGCGGGCGATCGCGTACTCGACCTGCTCGGGGCCGGTAAACCCGGTCCCGCCAAGGATGAGGATACTCAGCGACTTCGCGGCGCGCTCGACCCGAGTCGTCTCGGTAGAAGGCGTTTCGGCAGACGAGATACGCGGTAGCGCGTCCAGCCCGAGCGCGGCGGAGGCGAGGGCGGATGCTTTGAGAAAGGTGCGACGATCTGTCGACACGGGCGTGTCCTGGAATGGAGTGTTCGATGCCGCGGTCCTCGACAGAACATGAAGCCGCGCCCACGGATATGACAGTCTTTCGCGTAACCAGGGGTTGTACGGAATCTGTTGAGCGGCGGCCGCCGGCCGCCGGCCGCGGCGGAGAAACGAACAATGAAGTTCAACCCCCAAAGCAGGTTCCCGGGATGTGAACGGGCACAAGCGGCAACCGCTTTTTGACGGTCCACAGCCCATCACGCATCGGATTCCAGTCTAGTAGTTTCTCTCGCGTACGTATTTCGAATCGACTCGCCCAATGAGGGTGTCATGAATCGTTTTCGCTTTGCCATCGCCGGCTTTCTCGCGGCCGCCGCTACACTTGGCGCTCAGGATCCCGTCGGCCCGATCACCTCCAAGAATGGAATGGTGATCACCACCTCGGCCCCGTCGTCCGACGTCGGAGCGGCGATCCTGCGCAAAGGCGGCAACGCCGTCGACGCCGCCGTGGCAACGGCGTTCGCGCTCGCGGTCACGCATCCGAGCGCGGGCAACATTGGCGGAGGCGGATTCATGGTCATTCGTCCAGCCAAGGGCGAGCCGATTACCGTCGACTACCGCGAGCGCGCGCCGCTCAAGTCGACGCCGACAATGTATCTCGATTCGACCGGCAAAATCGCTCGCCAGCTCAC
>JAICYT010000113.1 GCA_025934075.1 Gemmatimonadaceae bacterium
CGATCGGACGGATATATCACGCGCAGTGTTTGCGCACCGCGAATGACACCCGTGGCCAGCTTGAGTTGCGACGCATCGTGTCCGCCGCGCGTGATCTCGACAATGACATCCGATCCCGTGCCCGGCTGGACGCGCAACTCGCCAGCCAAGTTATAGATCGCGACGCGATCGCCGGAGATCGAGCGTCGTTCCGTTTGCGCGCCGACTCGAGTGATGAGCGGAGCACAGAGCAGGGGGATGACCAGAGCGGAGCGGTTTCGTGTAGCGGACATGCGCGACCCTGTGATGGGGTGGGATGGCGACGCGGCCTCGTGAAGGTTCAGACAGCCTGGAACGGACGATGGTTTAAGTACTTGGGCCGCGGGCTGGCGCCCGGGCCGAGCCGCTCGTACAATGCGGCCTGCTGATCTCGCCCATCACTCCTATCACTCCCGCCGCGGAGCGGCGTCGGCGCGCAACTGACGCCCGAGCTCATCGAGCGCGCGGTGCGGTACGGGATCTCGCGCGCACTGCTCTTTTTGGGAGCGTTGCCCCTGCTGCCAGCCGAGCGACTCCGCGATTCGGCGGCCAAGCCTATGTCGGTGACGCCCGGTGGGTCGAAAGAATATGGACTCTACATGGCTACCCTTGCCGGATGTCGCGCGTGCCACGGACCGGGGCTGTCGGGCGGAAAGATCGAAGCCGGCGATCCGTCATGGGGCCCAGCCGCGAATCTCACGCCCAGCGGGAATCTCGGGAAATGGAGTGAAGCCGAGTTCGTGCAAACGATCCGTACCGGAAAGCGCCCAGACGGATCGCCGCTGCGCGAGCCGATGCCGTGGAAGACGATCGCCAACATGAGCGATGAAGAGCTACATGCCGTTTGGCTCTATTTGCAGTCGGTGCCGCCACGTCCTTACGGAACGCACTAGCGACGGAACGAACGAGCCCGCGCTCACCGACATCAGCTCACCGCGTCAACGGATGTTCTCGATCGCCCACGTCCAGTAGACCGCATCTTCCGCCGTCATGTTGCCGCGCGGAGCGAGACGCGCGTCTTCATATCCGTACCGGCCGATGTCGAGCAAATACTGAGCACGCGACATCAGGGTTCCCCGGCAGACGCGATCCTCACTGGGCGGATTGTTCAGGTCCTGTTGCAGTCGATTCATCAACTCGATCATCACGCGCGCGGGAATCCGGTGACGCTCCGAGGGGTAGATGAAGGTGAACAACACGAGGTACGACAGTAGTAGCTGCCAGTGCGGATCGAACCGCTGGAGCACGCGGTCCCAGTCGAGCGACTCGGCGCAGCTGCGCAGAATGTGAGCGACGTCGGCACCGTCGTAACGCTCGCGCTCCATGACGTACGCTTTCTGCCACAACAATTCTTCGACCGGCGCGATCTTGACGGGCATCCCTAGCACGTCGGCTTCGATCGCATGCGTGAACCATGCGTCGTCCACGCGACAGACGCCGTTGCCGGAGCTGAACACGAGATCGACGACGTCGTTGCCCTGTCGCGCCTTGGCAAGCCAATGTGGAAACGTGATCTCCGTGTGGTAGCCGGCCTCACGCAACGATTGCAGCGCCGGATCCAGATCGCCACGCCGAATGAAGAGATCGAAATCCTTCGTCTCGCGAACGATGCCCGTGTAGTTGAGAATGGCGTGCGAGCCGCCGACCAGGAACGGAATGCGGGCATCGCTGAGCACGTGAAGCGTTCGCCGGTAGAAGGCGTTCGTGTCTTTGCCGGGGTGATCGAAGGTGGATTGGTACGCCATGAGCTATGGTCGAGTCCTCTACCGCGATACCAGGCCGTTGAATGCAAGACCGGGGCTAGTCGTGCTCGACCGGTTGGCCACCCACGTGTTCGCCAAGCTCGTGGCCCGAAATGTTCGGTAGGCAAGGGTGGCCCTCGATTTGGACTCGAACTCAAAATGCCATGCCGTTGACTGCCGGTGGGGACGTGGTTCGTTTGGCGGCGCTCGCCGACATTCACTATTCCAAGAGCTCGCAAGGGAGCCTCCAGCCGCTCTTCAATCAGATCGCGGAATCGGCCGACGTGCTCGTATTGTGCGGCGATCTCACTGACTATGGGCTGGCGGAAGAGGCGCGTGTGCTGGCGAAGGACTTGGCGCCGATCAAGATCCCGATGGTCGGCGTGTTGGGAAATCACGACTTCGAGTCGAGTCAGGAGCGTGACATCAGTCAGATCCTGACCGACGTCGGCGTCCACATGCTGGACGGAGACACGTGGGAATTTCGCGGCGTCGGGTTCGCCGGCGTTCGCGGATTCTGTGGTGGCTTTGGGCGTGGCGCGCTCGGTCCTTGGGGCGAAAAGATCATCAAGGACTTCGTGCACGAGGCGGTACAAGAAGCGTTGAAGCTCGAGTCTGCGCTGGCGCGACTCAAGGCCGATCACCGCATCGTGCTCATGCACTACGCTCCAATTCGCGCCACCGTCGAAGGAGAGTCACCAGAAATATTTCCGTTCCTCGGCTCGAGTCGTTTGGAGGATCCGATCTCGCGGTTCGACGTCACCGCCGTCTTCCACGGTCATGCGCACAAAGGTGCGCCTGAAGGAAAAACGCAGACGGGAATCCCGGTCTATAATGTCGCGCACTCGGTGCTTCGGGCGAGCTATCCGGATCGTCCCCCGTTCCGACTGTTCGAGGTGCACACGGCGTCGCCGCAGGATCAAACCGTCACGCCAATCGGCGATCGCCGGCAGTGGGGACGTCGATCCACCGATCGAGGCGACGAGCGACAAAACGCAGGCGGATCGAATCCGTCGTAATTGGCGTTGCTAGCGGTCGGTCGCCGGCTGCTGTTCCACGGCAGTGGAAGGGAGCGACTCTATATAAGAACGCGCACGCTCGAGATCGGCGCGCAGCCGACGCGTTGCCCGTGGCGCAAGCAGCGAATGCACCGCGTCGCTGAAGTCGGTGCGCGCCGGACGGTAGGTGAACGCGATCTCGAGGCGCGTCCAGTTTGGCGCGAGCGGCTTGAAGCGAACGAGGCCAGTCGTCTCGACAGCGCTGCGTGGCACGCTCTCCCACGCGATCACGCTGTTCGGCACATACTTCGTCACCACCGCGTCCCACTCGAGCGTGCCGCCGGACGGCGTGTACACCTCCCACCGAGAGCGACCATCCTCGTAGTCGATCACGGATCGAATCCCGCCCATCACGTGCGCGAAGTTCTCGAAGTTCTTGAAGAACGCGAAGACATCGGCCACCGGGCGCTCGACGTCGATGACCGACTTGAACGAGACGCGTCGCCTTCGATCGCCAGCCTTCTCTACGCGCCTCTCGAACAGCGGCTGTACGGCGAACGCGATCAAACCAAGCCCGAGCGCTCGCAACGCCGCGCGCGTGCGCCGCTCGCTGCTGAGGCCGAGCAGGGCGCCACCAAGTCCCGCCGCGGCGAGCCGATAGACGACGTCCGATGGACGATCAACGTCGACGGTGTTGTTCACGGCTGCGTCCGTCCGCAAGCGGAGTGCCGGTCAGTACGCATGCGCGAACGCCTCGAGGCGCGAGACTGCCTCGCCCATGTCGCGGCGGCCATATCCGAGACGAAAGTGATTGCCAGGGAAGCCGAACTGCGAGCCCGGTACGATGAGGACGCCCTCGCGCTCGACGAGGGCGGCGGCGAATTCGTCGACCTCGCCTCGCCTCAGTGCCGGAAAACATACGCTTCCCGCGCGCGGCCGCACCCAGGCGAATCGGTCGGCGTTTCGCGTGAAGAATGCGTCGAGCGTCTCGAGATTCTCTCGCACGATGGCTCGCGATCGCGCCAATACTATGGCTTTCGCACGCAACGCGATGAGCGCGAGAATCTCGCTCGGCGCACTGTTGCAGATCGTGGTGTAGTCCTTGAGCGACGCAAGTCGCGCGAAGAGCGCCCGGTCGCGCGTCGCAATCCACCCGATCCGCAATCCGGCCAGCGCGAACGACTTCGACATGACGCCGAGGCTGAGCGCACGCTCGGAGCAATCGACGGCCGCGGGCAACGGTTCTCCATCGTGCTCGAGCAGCCGATACACCTCGTCGGAGAGGAAGTACGCGCCATGTCGTTCGGCGATCGTGATGAGCGCCTTTAGCTGATCGATCGATAGTTGGCTTCCGGTCGGATTGTGCGGGAAGTTCGCGACGACGACGCGCGTGTTCGGACGCATCGCCGACTCGACCGCGTCGATGTCGAGCGACCAGTCGCATGGATCGAGCGGGACGAGCGTCACCGATGCGCCGATCGACCGCGCGACCTCGTGCAGCGACTGATACGAAGGCCAGATGACGACGGCATGATCGCCCGGAACGAGCAATGCATGCATCGCGGTGTAAATACCTTCCTCGGCGCCGGCGAACGTGATTACGTCGTCGGCGCTCGCTCGATCGTACATCTGTGCGATCTCGTGGCGGAGTACCGGCAAGCCCAGTGACTCGGTGTAGCCGAGCGTCAGCGAGTTCCAGCGTCGCCACGCGTCCTCATCGGCGAGCGCGAGAAGCTCGCCGAGCGAATACGGCTCGACGTCGGACGCGCCGAGCACATGACGCACGGCGAATTCCCACTTGGCGAAATATCGCTCCAGCGAGAATTCGGCGATCTGCATTGACTATTTGCCGACGATGACGCCGCAGGCGATGCGAGAGCCGGAGTCGCCCGACGGATCGGTCTTGTAGTCGTCGCGCGCGGAGTGGAGGACGATCGCCGCGCCGTCGGCATCGAGCAGCGGATTGTTGGCCTTGAGCGTCACGCCGGGCAACAAGAGCTCGAAGCGGAGAGTTCCCGCCGCGGGCGTGTCGATATTCGGCATGTCACCGAGATGGGGACCATTCGCGTTCTCGAATCCATGTTGCTTGCCAAGAGGATTGAAATGAGGCCCCGCCGACGTAAACGGCGCGTCGCATTTGCCGACGGCGTGAATGTGAAGGCCGTGAGAGCCGAGTCCGAGTCCAGTCACGCTGCCGACAACGAGCACGCCGGAATACGTGTCGGTGAGCGTCGCAGTCCCGACGCGCACGCCGGCGAGGTCGCGGATCGTCGCAGTCGCGGACGTGCCCGCGACCGGAGTTGTGGTGACCGGCGACGCACCGGGACGCGCGGGTGCCGTCGGCGACGGGCCCGGCGGCGTGTACACCGGCGGTTGCGAGCACGTGATCGCCGCGAAAGATGTCGTCGCGATGATCAACGCGCGACCGAGATTCGTAAAGAAGTTAGTCACTGTTCGATGCCTGGTATGTCGGGATCACTGGATTGCGATCGCCGCGGCACGTACCCGTGCGAGCGCATCGTCCGGTGTTTCGCCGATCGCTGATAGATGGCCCATCTTTCGACCTGCTCGAGCGCCGCGCTTTCCATAGAGATGCAGCCGAACACCAGGCTGCGCGAGAGCACCCTCGAATTGCGGCGGGCCCTTCGCCCACAGCTCCCCAAAGAGATTGAAGATTGCGCCCGGCCTGAGCGCGCGAGTGTCGCCGAGTGGCAAATCGCAAACTGCGC
Organism: Gemmatimonadaceae bacterium; assembly: GCA_025934075.1. Taxonomy (GTDB): domain Bacteria; phylum Gemmatimonadota; class Gemmatimonadetes; order Gemmatimonadales; family Gemmatimonadaceae; genus JAQBQB01. Next base: position 5,488 of record JAICYT010000113.1, read on the forward strand.
GTACGAGCTGCTCGAACTGGCTGGTCGAGCAGGCGACCTCGGTCTCGTGAAACGAGTTGTGCGGTCGCGGAGCGAGCTCATTGACGAGCAACGTGCCGTCGCGCAGCACGAACATCTCGACTGCGAGTATTCCCTCCAGCTGAAACGCGTCGGCGATTGCTCTCGCGATTTCTTCGCCTTGCTGTGCCATGCGCTCAGGAAGCGGTGCGGGGAGCACCGACCACGCGAGAATCTGCCGCTCGTGAACGTTCAGCGCGGGCGGGTAGACGACGATTTGTCCACCCGGACGACGCGCCACCATCACGGACAGCTCGATCTCGAGATCGAGCATTTGCTCGGCCACAGACGGTCGGCTGCCAAGTGCGGCCCACGCGTCGCTCGACTGTGATGGTGCGTCGACGCGCGTCTGACTCCGGCCGTCATAGCCGCCGCGGCATGCTTTCACGATCAGTGGGCCGAGCTCGCGCGCCGCAACTTCGATTTCCGCCGCGCTCGACACGTCGCGATAGTCACCAAGTGGAAATCCACGCTCGGAGAGCCATCGCTTTTGGCGACTGCGATCTTGCACGACCGCGAGGATCGACGCCGCGGGACGCAGCGGTGCATGGCGCGACGCGGCTTCGAGCGCAGCGACGCCAATTTGTTCGATCTCGAGCGTGACGACGTCACAGTGCGACGCGAGATCAGCTGCGGCATCGGCATCGTCGAAGTTTGCGGCTACCACGCGATCAGCGACGGCGCTCGCGGCGCATTGCGCGTCCGGATCGAGCACGTGGACGCTGTAGCCCATCGTGCGCGCGGCCATCGCCGTCATCCGACCGAGCTGGCCGCCGCCGAGGATGCCGATGGTCGAGCCAGGTGCGATGATCGACATCAGCCCGGCGCGCTGATCGTCGTGTTCGCGAGCACGTCGTCGGTGCGGCGCTGTCGCCACTCGCGCAAGCGTTGGCGAATGTCCGCGCGTTGCGTCGAAACGATCGCGGTCGCGAGGAGTGCCGCATTGAAGGCGCCGGGCTCACCGATGGCCAAGGTCCCGACTGGAACGCCCTTCGGCATTTGCACGATCGACAGCAGGGAGTCGAGTCCATTCAGCATCGTCGCGGGAACGGGGACGCCGAGCACCGGCACCAGCGTCTTCGCCGCGACCATGCCCGGCAAATGTGCGGCGCCACCCGCCGCCGCGATAATCACCTCGATGCCGCGCGACTCCGCCGCCGACGCATACTCGAACATCCAATCCGGCGTGCGATGCGCTGACACGACTTTGGCTTCATATGGAACCTCGAGCTCGGTGAGGAGATCGATCGCGGGTTGCAGATACTTGAGATCAGAGCTGCTCCCCATGATGACGCCGATCAATGGGCGGGAATCCGGTGACGTCACAGGCTCACGGTGTCGGAGTTAGTCCTCTTCACTGGGCGGAAATATAGACCGAGGCTGGTTGCTGTTGCGAATCCAGCTGGCGCTGTGGGCTGAACCGCACGGGCTCGCGCGACCTACTTCGTCTTATCCACCACCACCGTTCCGCCTTTCATCACCCAACGCACGTTGTTGAGCGCTACGTTGATATCGGTGAGCGGGTTCCCCTCGACGGCGACGATGTCGGCGAAATAGCCGGGCGCGATAGCGCCAAGGCTTTTTTCCATTCCCAAAATGGCGGCCCCCGTAGTGGTCGCGGCGGCGAGGGCTTGGGCCGGCGTCATTCCGAGCTTCACGAACCACCCGAGCTCGCGCGTGTTCTGACCGAACATGTGGAACACCGCGTCGGAGCCCATGCCGAGCTTGACGCCGGCGTTGAATGCGCGGCGCGCGGTTTCGTAGTTGCGGAGGCGAAACGAGTCGAGCGCCGCGACCTGCTGTGGCGTGTAGTGAAAGTCCTTCGCGTACTCGGCGTAAAAGCGATTGTGATCGATCGTCGGAACGTAGAACGTACCGCGTTTGGCCATGTCGGCGAGCGTTGCGTCATCGAGATCGATTGCGTGCTCGAGCGACGTGACGCCGGCGCGAACGGCATCCCGGCCGCCATCAGGGCCATACGAATGAACCGCGATGCGCTTGCCGTATTGGTGCGCGGCATCGACCGCCGCTTTTAGCTCATCGAAGGTGAACGTCTCATTGCCCGTGACGTCCGCGCCGCTGCCGGTCGAGCCGTACACCTTGATGTAATCGGCGCCGGCGTCGACCTGCTGCTTCACCGCCTCGGCAATTTGCGAGATGTTGTACACGCGGCCGCGCGTCGTGCGCGTCGTGTCCGCGTTCGGCCGGTACGGTGGATGCGCGCGCTGCAAACCATAGCCGGCGACGAACATTCGCGGGCCAATCCATCCCGCTTTGTTGATCGAGTCGCGTAGCGCGATATCGGTGTAGTTCGACGCGCCGAGATCGCGTACAGTAGTGACTCCGGCTTCGAGTGTCTTCAAAGCGTTCGCTTTCGCGAGCTGCACGGTCTGCTCAGGCTGCCGTGGCGGCTGGCGCCACGGATCGGTGCCCGACGTCGGATCCCAGTAGTAGGTCATGTGCGTGTGCACGTCGATCATGCCCGGGATGGCCGTGTAGCGCGTCAGGTCGAGCGTCTGTGCATTGGCAGGGACAGGATCGCGCGCCGTGAGAACGCGTGTGATCTTGTCGCCGTCGACGACCACAACGCCGTTCGGGATCACGCGGCCAGTGCCGTCGACGACGGCGGCGAACCGAAGCGCCTTGGTTTGCGCCAGCGCGGTCGCCGGACCGACGGCGAGCCAAACGAGAGCGGATGCAATGAGTATTCGCATGTTGCTAACATCGCGCGTGGTTGCACCGTCGTCTAGCGCGTCCTCTCAGCGTAGACGAGCTTTCCGCGATGACCCGACGATTCGCAACAGCAATCAGTCTTGTCGCCGCGCTTTCGTCCGCATGCCTGCATCGGCACGGCTCGGCGCTTTCGCCCGCGGCAGCACGTTCGGCGCTCCTGGACCCGAGCTCTTCGTTCTGGACGACGAATGCACCGCGCACGTTCGACGCGCGCGTTGAGACGAGCAAAGGTACGTTCACGCTCTCGATCGAACGCGACTGGGCGCCGCTCGGTGCCGATCGCTTCTACAATCTCGCGCGCGCCGGCTTCTTTGACGACTCGCGATTCTCCCGCGTCGTTCCGCACTTCATCGCGCAGTTTGGAATTCCAGGAGATCCCGGCGTCGGCGCGGTTTGGCAACACCGCACGTTCCCCGATGATGCTGTCGTGCACAGCAATGTTCGCGGAACGATCGCGTTTGCGATGACGGGCCCGAACACACGCACGACCCAACTCTACATCTCGCTGGTGGACAACTCGCGGCTTGACGCGCAAGGGTTCGCGCCAATCGGACGCGTCGTCCAAGGGATGTCTGTCGTCGACAGTCTGTATTCCGGATACGGCGAGAATTCGGGCGGCGGGGTGCGCGCGGGGAAACAGGCTGCACTGTTCTCCGGCGGACGTGCTTATCTCGACCGCGAGTATCCCAAGCTCGATCGATTGATCCGCATCACCGTCATCGATCGATAGTGACGCCGGCCACGATCGACGCCCACGGATGCCATTGCGGTCCGCCTGCGTATGCGCGCGAGTCGCTGACGGCACGGTACGCGAGACTCAGCACGTGATAACGAAGCTGTAGCCCAATCTCTCCCGAGCCCACGAACGGCTCGTGTCCGACGCGCGGACCGGTCTGAAACGTGTTGCCGTCGAGAAAGATGTTGCGCGCAACTGCTTCACCCGATATTCCCGCGACGAGCGCGACAGACGCAGCGTCGGTCTGCGTGAGCCACGGATGCGGCAGATGCCACCCGGTACGAATCTGCATACCCAATTCGCCAGAGGTGATCACATTGCCGACCGATGCCGCCGCTCGTGGAACGACGTCGAGACCAAACGTCCCGTCGGCGGCGACGAGTCGTTCGCTGTGCTCGTAGCGCGCAATCGCACCGGGCTCGAACTCGATTTGGCGACTCCAGTCCGTCGGACGGTTGAACGCGGGCGCGGCGCTGTGCGCAAGACGCTGCGTGAACTGGGCAAGCGACGGCGGGCCGGTCACGCCGAGTGTCAGTGTCAGCTCGTCGGAGCGGCGTTCTTTCAGAGCTCGTGCGGTTTGCGCGAGATAGAGCCAACCTGCGCTCGGCCGCGAACGTTCGATGACGCGCGGGTCGGACAACGTCGCATCGCGCGTGTAGATGTCCTGCCCAAGCTCCGCGCGTCCGGTGCGACAATTTTGCGAATGAGGCGGACAGCCGTCGTCGCCGCCGAGAAAACGTCGCGCCCACCACGGCGCGTCGCCGCCGTCGTACGTGATGTGAACGCCGCTCGTGTATTCATCGTCTGGGCGGTTCCACGGGAGCATCCAAAAGTCGAAGGCGTCGTTGTCGACGCGCAACGAGAGTGTGTGTGCGAGAGGGGTCGATTGCGCAATGGCCGCCCGGTAAGGGACGGCCATTGCCAACATCATTACAGCCAGCCTGCGAGCGATCACTGATACTGAATGTAGATCGGACGCGGAACGAGCCGCAGTACTTCGCGGGGCGTAAGGAGCGCGTCGCCCTTCTTCACGTCGTGATGGAAGAAAATCTTGAACCCGGTGAACTGCACTGGCTCAGCGACCTCGTAGTCGCGATACGAATCGAACTTGAGCCACGGAGGACCCCAACCGTCCATGTCCATGACGACTTGGACTTGCGGTGTCGGTTTGATCGCCGATGCATTCGACACCATCTTGCGCGTCCAGCGGTGCACCACGAGCACTTTGGGCGGGAGATGCTTCTCGATCACGAGCTGCGTCAGCGTGCGAATCGCGTAGTTGATGTCCTCCGCGCTCATCTCGCCAACTTTCTTACTCGGCACAACGCCCTCACGCTCGTAGTGCATCGAGAACTCGGGATCGAGCGCAAGATGAACGTCGGGTCGAGAGAGATAGGGAAGCAGGCGTGGGATCTCCGCCTGAACGGTGCTCTTGCCGACCTGCACGTCGAGGAAGAGCAACGCTTTTCGCGTCTGCGCCCAACCGTAAACTTTGTTGATCAGAGACGTGTCCATGCGGAGGCGATACATGCCGTCTCGTCCAGGCGCGCCCTGGGCGACGACTGTGACCAGCTGTAACGCCGGCTGCACCGGCGTCGACGGATCGGCCTTTCTCCACTCGGCAACGGTCTGATCGAGCTTGGCAAGCATCTCATCGGACGGATATTCGCCGAGCACGCCCATCTTCTTCTCGTGCGGGTTTCCGTAGAACGCGACGATGCGGCGCGCGGGAAGCAGCGCACCTTCGAGCGGGGCGGGCCCGCTGGGCCACGTCGCCATCATCTTCACGCCGCGGCGGATCGCGGACAGGAACGACACGCTGTCATGCGAGTTGCGGCCGGGATTGAGGTGCGCGCGGGCGGTGTCGCCGGTGAGGACGTTGGGCGATCTCGCGTTCCCGGTTCCCGGCTTCGGCGCGGTTGTCCGCTTGGCGACCTCGCCGTTCGCGCTATGGGTCGAGTCGGGAGTCTGTGCTGCTTTGGCGCTTGGCTTCGCACCGCACGCCGCGAGCGCGACCGCGGCGGCAGCGAGCAGTGTCGTGCGGTACTGCGTCTTCATCTGCATCTCGTGAGACAAGAGTCGAGGGTGTGTATTCGTAAGCTAGCAAACGGAATTGAAAACTCCGTTCCGCCGAATGACGAGCACTGCTCAATCACGCAAAATCGCCACCCGGCGAGCGCGTCTGACGCACTCAGCGGATGGCGATTGACGGAGGCAGAACGAGCTCCCCGAGTAGGACTCGAACCTACGACCACTCGATTAACAGTCGAGCGCTCTACCAACTGAGCTATCGGGGATCAGACTTGAGAAACGTAGCGCACCACGGGGCGAAGTCAACCGGACTTGGAGCGGCCCCAACCCCATTCGCGCCAGCGACTTAAACCGCTTGTGGCAGTCTCGCTCTCGACGCTGCCGTCCGAGGCCGATGCCTGTCATACTCGGCGAAGCCGGGAAGCACGCCGCGCAACCATTGTCCCGTATAAGATCCGGCAACACGAGCGACCTCTTCTGGACGACCGGTCGCGACAACCTCACCGCCGCGGTCGCCAGCTTCCGGACCGAGATCGATCACCCAGTCGGCGAGCTTGATGACGTCCATATTGTGCTCGATGAGCACGAGCGTGTGTCCCGCGTCGACTAACCGATCGAACACCTGAGCAAGTTTGCGAATGTCGTCGAGGTGCAGACCGGTCGTGGGCTCGTCCATGACGTAGAGCTTCTTGCCGCTTTTCTTGGTGCCGAATACAAGCTCGCGCGCGATCTTGAGTCGCTGCGCTTCGCCGCCGGAAAGCGTCGTTGCCGGTTGTCCGAGCCGCAGATATCCGAGTCCGACCTGTTGCAACTGCCAGAGCGCTTGGCCGAGCTTCTCTTCGCGCGGAAAGAATCGAATGGCTTCGTCGATCGTGAGCTCGAGGACTTCGTAGACGTTGCGGCCATTCACGCGCACATCGAGCACCGCTGGCTTGAAGCGTTTGCCGGCGCAGTCGTCGCACGGAACGAACACGTCGGCCATGAACACCATCTCGACCTCGAGATAACCGGCGCCCTCGCACGTCTCGCAGCGTCCGCCGGCCACATTGAAGCTGAACGTGCCGGCGGTGTACCGACGCTCGCGGGAAAGCGGCGCGTCGGCGAAGATGCGGCGGATTTCGTCGAACGCTTTGACGTATGTGACTGGGTTCGAGCGTGGCGATTTTCCAATCGGACTTTGATCGATGCCGATCACGTCGTCGATCGCTTCGACGCCAGTAATCGTGTCGAACGCACCGACGACTTCGCCGAGGTGCTGCTTGGCGCTGTGCTCACCATGCAAGCGAGTCTCGAGTGCGCGAAGCAACACGTCGTGAATGAGCGTGCTCTTTCCAGATCCTGAAACGCCGCTCACCACGGTCACCGCGCCGAGCGGGATCTTGATGTCGACGCCCTTGAGGTTGTGCTCGCGCGCGCCAGTCAACGTGATCCACCGTGGCCCGAGGCGGCGGCGTTGCGCCGGCACCGGAATTTCCTTCGCGCCGGTGAGATACGCGCCCGTGAGCGGACTCTCGGCGATGCGTGAGATCGGGCCGCTGAACACGAGTTGTCCGCCTTTCTCGCCGCTGCCGGGTCCGAGCTCGACCATGTAGTCGGCGGCGCGAATTGCATCAGGGTCGTGTTCGACGACGAGCACCGTGTTGCCCGTGTCGCGCAGGCGGTGCAGCAACCGAAGCAATCGGTCCATGTCGCGCGAGTGAAGACCGATCGACGGCTCGTCGAGCACATACAGGGTGTCGACGAGCTGCGAGCCGAGCGAGTTCGCAAGCCCAATGCGCTGCGCTTCGCCGCCGGAGAGCGTGCGCGTGGCGCGATGCATGGTCAGATAATTCAGGCCGACGTCGCACAAGAACTGCACGCGATCGCGCGCTTCCTTGAGAATGTGTGCGGCGACCTGTTGCTCGAAGGGCGTGAGCTCGATCGTCTCCAACCACTCGAGCAGTCGATCGACCGGCAGCTCACTCACCTCGGCGATGGTACGCGTCGCGACCCGGACTTGCAGCGCTTCGGGTTGGAGCTTGGTGCCGTGACAATCGGGGCACTCTTGCGCGGTTTGGTATTGACGCAAGAAGACGCGGATATACTGCTTGTACTTCTTTTCCTCGAGATCGACGAGGAAGGGAAGAATGCCCTTGTATCCGCGCGCTTTCGCGTGGAGCAGCTTCTGGCGCGACGCGGCCGAGAGCTTCTGCCACGGCGTGTCCATCGAGATGCCCTCACGCTTCGCGAACTCCGCGAGGGCTCGACGCTTGTTCTCGTAGCGCGGCTTCGTCCACGGATCGATCGCGCCGTCTTTCAAGCTGCGCGTCGGGTAGGGGACGATGAGCGATTCGTCATACTCGAGCGTCGCGCCGAAGCCGTTGCACCGTTTGCACGCGCCGCGCGGACTGTTGAACGAGAAGAGCTGCGGCGTCGGGGCAGGCGCGCGCGTGCCATCGTTGGCGCATTCGTACCG
>JAICYT010000004.1 GCA_025934075.1 Gemmatimonadaceae bacterium
CTGATTGCTGTTGCTTCGCTGTTCCAATTTGTCTTGCTGGTTCAGCGACAACCAACCGCCGTTCGTGACGCGCGTCACGAACGGCGGTTGGTTGTCGCTGAACCAGCAAGACAAATTGGAACAGCGAAGCAACAGCAATCAGATTGTCGGCGGCTTTGCTGGAGCCGGCGGCGTCTTCTTCGCGGCTGCGCTGTCGGCGGCCGGTTTCTTCGCTGCGGTGCTGTCGGTCAATGGCTTTGCCGTGGGGCTGTTGGCTGCGTTAGGAGCCTTGTCGGCTTTCGGCGCGGCGGCTGGATTCGCGGCGTTCGCATCTGTCGGTGGCTTGGCGGCGGCTGCGGCCGGGGCCGCGGAATTCGCCGGTGTCCCGAGCTGGGCGGCGACGGCCTGTGCGCGGGCCAAGTGACGGTCGAGCACCGGTAGCGTCGCGTCGATGTCCTTCTGTAGATCGTCGTCCTTCGCGGCTGATCGCAATGTCTTGAGCGCCGCGATCTCGCGCTGGTGATTTTCGATCTGCGACGTCACGAACGCCTTGTCGAAGCCGGAATCGGCCGACATGGATTGGAGTTGCGCGAGTGCAGCGGCGGCGGCCACGGCGCCCTGATCGGCGGAGTTGGCCTCGCGACCGATGTCACTCTTGCCGGCGAGCTTGCGCAGGTTGTCCAAATGACTCTTGTGATCCGTGATCAGCATGTTCGCGAAATCTTTGACGGCGGCGTTCTGGGTGCGCGTCATGGCGAGCTGGGCTGCTTCTACTTCGAGTGAATCGCCGACGATCATGTGGTCGACGACGTTCTTTTGCGAGATCGTGGCGACATCGCCGCCGGACGTCGTGACTTTGACTTGTGCGTGACTCGTGGTCGCCGTAACGCAAACGGCCGCGATCACTGCGACGAGCAGTGTGAATCGATTCGCCTTCATGGTGTTCCTCCAATCGTGGGAGTGCTCGATGTCCTGTTGCTGCATCGCACGTCGACGTGAGATTGGTCGGCGCGAGCGACGGACGCGGCGCAAACGTCGCGCCAGATGCGTGTTGCATCGCCGCGCAATCGTGATTGTGACGCGGCGCACACGAGTTGTGTTGCGTGGCGCTCACTTCGCGCGTCCGGAGCGCTCAGAGGGGAAAATTCGAGATGTCATATGAAAAAATCGTCGATGGGTGTGTTGTGAAAATCGATCGACCGTTGTATAGTCGGATCATCGCCGCGCCATTGTGGGATTTCGCCGAGGCTCGCGTGCAACATGTCGGACACCCAATGTCACGCAGGCATGTCGTCCAAGCGAAGGCTCCATTCGATGCGGCACCAACCGGAGTGATGCTGCTGTGATGCGTCACACCATCAGAACCATCACGACATCACAACGATGACCGCGGCGTGCGCTTCCGTACCCGGGCCTCGTGATCATGGTCACGTTTGTGATGATGTGCGCGCTTTTTGCACTACCGCTCCCTCGACCACTCTCGGCTCACTCATGACAGGAGAACAACCATGCGGTTTCACGGCGGATCGCTGATCGCGTGCGCGACGACCATCTCGCTTCTCAGCGGTTGCGCGACGACGGGCGCGCTTCGGCGCGCGACGGAACAGGAAAACGCGGCCATCGCCGCGCAGCAGACGGCACTCGCCGCTGAGCGGGCTGAGCGATCTGCCAGCGACAGCGCGCTTCGGACGGAAGTCGGTGCGGTTCGCGGCGACGTCGCGGCCCTTCGCACGGAGCTGCAGTCGCTCCGCACGGATTTCGGCGCCAAGATCGCTTCCATGGAAGACGGACTTCACTTCGCCATGCCGGTGAATTTCGACTTCAATCAGTCCACGATTCGCGATACCGACACGCCGGTGCTTGCTCGCTTCGCGCACATCGTTCAGCAGTACTATCCGCAGTCCAAGGTCACCATCGAAGGCTTCGCCGATCCCGCTGGCTCGGCGCGCTATAACCTGAACCTGTCGGCCAAGCGCGCGACGACCGTCCGCGACTACCTCGTCACACAGGGACTCGCGACCGATCAGCTCAACGCCGTCGGCTATGGCAAGACGCGCCTCGTGACCCCCAAGGCTTGGGGAGACAAGCCGGGCGCCGAAATGAACCGACGCGTCGTGTTCGTCATCGAGTCGAAGGGACAGGCAGCGGTTGCACTCGCGGCTCCCGACGGACAGTAACCCACACGTCGTGGCCGAGCTGCTGGCCAGTAGAGTAGTCGTTGATCAATCGTTGAAAGTATCGATCGATGGTTGAATGAAGACGCCGGGAGCGAATCGCTCCCGGCGTCTTCCTTTTTGTTCACACTGTGGTTGTGATTTCTTCGACGCGCTGAGACGCTAGTCCGTGCGTCCGCGCGGTCCTTCCGGGAACAGCTGCGTCGCCGCGGCAACGTCTTGGCTCCGCGTCAGCAGCACGCGAGCGCTGGACGGCGCGTTCTGCTGGGCAGCCTGCGCCAACTGCGCGAGATATTGCATCAGGTCGTGCGCCGACAACCCATGCACGCCATCGCGCCAGAGTGTGACCGCGCGCCACACGCCCCGCCACGTCCGGTGCGACAGAATCTTTACTTGCTCGTGCTCGTCGAGCACCAGCAAGCCGTGCAGCTTACGAATCGGCGGCGTCGCGAAGTCCGCCAAATCGCCGCCGGTGAGAGCCCAATGCGCGATGCGTTGCTGACGCATCGGCAATTTCTCGGGCGCGACCGGCTTGAGATCGAGCACCATGCGCATCGTGAGAATGCCCGACGCGAGCGCCGCGATCCGATTCTCCTCGGCAGCGGTCAACTGCGTCGCGTATCGATTGATCTGACTACAGCGCGCGACGAGATCGGCGAGAGCTTCGGGAGTAGGGGCTTCAACGGGAGGCTGCATGCATCAATCTGCTGCGAGAACTCGGCCAAACGAATAGCTGGCGCGAGAAAACGAAACTCTCCGGCGGGCGTGTCGCGGAAAGTGATTCACATCACAACGAAGTTCGTCAATCGCCCTTCGAGCTTCTCGGAAAAAAACGCCGAGCGTGGTTAGCGCTCGGCGTCTCTTTGCTTTCATAGGAATGAACCACCACGCGTCTGTGCCGATTGCGCGGCCGCTATGGGCGAATCCACGGCATCTGGCGGAAGATCTCTGCCTCGGTTTTATAGACGCCACGTTGCTGCGGCTGTTGTGCGGGCGCCGGTGCCGGTCGAGTGATAATCGGCGCGGGCGCTGGAACTGGCTCGGCCGCGGGCGGAGCGGACGGAGCCTCCGCGACAGCAGGCGAGGGCTTCGCCGTTGGAGCAGGGAGCCGCTGTTTCGCGACGTGCAGCGTGGCGTGCGAAGACGTGCGTGGTGCCTGTTTCGGAGTTGCGCGCTTTGGCGCCGAAGTTTCGCCGGCTTCGATCGCTGACACGACGACCTGCGAACGTGTCGTGCTCGGTGCCAACTCGAGCCCGCTCGCTCCGGCGGCGCCGGCCGCTGCGAGGTCGCGCACGAGGGCATCGTCGGCGACCGCCGACCCCTCTCTATTGCACGCAGCCGCGCCGATCAGAGCGGCGCACGCCGCGATCAGGCCGACTCGTCCATGTGTGATTCTCATCATGACCTCGTTTGTCGCTCATCTGCCGACATCAACGTTGTTTGACGTTAGACCCCGCCACGGAGTTAACGATCCCGACGGGTTGTCATCCAGAGAAGCGAGGCGACGAAGGATCTGCTATTGACGCCGGCTCCTGTTGTGTTTCGACAGAAGTGGAAGTACGTTCTGTCGGAATTCGACAGAAGACGCCATGGGCACTGACCAATCCGACGTCCTCCGCGGCACGCTCGATCTGCTGATCCTCAAAACGCTCACACTCGAGCCAATGCATGGGTGGGGCATCAGTGCGCGCATGCAGCAATTCTCGCGCGGTTTGCTCGACGTCAACCAAGGGTCACTCTATCCCGCGCTTCAACGCCTCGAACAGCGTGGCTGGATCACGAGTGATTGGCGTACGACCGAGAACAATCGCCGGGCGAAATACTACGCGCTCACGACGTCCGGCCGGCGGGCCGTTGGCGCCGAGACGGCGAATTGGCGCCGGTATGTCGAAGCGGTCGAGCTCATCCTGGACATCGCTTAGGAGACTCTCATGACGCTCCTCGCGGGATTCGTCGCGCGCCTTCGCGCACTGTTTCACCCCACCGCGACCGATGACGCGCTGAACGACGAGATTCGTTTTCATCTCGAGCTCGAAACGGAAAAGAATCTGCGACTGGGAATGAGTCCCGCCGACGCACGGCGGCTCGCCGTCGCGCATTTCGGCGGCGTGCAACGTGTGCGCGAAGAGCATCGCGACGTGCGCCGCCTGCAATGGATCGAAGATTTCGCCGGCGATGTTCGCTTCGCGCTTCGCACGCTGCGACGCACGCCGGCGTTGGCGGCCGCGGCCATCGTGACGCTCACGCTCGGTATCGGTGCCAACGTCGCCATCTTCTCAGCGGTGAATGCCGTCGTGCTCCGACCGCTGCCATTCCCGGCGCAAGACCGACTGATGGTCGTCACCGAAGAGAATCCAGAAAAGCACTGGCATCTGCAGACCGCGGCGCCGGCGAACCTGCTCGACTGGCGTGCCGGCGTCAGCGACTTCGAAGATGTCACGGGCTACGTTGATGGCTTGGGACGCTCGACGCTCACGGGCCGCGGAGATCCGCAAATCCTCAACGCCTCGTACGTCATGGGGAATTTCTTCTCGACGCTCGGCGCGCGCGCCGCGCTCGGGCGCGCGCTGACGTTCGATGACACGTGGAGAGGCGGCTCGCACGTGGTCGTCCTCAGCGACCGCGGATGGCGTGAGCACTTCGCGGCCGACCCGTCTGTCGTCGGGAAATCGGCGACGATCGATGGTGCCACGTTCGAGATCGTCGGCGTGATGCCACCGAGCTTCGCGTACCCGCGCGACGAAGTCGATTGCTGGCAATCCATCGGATGGGACAAGACAAAAACCGGAAACGTGAGCTTCCGGCGTGCCCACTATATGCGCGCTGTCGCGAGACTCAAAGCCGGCGCAACGCAGGCTCACGCCAGTGCGCAGTTGCAGGCCGTTGTCGACCGCCTCAAGCGCGAGTATCCCGAGACGAACAAGTTCATGGGCGCGGCCATGATGCCGCTCCACGACTACTTGATTGGCGACACGCGCCTTCCACTTCTCATTCTGCTCACGTCCGTCGGCTTCCTCTTGCTCATCGCGTGTGCCAACGTCGGCAATCTGCTGCTCGTGCAAGCGGCTGGTCGCGAGCGCGAAGCGGCGCTGCGGCTCGCACTCGGCGCTGGACGCGCGCGGTTGATTCGCCAAGCCCTCACGGAAAGTCTCGTACTCTCGATCGTCGGCGGCGCCTGCGGTCTTGCGTTGGGATGGGCAGCGACTCGAGCACTCGTACACCTGCAGCCGCGCGACATGCTGCGCGTGCGCGACTTCGGCGTCGACTCGTCCGTGCTCGTGTACGTCGTCGCGATCACGGTGCTCAGTGCGTTCATCTTTGGCGTCGCTCCGGCGCTTTGGACTCGGCACCGCAATCCATCCGATTCCCTCAAAGAGGGTGGGCGCGGTGCTGCACACGGTCGTGGCGTGCGACGCTGGGGCGACATCCTCGTGGTGAGCGAAGTTGCGCTTGCGCTGCTCATGACCGTAGGTGCCGGGTTGTTGGTCCGCAGCTTCCTGCAAGTTCGCCGAGTCGACGCAGGCTTCGATCCGCACGGCCTGCTCTCGGCCTCCGTCGAGCTGAACGCGCGGTACGACACATCAACCAAGGTTACCGCATTCATCAATTCTTTCGAAGAGCGCGTGCGCGCAATTCCCGGCGTTACAGCGGCAGCGCTCGAGTCGAACAGGCCGTTCAATGGAACCGGCTACACGAGCGACTTCATTGCGTACGGCCGGCCCGAGGGGGGCTATGGCACCGAGATCGGCAACCGGTCGGTAACGCCAAGCTACTTCGCGACCATGAAGGTCCCGGTGCTGCGCGGTCGCACGTTCGGTCCCGAAGATCGGGCGGGCTCGACGCCAGTGCTCATCATCAATGAGGCGCTCGCCGACTCGTACTTCAAAGGTCAAGATCCGATCGGTCAACGCATTGCGTTGGACAAGGTGCCGACGCCGAAGTCAACGTGGTACACCATTGTCGGCGTCGTGGGCAGCGAGCACACCGATGCGCTGGACGTCGCGCCGCGCATCGAGGTATTTCACGCCGAGTCGCAGGAGCCGAGGGAATTCATGGTGGTGTTGCTGCGAACGAACGGCGATCCGGCCGCGCTGACCCCTGCGCTTCGCGGCGTTCTGCGCGATCTCGATCCGACCCTCGCACTTGCCGAGGTCGCGCCCGTGGAGCGACTACGCGATCAATCGCTGGCCCGAGCACGATTCCTCACGACATTGCTCTTCGCGTTCGCGGTGATCGGACTCCTCCTCGCGGTCGTCGGCGTTTACGGCGTGCTCGCTCACGTCTCGCGAAACCGCACGCGTGAGATGGGCATCCGCATCGCGCTCGGCGCTCAGGCCGCCCAGGTGCGCTGGCTGGTGGTTCAACGAGGCCTGCGCCTCACTGGACTCGGTCTGATCGTCGGCGGCGGCGTGGCGCTATTCGCGACGCGCGCAATGACGAAGTTGCTCTTCAACGTTGCGCCGAACGATCCGCTGACGATGGTCGGCGTCGCCCTGCTCCTCGCGGCGACGAGCATTTGCGCGGCGTGGATCCCGGCGCTCAAGGCGAGCCGCGCCGATCCATCGGTCGCACTGCGAGCGGATTAGCGAACGGGGCTCAGGTCGGCGGTGGTACCCGGTCGTCGGGCGGGACGAAGTTCGACAGGAACGCGCGCTCCTGTGGCGTCAGGCTGCCCAATCCCTTGGCGCTGATCTTGTCGAGGATGCGATTCACCTCATCGCGATTGACCTCGTGTACGGATTTTGGGTCGACGCGCTTCCACTGCAACAGATTTTCCTTCGCGACGGTCGGCGTCGCCTTGGCGCGAAATTTCTTCGAGCCGCGCGTGCGATCCACCCACTGCAGATAGAGCCAGCCACCGGCGAATCCGCCGAGGTGCGCGAAGTCGGCGACGCCCATTCGGGAGCCATTGAGGCCGCTCCACAGCGAGAATGCCGCCATGAGCAAGACGGCCACGCGCGCCGGCAGCGGCAAAACGCCCATGATGTAGATCTGCACGTCCGGCCAATAATGCGCGAAGGCCAACATCACACCAAACAATGCTCCAGACGCCCCGATGATCGCCGCTGACGGCGCGAACCAGAACGACAGCGCCGCGCCTGACAGTCCGCTGATGAAATACAGAAGCAGAAATCGGCGAGCGCCGAGTCGCTCCTCGACGCGCGGCCCGAAGAAGTACAGGGCGAGCATGTTGAACAGGATGTGCATGACACCGCCGTGCAGGAACATGTACGTGATGAGCGACCATGGCCGCTCGAACACGTAAATGGGCACGAAGACCAGCGGCTCGATGAACGTCCGCTGGAAGTTCGGAGGAGCCGTCGCCTGCACGAAGAACACGATGACGTTCGCGACGATCAGTCGCTTGACCCATGGGGTCACCGGGGGCACTCCTTCGGGGCTTCGGCTGTCATTCTGAGCGCAGCGAAGGATCTGCTGTTCCTCAGTCGGAGAACCATTAAATTACCTCATGTGTCCGAGGGCCTAATCCTGCGGGGTCGGGCCCTCGCTGCATTGTATGGTCGCATACCGTCGTACCACGTCTCACTGAATCTAGGCAGTCCGTTGTCGCCGCTCGACCTCGAATCCCGCCTCCAAGCCGCCGTTCACACTCGGCGCACCTTCGCCATCATCAGCCATCCGGACGCAGGGAAGACTACCCTGACGGAAAAGCTGTTGCTGTACGGTGGTGCGATCCATTTGGCGGGCTCGGTGAAATCGCGCCGCGCCGCGCGACATGCGACATCGGATTGGATGAAGCTCGAGCAGGAGCGCGGCATTTCGGTTACCTCGAGTGTGATGCAGTTCCAATACGATGGATTCAACATCAATCTGCTCGACACGCCGGGACACGAAGACTTCTCTGAGGACACATATCGCACGCTCGTTGCGGCCGACAGCGCCGTCATGCTGCTGGACAACCGAAAGGGCGTCGAAGATCGAACGCGGCAGTTGTTCAGCGTCTGTAAGCGGCGGCGCATTCCGATCTTCACGTTCGTCAACAAATGCGATCGCGTTGGCGAAGATCCGCTCAAGCTCTTGAGCGACGTCGAGGCGGACCTCGACATCGCTTGTCATCCGATCACGTGGCCCATTCATAAAGACAACGCCTTCGTTGGTGTCTACGACCGGCGCCGCCAGCTCGTTTCATTGTTCGAGCGCGCCGACGACCACGGTGCGAGCCGCGCCGCGGTGCAGGTGTCGTCGCTCCACGACCCGGCGCTCGCGGATCTCATCGGCAGCGAGTCACATCATCGGCTGATTCAGGACATCAGCCTGCTCGACGAAGCCGGCCATCCGTTCGACGAAGAGAAAGTGACGTCGGGCGAGTTGTCACCTGTCTTCTTCGGCAGCGCGTTGACCAACTTTGGCGTCGAGCCGTTTCTTCGCGAGTTTCTGGAGCTCGCGCCGGAACCGGCGCCACGCGAGTCGTCGCTCGGCGTCGTGCAGCCGAACGACGAGCAATTCACCGGCTTCGTGTTCAAGATCCAGGCGAACATGGACGCGCGGCATCGAGACCGTGTGGCATTCGTGCGGATCTGCTCCGGGCGCTTCGAAGCGGGGATGCAGGTCAAGCATGTGAGAACTGGCAAGTCGATTCGTTTGGCGTCGCCGCAGCAATTTCTGGCGCGCGAGCGGACGGCCGTCGAAGAAGCGTGGCCGGGCGACGTGATTGGCGTGATGGACCGCGGCACGCTGCGCATCGGCGACACGCTGTCCGAGGCGTCGGACCTGGAGTTCAGCGGCATCCCGCGCTTCGCTCCCGAGCATTTTGCGCGCGTCGTGATTGGCGATCCGATGAAGCGCAAGCAACTCGACAGCGGTCTGCGTCAGCTCACGGAAGAAGGCGCCGCGCAGGTGTTCTTCACATCGGGGACGGAGACTTCCGGGCCGACGCCGATCGTCGGCGCGGTCGGCATGCTGCAGTTCGATGTGATGCTGCATCGTCTCGAGCATGAGTACGGCGCAATGTGTCGCCTCGAGCGCATCACGGCGCGGTATCCACGCTGGGTCACGGGTCCCGTCGCGGAGATCGAGCGAATCGCGCGCGATCGCGGTCGCATGCTGCTCTACGATGCGAAGGGAAATCCGTTGATTTTGTTCGAGGATTCTTGGGGACTACGCTGGGCGTTGGAGCGCGAGACGAGCGTGACGTTCCACGAAGTTGCGCCCTAGTGCCCGGGTTTGGCCGCGCCGTCGGCTCCGTCGTAGTATGAGCGAATGCTCCACGCGATGACGTTCCGATACACCGTTGAGGCCTCGCTCGGCGGACCATCGAGTGGCGACGACGCGTAGCTCGCGCGCATGCCGGCTTCGGCGAGAATCTCCTTGATGTGCAACAACATCTGTTCGGGCGGAAACTTCGCCTGTTTGAGCTCCGTCACCAGCGCATGCGCTGCCTGTTCCAGCTCGGGATGCGATCCCTTGCCGTTGGCGACAGCATCCAGCGCCCGTCGCATTCGTGTCGCGGCGTCCGAATCGCTTCGCTGATATCCTTCGCCCCGCACCGATTCCGCTGGTTTGACGTCTCGCGGTTCCATGGCGACGCAGTCCGCATGATGGTATGGAAAAACCGCCAGCGTTGGATACACGTCGTTTCCGTTGTGCATGAGGAATCGCTGAACGGTTCGTCTGTGTGGAAAGGCAAGCGTCGGACCACTGGTTTGTGATGTAAAGCCAGTGCACGCCGAACATGAATCACAAGTCGACCTGGCTGCCGCCGACACTCGCGTCCGCTTCGGCCCGGCGCCGACCGCGGGCGACGCCGCACGCGGTGGTATGTCGCCTGCGCAGGTGACCCGGGCCTGATCCGGCGCTCGATTGTGCGCCCGTCTGGAACGACTTACCCCCGGAGGTCAACATGCCAGGTGAGACCCTGCAAGACGTCTACGTCGAACAGCTCAAGGACCTGTACAGTGCTGAACAGCAAATCCTGAAAGCGCTGCCGAAAATGGCCAAGGCCGTGACGCACGCCGATCTGCGCAAGGCATTTCAGGAACACGAAGTCGTGACCCGCACACACGTCGAGCGGCTGGATTCCATTTTCGCGCAACTCGGTGAGAAGGGAACTGGTCACAAGTGCAAGGGCATGGAGGGTTTGCTCGCAGAAGGCGATGAACTGCTCGAGGAGCACGAGCAAAGCGAGGCGCTCGATGCAGCCCTGATCGCGGCCGCGCAGCGCGTGGAGCATTACGAGATCGCCGGCTATGGCAGCGTTCGAACCTTTGCCAATATGCTGGGCTTCAGCGACCAGGCGGATTTACTGCAGCGGACGCTCGACGAGGAAGGCCAAACCGACAAGCGGCTGACGACGCTTGCCGAAACTGTCATCAACATCGACGCCGTTCGCGAATAGCCCGCGGGCCGTCGGATCTCGTGGCGCCCTGCGGCTTCGTGTCGCGGGGCGCTATTTTCTTGCATGCTTGGACCGCTCGCCACAATCGGCCTTGCTCTATTGACGGGCCGGCTCGTCGCACTCGACAGCCAGCCCGTCGTCGGAGTTCGTGTGATCGTGGAGTGGGGCGGGCAATCGGTCCTGGCGGCAGCCGACACGCTGCCCGTCGACTCGACAGGGCGGTTCGGCGGCCTCGTCCGCGACGTCGCCGGCGACTCGGTGTGGCTGGTTATCGACGCCGCACTGTCGTCGCGCTACGATGCGGCCCGGATCGCCGTCGGCAGGGCGAGGTTATCCGAGGAAGTGCGCATTCTCCTCGTTCCTAAACGATGGACGATTCGGCGCGGGAGCTTTGCCGGCGCCCAAGTGCCGATCGATCCTTCCGCCGCGCTGCGCCGCGTTCCGGACTATGGGGCCTTCGGTCGCATGAGCGCGAGGCGCGTCGTGGGCTGGACGCCCGGGAGCTTCCCAATTCCGGTTGTGATGCGTCACGACGGTCCACGCATCCCGACCGCAGACTCGACCGCCTTCTGGGACGCCGCGCGCGACGTCGACGCGGCGCTGGGCGGCCACTTCTTCGTCCCGTGGAACGATACGACGATGTACGGACGCATCTTTCCGGTCGACGTACGAATCGATCGGCGGATTCCAGGAGCGGCACTGACGTTCGCCACGTGGGATGCTAACGGCAACATCTTCGAGGGAACGATCCGGTTCCATGGTTCTCGCGAGATGCGGATTCCGGGAGTCGTGGAGCACGAGCTCATGCACGTGTTGGGGTTTGGCCACACCAGGGCATGGCCCTCTGCGATGGAGACGAGCAGCGTGGACGTGCGCGACGTGACCGAGACGGACGCGGCGTACGCGCAGCTGCTGATGGCGGTTCACAACTGGCAACAGGATTCACTCGTGGTCGGCGGACTGATCGAGGCAACGGCGACGCCGGAAACCCTTCCACCGGGAGACGTTCCGTCGCACTTTCCACTACATGAAATCACCGCGTCTGTCGCGCCTCGCGAACGACATCCACGGCTCGGCGATTCTCCAGATCGCCGCTGACGTTCGCGCACTCAAGGCTCAAGGAGAACAAATCATCGACTTGACGGTCGGCGATTTCAGCTCCAAGCAATTCCGGATTCCGAAGGAGCTCGAGGATGGCATCGTCGACGCGCTCCGAGCCGGTGAGTCGACGTACCCACCGTCGAATGGAATCGAAGCGCTACGCAACGCGGTGCGAGAGTTTTACGCCCGACGTCTCAATCTGCACTTCCCGATCGAATCGATTCTGATCTTGGCGGGCGCACGGCCGGCGATCTACGCGACGTACCGCGCCCTCGTCGATCCGGGCGACCGCGTCGTCTTCGCCACGCCTTCGTGGAACAACGATTCCTATTGCGATCTCGTGGGCGCGACGCCCGTCATTGTCGAGTGCGATGCGTCGACCGGTTTTCTTCCCACCGCCGATATGCTCCGTCCCGTCATTCGCGACGCGCGTCTCTTGGCGCTCAACTCGCCGCTCAATCCGACCGGCACCGTGTTCGACGCCGATCAGCTCGCGGCGATCTGCGACCTCGTGCTCGAGGAGAATTCCCGACGCGGCCCGAACGAGCGTCCATTGTACGTGATGTACGACCAGGTCTACTGGATGATCACCGCCCGCGGAGTCGCGCACGTCGATCCGGTCACCCTACGCCCGGCGATGGCGCCGTACGTCATTTTCGTCGACGCCATCTCGAAGGCATTCGCGGCCACCGGACTTCGCGTGGGTTGGGCGATCGGTCCCGCCGACGTCATCAAGCCAATGGCCGACATCACGACGCACGTCGGCGCATGGGCTCCCCGCGCGGAACAGGTGGCGACGGCGCGTTTGCTCGCCGATCATGAGAGCGTCGACCGCTACGTCGACAACATGCGACGCGAGGCTGGCGCCCGTCTCGATGCGGTGCACGATGGTCTCACCGCCATGCAGCGCGACGGCTTTCCCGTCGAGTGCATTCGTCCGCAAGGCGCGATCTATGTGAGCGGACGGTTCGCGTTGCACGGCATGCGTACACCGAACGGCGACTTGCTCGAGACGGACGACGATGTGCGGCGCTACATATTGCGCGCGGCAAATCTCGCAGCGGTCCCATTCGGCGCGTTCGGCGTGCAGCACGACCGCGGTGGTTGGTTCCGACTTTCGATCGGCGTCGTGTCAGTGGCGCAAATCGAGGCGGTGTTCCCGCCGCTGCGTCAAGCGCTCGAGATGCTCGTCGGGAACGAGGTCGTGGCGCGCGGCTAGCGAATCAGAACGCCGTGTTCCACGACAACGCTGCGCCGCCGCGTGTGGGGCCGATCTGCAAGTGTTGGGTCGTGCCCAGAAAGATGCGGTCGATGCGCGTCGTGGGATGCTCGTGTGAGTAGTTCACGATGCGCCACCCGTAGAACGTTCCCACAAATGCGCCCGACACAATGTCGCTTGCCCAATGCTGGCCGAGATACATGCGCGACAATCCCGGAGTCAGGGCCAACAAGTACGCCGGAACCGCGACGTACCACGTTGCGCTCGGGTCGCGCCGTTTGACCTCGGCGACCAGCGCCGACGCAGCCGCAAAGCCCGAGGCGGAATGGATCGACGGAAAGGCGCGCTGCTGAAAATGCGTGAAGCCTTTGAAGAAGTGGAACTCGTACTGGTCGTCATATGGGCGATCGGCGTTCTGCGGTCGCGTGCGACCAAGCGGTCCTCGAATCACCTGGCTCGTGAGGCTCGCGGCCGCGACAGCTTCAGCGGCGTGAAACGTGACGTCGGCGATCGTTTGATGGCCGGTCACTCGAGCGAGTGCGTACACCGCCAGCCCGCCCACCGTGATCGTGGTCTCGTTCACGTGCGTGAAAATATCGTCGAGCTTTCGTCCTTCGCGCACGTGGAACAACGTCGTGTCTTCAAAATTGTGCTCGATGCGCGCGTCGAACGCACTGAGGCCGGCGCTGACGGCCAGCGCCGTCAGCGCGTAGATGCCATCGCGCGCCACGAAGAACGTCTTCTGCGTCGTCGAGTCCGCGGCTTGAGCTGTCGCCATCGTCGCCAAGGTGACGCACAGGACCAACCCCCCATTCAACGTTCCTTTCACGTCGCGCGTCCGGTTCGTGTTGCGCCGTACCCGTTGCACCCACTGTGCCGCGAGCCGCGAACGGTCGCACGGCACCGCTCGTAATCAGACATGGATCTCAAAGACGTCACGACGTATCTCGGGCTGGCGGCGATCTACCTCCTCAGCGTCAACGTCTTGCTTGGCTTGCTGATGTCGGCCCGCTACAACCCATGGAAACGCTGGCCGCACCGGCGCATCAATTTGCTCAAGCTGCACAACTGGACGGCCTATGTGGCGCTCGGATTGGCCGCGCTGCATCCAATTCCACTGTTGTTCTTGGACAAGCCGCATTTCCGCGTGACGGACGTGCTGTACCCCGTGTCATCGCCCCAGCAGCCGGTCATCAATACGCTCGGTGCGATCTCGCTCTATCTCCTCGCGTTCACGGTGATCACGTCGATTTACCGCGCCGAGATCGGACGACAGCGATGGAAGCCGCTGCACTACCTCACGTATGTCGTCGCTGCGCTCCTGATCGTGCATGGAGCGGCCACCGATCAGCATCTGGACAACTCGCCAATGGATCTGCTCGACGCCGAAAAGGTCGGGATCGAGGCGTGCGGCCTCGTCATTCTCGCGGCGACGATCGTCCGCTTTCTGTGGACCTCGAAGCACCCGAAATTCAAGCCGCGGATGCGAACCGACGTGTCCGCTTGACCCGCCTGCAACGGACGATTTTGGCACCGAGCGTGCGAAGCAGTAGCATCGATAGCGCTCCTCGATGGGCTCGGTGACGGGCCGTCCCGAGCCGGCTGCGCTGTCAGGAGGAAGCAACAATGGCGCTCCGAACTTTTCTGGATTCAGCCGGGAACGAATGGCAGGCGTTCGACGTGGTGCCGCGAGCAGACGAGCGCCGGCGGTTCGATCGCCGATCGCCCGAAGAACGTCGAGCGAACCCCGAAGACCGGCGTGACAGCGATCGCAGGTTGACGGTCGGTGGGCGCTCGCCCTTGGCAAGTGGAGTCGCCGACGGGTGGCTGTGTTTCGAGCGAAACGGTGACCGGCGGCGTCTCTGCCCAATCCCGACGGATTGGCTCCGCTGCAGCGACGCGGATATCAGTGGCTACTGCCAGTCCGCCAGGCCCGTGCGCCGGGACTCATCAAACGCCGGACACTCGGCTCAGGCAAAGTTCTCTAACGCGTAGGGTACGGTGCGCGTCAGGCGAACCGAGAGGTCAGCCTGACCGCGTTTTGCACGGTCGTTCGCAAAAAACGAAAGCGCCGCGGTCAGCCCGCGGCGCTCAACAACGTCCAAACTCTTTGGCGAACATCCTGAACCGCGCGTCCCATAGGGCGTCCAACGCGGTCGGTGAGCTCACCCACTCGACTGCGCCTTGCCGCGTCAGCCGCCGAGAGCAGAAGTGCCCGCAGTTGGCGACGACGGCCGGCGGCCGAGTCGATGTGATTTGCGATGTCCTGCCCGAAAGTGCCTTCCGACATACCCGCCTCGTAGCCCGGCATCGGGCAGTTGAATTGGAGTTGCACTGTCGCTATTGGCAAAGGGAGTGCCGTTCGTGAGCCTCGACCGAAAACCTCGTGCAGTTAGCTTCTTACAATGATCAACGCTCCCGCCAAAACGACGCCTTCCGCAGCGCCGCGCGCCCACCCGCCAGAAACACTTGAAGGCTGGTATGCTCTTCACCAGATCTTTTCGGTCGATCGAGCGCCGTCCAACCGCACGTCCCCGACGCAACCCATTGCGGCCGCGCCCTTGCCGGACGACGGATGGAGCGCGTACGCTCGGCTCATCGGCTCGGCCGGCGACCTGATGGCGATGCACTTCCGTCCGACGTTGGATGACATCGGCGTCGCCCAACGTTCTGTCTCGACATTGTCGATCGCGCCGAGACTGCGCCTGCGCTACTCTTTTTTGAGCGTCACTGAGGCCGGGCTCTATCATCTCACCGCCCAGCTCGCGCGTGACGCGGCAGAACGCGGCGGCACCGTCGGCGACGAGGCGTATACGACGGCGCTCTCGAAACGGATTCTCGAGGAACGTGACAATCCGCACGTTCGGCGGCGTCTCTACCCGGCGATCCCGGACGGGATGCCGTACGTGAGCTTCTACCCCATGTCGAAGCGAAGAGTGGCGGGGCAGAACTGGTACGGTTTGTCACTCGACGAGCGCAGCCGCCTCATGCAGACGCACGGCATGACAGGGCGCCGCTACGCCGGACGCGTCCTTCAGGTCATCACCGGCGCGATCGGATTCGACGCGTGGGAATGGGGCGTCACGCTCTTCGCCAAAGATCCGCTCGACTTCAAGAAGCTCGTCACCGACATGCGCTTCGACGAAGTCAGCGCGCAATACGCCGATTTTGGTGAGTTCTACGTCGGCAAGCTCGTGCCTGAAGGCGACCTCGAACGCGCCTTCGAAACCATCTAGACCCGAGCGCCGTAGGTCACGTCGTCACGATCAACAAGGGCGGCAACATGTGGTCGGCAATTCGATGGCTTGTCCTGCGGCTGGTGGCGGCGCGGTGGCTGTTCAAGCTCGGCGGGCTCGCGTTCCTTGTGCCGCTCGCGCTCCTGCTCAAGACGATTGGCCTGCCGCTCCTGGGCGTGCTCGGGGTCCTGGCCTTCCCAATTCTCGTCCTGCTGTTTCTGTTCGGGTTGCCGATCTTTCTTGTCTTGCTCTTCGGCGGCCTGTTCATCGGCATGCTGGGCATGGTGTTGACGTTGGGAGTCGCCGCGATCAAGATCGGCCTCTTCATCGTGCTGCCCGCGTGGCTCATGTGGAAGCTCTTCACCAAAGTGTTCCGGCGCGGTGGAGATTCTCGTGGCGGCGCGAACGGTGATTCGCCCAAGACCGACACGTCGAGCGACGCGTCGACCAATCCATCATCGTCCGCCGCGGCGGATCCGATCGACGGGATCGATCCCGCGTAAGTCGTCAACGTCCGCGGAGACTGATCATGTTCGCGCTGATGCGTGGGCTCTTTTTCGGAGCGCTGGCGCTGGTCGCGTTGATTCCGATCGCGATCCTGCTCGCTGTCGTCGGGTTGCCGATCTTGGCTGTGATCGGTGTGCTGGCATTGCCGGTGCTGCTCGTGCTCTTTCTCGTCGGCTTGCCATTTCTCATCATCTTCGCCGTTCTCGCCGGCCTGCTGGGCGCGGTGTTCGGCATCGTGATGGCGTTCTTGTCACTCGGCATCGTGGTGGTGAAAGTCGCGATCGTGGTTCTCATTCCGCTGCTGATCATCGGATGGGTCGCGCGACGCGTGTTCGCATCGGATCAAGGCATGCGTGTCTAGCGAGGTCTGCAGAATCTGAGTGGCGCCGCGTCGAGATGTCGATGTTGGGCCGAGGCTCGCCGGGCGAAACTACTCGTAGCGCAGCGCCGTAATCGGGTCGAGCACGGCGGCTCGGCGTGCGGGCCACACGCCGAACAGAATTCCGACGCCGGCGGCAAACGCGAACGCGATCAGCACTGCTGACGGGTCCATCGCCGCCTCCCAGCCGAACGATTGGCGGAGCACCGCCGATGCGCCGATGCCGGCGGCAACGCCGATCGCTCCGCCGGCCAAGCACAGCACGACCGCCTCGACCAGGAACTGCAGGAGAATGTTGCTGCGTGTTGCGCCGAGCGCCTTGCGGATGCCAATCTCGCGCGTGCGCTCGGTGACCGACACGAGCATGATGTTCATGATCCCGATGCCGCCGACGAGCAGCGACACCGCCGCGATGCCGGCGAGCAATGCCGTGAACGTCGCCGTCGTTTCGCTCAGGACGCTGAGAAAATCCGCCTGATTGCGGATCGAAAAATCATTCGCCTGTTCTTGACGCAAATGATGTGAGCGGCGGATCGCAGTTTGGATTTCGCCCATCGCGACGGACAGGGAATCGACCGAGCTGACGAGCGTCCAGATGTCGTTGATCCGATCGTTGCCGAAGATCTGGAATCGTCCCGTCTGAAACGGAATGAGAATTTGCTCATCGGCGTCGCCGAAACCGGTCGTGCCTTTGCGCTCCATTACCCCGATCACCGTGAACTGGCGCCCGGCGATGCGGATCGTCTCGCCGATCATCGCCTCGCTGGTGGCGACGCCAAGTTGCGGCAGCACGTCGGCGCCAAGTACGGCCAACCGTTGTCGCGCGATGTCCTCGGCGGTCGTGAACATGCGTCCACTCGCCATGGCGAAGCCTCGCACGCCGAGGAAGTTGGGCGCCGTGCCGGTCACCTGAACGTTCGTGTTTCGATTCTTCCACACGACTTGAAGCGGACGATCTTGCTGTTGATTGACCGCCATGACGTTCGG
Source organism: Gemmatimonadaceae bacterium (assembly GCA_025934075.1). Taxonomy (GTDB): domain Bacteria; phylum Gemmatimonadota; class Gemmatimonadetes; order Gemmatimonadales; family Gemmatimonadaceae; genus JAQBQB01. The sequence goes on from JAICYT010000004.1 coordinate 17,939, forward strand.
GCAACGCTCGAGTATCGACTGCACGTCCTGCATGGAAAGCTTGGCGATCGTCGACGTGCCCACGCCGCCTTGCTGTACACGCTGCGGGTTGATCTGCAATACCGTCGTCCCGAGCCGGGCAATGCGATCCTTCACGGCATTCTCGGCGCCGTTGCCGAGTGCGACCATCGCGATGACGGCGGCGACGCCGATCACGATGCCAAGCATCGTCAAGAGCGAACGAAGTTTATTGGCGCGCAGTGAGGCGAGCGCGACGCGGAAGGTTTCGTCGAGAAGCACGGGGTGCGGTCAAGAGATCGGGTGGGGAAAATGCCGCCGCACGCTCCGTAGCGCTACCTCACAACCCTCGAGAGAGTCGATGGCCCATCGGACCGGCAAATCGCGTCTACAGCGATGTATCACGCTTTCGGACGATCTTTGACCTTGCACGCTGAACGCCCGCGCGATACAACAGAACCGTGACCGCCGAGTTCAAGCTCAGTCTCCTCGATTGCGACCGCAGCGACCCGCTTGCGGACTTCTTCGATGCGCGCGCCGCCATCACTCTCCGTGGCGTGTCGCATGCGACAGCTTTCGTCGTCGCGGGCCGGGACTTACAGGCTTTTGCCACTGATCTCGGCCGACTCGCGCCTGCCGCTGACGTATCGGCGTTGCTCCTGGGCGGTTGGGACGCCGAGCGCTGTCTGAGATTGCAAGTGACGCACGCCGGGCGCAGCGATGCGGCCGTCGCGCGCGTTTGGATGGACAGCGACGGTCCCGCGGACAGTCTCCAATCCAATGTGGAAACCGAGTTCGTCGTCCCGTTCGCCGCATTGACGCGATTTTCGATGGACATCCACCAACTCGTCGAGCAGCGGACGCTCGGCGACGTCACACTGACCGGCGAGGCCGATGGAAATGAATAGCGACGGTTCTGGACCCCAACTGCGAGACCCGGACGCGGTTGGGCTGGTCCGCCCCGCCGTACTCGATGCGACCGTCGTGCCCGCGGGCCTCACCGACACCCTCGCCACGCTTCGGCGTGGCCGGTGGTGGCAGCTCATCCTCGGCATCATCTGCATGTCGATGATCGCCAATCTTCAATACGGCTGGACGTTGTTCGTCAAACCGATGCACGATCAACGAGGGTGGCCGCTGTCGTCCATTCAAATCGCGTTCACCATCTTCGTCCTCGTCGAGACATGGCTCGTGCCGTTCGAGGGATATCTCGTCGACCGCATCGGGCCTCAGTTGGTTGGTGTGGCGGCCGGCCTCATGGTCGCGCTGGCGTGGGTGATCAATTCCATGGCCACGTCGCTCCCCATGCTCTATCTCGGCGCGATCGTCGGCGGCATCGGTGCCGGCGCGGTGTACGGGGCGTGTGTCGGAAACGCACTCAAGTGGTTTCCCGATCGCCGTGGCCTTGCCGCCGGACTGACCGCGATGGGTTTCGGCGCAGGATCGGCGCTGACCGTGTTTCCGATCGCGAACATGATCAGGAGTCAGGGCTATGAGACGACGTTCTTGAAGTTTGGTCTACTTCAAGGCGGCGTCGTATTCATCGTCGGCTGGTTCCTCCGCGCACCCAGTGCGCAGTTCATGCCGGCGCAAAAACCCGGACGCTTCAACAGCGCGCGCGAATACACGCCGCTCGAGATGCTGCGCGGCCCAGTGTTCTGGGTGTTGTTCGTCATGTTCATATTCAGCGCATCGGGCGGACTGATCGCGACCGCGCAATTGACGCCGATGGCGACCGATCTCGACGTCGCCAACGCACATGTCTCGATCGCGGGACTCACACTGCTCGCACTGCCGTTCGCGCTCTCGATGAACCGTGTGTTCAATGGAATCAGCCGTCCATTCTTCGGCTGGATGTCGGACAAGCTCGGGCGCGAGCGCACGTTATTCATCGCCTTCATCATCGAAGGCGTCGCGATCCTGTTCCTCGCTCAATTCGGTCGCAATCCTGCGGCATTCGTCGGTCTCACGGCGCTGGTCTTCTTTGCGTACGGTGAGATCTACAGCATCTTCCCCGCGATCTGCGCCGACATCTACGGCCGACAATACGCATCGGCGAATGCGGGTCTGCTCTACACCGCGAAGGGCGTGGCGTCTCTCTTGGTGCCGTTGAGCAGCGTGATTGCCGCATCCTCCATCGGGTGGGACGGCGTGTTCATTGTGACCGCTGGTATGAACATCGTAGCGGCGTTGCTTGCGATCTTCGTCCTCACGCCGTTGCGCGCGCGGGCGAGTCGCGCATGAAGGTCGCGGTCGTCGGAGCGGGTGCGATCGGCGGATATGTTGGTGGGTGGCTCGCTGCGGCGGGTGACGACGTAACGTTCATCGCGCGCGGCGCGAACCTCGAAGCCATACGGCGCGTCGGAATGCGCGTCATCGGCGAGGACGGCGACGAACGCGTCGCCGAAAACGTCGCCGTGTTCGACAAGATGGCTGACGCTGGAGCACAAGATGTAGTGATTCTCGCGGTGAAGGCGCATCAAGTCGCCGCCATTGCCGGCGACGTCCACCACTTGTGCCACGACACGACGACGATCGTGACGATGCAGAATGGGATTCCGTGGTGGTACTTCCACAAGCATGGCGGACCGTACGAAGGAACAGTGGTCCGTTCGGCTGATCCGGACGGATCCATCGGCCGATGCATCGATGCGAGTCGCGTCATCGGCTCGGTGGTGTATCCGGCAGCGGTGCTCGAAGCGCCCGGCGTCGTCCGAGTTGTCGAAGGACGACGCTTCACGCTCGGAGAGCTCGACGGCTCCAAGTCGCCGCGCGCCGAAGCCATATCAGCCAACTTCGCGGGCGCTGGATTCAAGGCACCGCTCACCAGCGACATTCGCGCCGAGATCTGGCTGAAGATCTGGGGCAATCTGAGCTTCAACCCAATCAGCGCGTTGACGCACGCGACGCTCGTCGATCTCCTTCAGTTTCCCCTCACGCGTCAGCTTTGCGCCGACATGATGCGCGAGGCCGAAGTCGTTGCGGAAAAGCTCGGCGTCACGTTTCGTGTTGGCATCGACAAGCGAATCGCCGGCGCCGAGAAGGTCGGTGCGCACAAGACGTCGATGTTGCAAGACGTCGAGGCGGGCCGGCCGCCGGAGATCGAGGCGCTCATCGGCGCCGTCGTCGAGCTCGGCCGCCTGACGGAAACGCCAACACCCCGCATCGATGCAGTGTATGCTTGTGTTAGTTTGCTCGCTAAGACAATCCTCGAGAGTCCACACCCATGACGGATACGGCTTCCACAATTGCGGAAATTCTGAAGATCGGCGCCGACGATGCACCGGCATTGAGCTCGCCGGGCGGCGTCGCGCTGTCGTATCGAGCTTTGCGAGCGCACGCCGCGAAGATCGCGTCGGCGTTGGCCGCGCACGGTATCGGACACAATGATCGCGTCGCCATCGTGCTCGACAACGGACCGGAAATGGCCACGGCGTTCTTGAGCGTCGCGAGCGCGGCGACGGCGGCCCCATTGAACCCGACCTATCGCGCCGAAGAGTTCGAGTTCTATCTCACGGATCTCCGCGCCAAGCTGCTCATCGTCGCGCAAGGCAAGGACTCGCCATCCATCCAGGTCGCGGACAAGCTCGGCATTCCGATTGCGCGCCTCGTGGCCCACCCGGAGCAGGGAGCAGGGAGCTTCGATCTCGAGTTTCCATCGGCCGCGTCGACTGGCCCAGCGAAGAAAGCGACGCCGCCGAGTCCCGACGACATCGCGCTCGTGCTGCACACCTCAGGCACCACGTCGCGTCCCAAGATCGTGCCGCTCGCGCACCGCAACATCGCCGCATCAGCCGCGAACATTCGTCGCACGCTCGCGCTCACGGCAAGTGATCGCAACCTGGTAATCATGCCGTTGTTTCACATTCACGGCCTCATTGCCGCTCTCACGGCGCCGCTGTCGGCGGGCGGCGAGGTGTCGTGCTCACCGGGATTCAACGCGCTCAAGTTCTTCGGCTGGCTCTCCGAGGTGCGCCCCACGTGGTACACAGGCGTGCCGACGATGCACCAGGCGATTCTGTTGCGGGCAGCGAACAATCCTGACGCGATCGCGGGGCACCGACTGCGCTTCATTCGATCGTCTTCGTCAGCGCTGCCACCGACGGTGATCGCGGAGTTGGAGCGGGTGTTCGGCGTGCCGGTCGTCGAAGCGTACGGCATGACAGAAGCGGCACACCAGATGGCGAGCAATCCGCTTAGCGGCCCGCGAAAGCCCGGGACAGTAGGCCCGTCGGGCGGTCCGGAGATTCGTATCGCCGACACGACTGGTGCGACTGTACCGCGGGGCGCGACGGGTGAGATCGTGATTCGCGGCCCGAACGTGATGCGCGAGTACGAGAACAACCCGAAAGCAAACGCCGACGCGTTCTACGACGGCTGGTTCCGCACCGGCGATCAGGGAGTGATGGACGATGACGGCTACGTCAGCATCACCGGGCGTCTCAAGGAGATCATCAATCGCGGCGGCGAAAAGATTTCGCCGCGGGAGGTCGACGAGATCATCATGGAGCATCCGGCCGTCCACCAGTGCGTCACGTTCGCGATGCCGCACGACATGCTCGGCGAAGATGTCGCGGCGGCGATCGTGCTGCGACAAGGCGCGCAGGCAAGCGATCGCGAGCTGCGCGACTTTGCGGCCACGCGGCTCGCCGCGTTCAAGGTTCCGCGTAAGATTCTGATCCTGAACGAGATTCCTGTTGGCGCAACGGGCAAGCTGCAACGCATTGGTCTCGCACAAAAGTTGGGGCTCGCATGACAACGACTGCCACGATGTCTGATCGCGCGACGCCGAGCGTTGCGCCGCCGCCGCTCAACCCGCCTGAGCGTTTGCTCATGGGACCGGGGCCGAGCAATCCGGATCCGCGCGTGCTCGCGGCGATGGGCTTGAATCCCATCGGCCATCTCGATCCGTATTTCGTCGAGACGATGAACCAGACGATGGAAGCGCTGCGCAACGTGTTCCGCACGCGCAATCATCACACGGTTCCAATTTCCGCCACGGGTTCGGCCGGATTGGAAACGATCATGATGAATTTGCTCGAGCCGGGCGACAGCGCGATCGTTTGCGTCATCGGATACTTCGGTCAACGGCTCGCGGAGCTCGCGCGTCGCGCCGGCGCTGACGTGCGCACGGTCGAAGTTCCGCCGGGCGAAGTAGTCGATCCCGCGGATGTCGAAAAGCTGTTCGCCGAGCGTCCAGCGAAACTTCTCGCGTTCGTTCACGCCGAGACGACGACGGGCGCGTATCAGTCGATTCCTGAGATGGTGGAAGTCGCGCGCCGCTACGACGCGCTCGTCGCGATCGATTGCGTCACGTCGCTCGGCGGCGTTCCACTCGAGATCGACGCGCTTGGCGTCGACGCCGCGGGATCGTGCAGTCAGAAATGCATCGGCGCCCCACCGGGACTCGGACCCATCACGATCGGTCCGCGTGCCATGGCCGCCGCTCGCGCGCGCAAACACAAACCGTCGACGTGGTACTTCGATCTCGCGCTGCTCTTTCAGTACTGGGGCGAGGACGGTGCGAATCGGACGCGCGCATTTCATCACACGGCGCCGGTCGCGAGCATCTACGGCTTTCACGAGGCGCTGCGCATCATCCTCGAGGAAGGTCTCGAGGCGCGGTGGGATCGTCATCGAACGGCGCATGACACACTCGTGCGCGGTCTCGATCGTCTGGGGCTGTCGCTGTTTCCGCCGGAAGCGAATCGCGGTCCGACGATCAACGTGATCAACGTTCCGGCAGGTGTCGACGAAGCCGCGGTGCGGCGCCGTCTGCTCGGCATGGGCGTCGAGATGGGCGGTGGGCTTGGTGCCCTCGCCGGAAAGGTGTGGCGCGTCGGAGTGATGGGATACAACGCGCAGGTTCCGCGCGTGGAACGTTTTGTCGGGGCGCTCGATGAAGCATTGCGTGCAGAGGGCTACAGCGCCTAAGCGTCTACGTCGGGCGCTTCGCACTGTGTGGCAATGCTCGATCTTGTCGATGAGCATTGCTACAGTGGGTCATGCGCAGCGCAGAGACGGCGGTTTCGGCGGGTACTTCGGCTGCACCGATCCGCCGACGCACAACATTCCGTACGACGGTCGGTTCACCTTCGCGCGTCTGAAGTACAACGGCGGTCCGGGGAACTGCTACTACCGCGGCGAGCCGTCGTGGGCGCACGGCTACGGCTATACCGAGAACGGCCCCGCCGAATCGAACCTGATGAAGATCACGGCGGCGATCAGCAGCCTTCGCCCGCATCTCGATGCGACGAATGTCGTTGCGATCGACGATCCGCAGTTGTTCAAGTATCCAGTCGCGTTTCTCGTCGAGGCGGGCTATCTGACACTCAATGACAAGGAGACCGCGGCACTTCGAAAGTATTTGCTCAGGGGCGGTTTCCTCATCGTCGACGACTCGCGTGAGGACTTCCAGCGCGGCCGCAGCGGTTGGAGCAATCTCGAGATGATGTTCCGGCAGGTGCTTCCGGGGCTACATCCCATCGACATGACGCCCGCGCACCCGATCTTCCACAGTTTCTTCGACATCACGTCGTTCGACATCGTCCGGCAGTTCTACGATCGCGGCCCCGCGATTTTCCGCGGGATCTTCGAAGACAACGATCCGAAGAAGCGGCTGCTGGTCATGATCAACTTCAACACCGACGTGTCGAACTACTGGGAATACTCGGCCATGGGATTTCGTCCGATCGACGAGTCGAATGACGCGTACAAGCTCGGCGTGAACTATCTGATCTACGCACTGACGCACTGAGGCCGCAACATCAGTGCTTCGTCGGCTCGACGCGTAACGGCACCGACAATCTCCAGCCTGGCAACATCGTCGCGAATTCGAGGCGCAGCATTCCCGGCGCAACAGGCGTGTACTCGAAATCGTCCGTCTCACCAGGACCCATGAGAACGCGCGCCGCGCGCATCGTAGCCTGGTGCGCCGGAAGGTCGGCTCCATCTTTCGCGACCGCACGCCACCGAAGCGCCGTCGAGTCCGAGATCAACGACGCAACAACGCGCCAATCGGGATTGATGTCGGCGATGCGAAAGCGGTACGTCACACCCACAGCGAGCGTTTCGCTCGCCGGATCGAGCGTGCCATTCACCCGGGCGCGCTTGTGATCTGGTCCGTCGCCGCCGAGTACGAAGATGCGATTGGTCGCCGGATCGTAAGAGGAGGCGGAGTCGGTGACGACGATCGCCCCGTACAGACCCGACGAGATTTGGTAACCCTCGTTCGAGTGCGAGTGGTACATGTACGTGCCCGCGCGCGGCGGCGTGAACTCGACGAGGGCTGAATCGCCAGGTGCGATAGCGCTCGCGAGATGCCCCGGCGTCCCGCTCCAACCCGGGACACCGTCAATGTAGCTGTTCTGCACCTCGATGCCGTGCCAGTGCACGGCGGTGGGCGCATGCGGATGGTTGACCAGCATGATGCGCACCGGCTGCCCGCGACGCAACACGAGCGTCGGGCTGACGACTGGCACCGAGTCGAGCGGAATGCGAGTCGTTCGGTCGTCGACGACGAAGCCGTATCCCGCAGTCGTGTCGAACCTCGCCGGTCCCGATTGCGTGATAAAACGCCCCCGCGCACTCTGGATGAGGAGTCGAATGGCGCGAGACGCGCCGACCGCCGACGCTCGCGCCGGTTCCGGCGTCGTGACATGATGCGGTGGCAGAACGTGGACGCCCAGCACCATGCCCGCCATACCGTGGACGTCGTGTCCCATCGCTTCGGGATCGCTGGGGTCCGGAACCTTGTTCAAAGACAAGAATGTTGAAACGTGAAAGGGAAAGTGACAATGAAAGAGCCAGTTGCCGGGTTCATGCGGCACCCAACGCATCGCCATCGTCGTTCCAGGCAGCATCATCTCGGTCACGACCACCCGGCGATCGGCCGGCGAGTAGACCGTGTCACCCGACCATGTGCCTGCGCTCTCGATCGTGTAGAAAAATCCGTGGAGGTGCATCGTGTGCGCGTCGCCGGTCGGATTCACCCAGCGCCAACGAACCGTGTCGCCCACGGAGTATGTGAAACGCTCTGTGAATGGCCACGACTTGCCGTTGATTACCATCTGGTCGCGCTCGACCCATGGCTTCGGCCCCGCGGTGTCCCGATCAGCGTGCCAGACTCCGATGACGAAGACGCGGTCGAGCGCCTTGCGATCTGCCGGCGCGGCGCTCGCCGAGTCGACGATGATTGCGCCCGAGAGTTGGCTGTCGATCCCTTTGCGAGTATCGATGTCGTCGCCGGTAGTGCTTCCCCAATAGAAGTACGTACCCGGCTCGCCGGCGGTGAATCGCACCGCACGGACCCCGCCGGGCGCAACTTGAATCGCGTCGTGCGGCGAGCCGGGACGCGCGTGCAGCCCGTACACGACGAGCGTCTTGCTTACGAGCGTGTTGCGCAGCGTGATCTCGATGCGCGTTCCGGCACGAACGCGAATCAAGGTGCCCGGAACGAGCGGACGGTGTCCTCGCTCGGCGAATGCCTCGATTGGCTCACTCGGTCCGTTGTCGGCTTGCGGATGCCAACGACCCAGTCGCGCCTCGAGGTCGAGACGAAGCACGTCACCTGATTCGTGACCGACCGGAGCGCGGTTGTCGTTCGCGCCGATGCGTGGAAGCGGATCACCAGCGAGTCCGGCCGTCACGAGGCTGGCGAACGTGAGGGCGAATCGCATCGGCCAGGAGGTCACTCTTTTGCCGATTCGAAGACGAGACTTCGTGAGAAGAACGGCGGCGCCGTGCGCGTTGGACTATGAGCGTCCCGCTTCGACCGAACCGCCTCGATCGCGCGTATCAGGCCATCGCGCCGTTCTTCGGCGGGGTCAACGAAGAACGATGGTCTGCACGCGTGCGGAGGGAATGCTGCGGATAGTGCCGTCATTCGTATCGAATGCTCGGGTAGAATGTGTCAACTCGTCCTATGGAGACGCCGGCGATGCCACGCGTGCCGGGCTTCGCCAGTGTTCGAATGCGTGCGGTCGACATAGGTCATGAGATCATGCGTCATGAAATCCTCCCATCATGCCGCGAACGTCCGGTCGAGTCCAGTCGGCATCGCATCTGAAGAATCGGTGCAAGAGCTACAGCACCGGATACCGCGCCCGAGGCAACGCAGAGCAACTCGGCGGGAGATAGACCGACGCGCGCGCCTGCGCCGGTGCGCTGAGCAAATTCGCCAGCGATAGCGCGCGCAGCCTGTCGGTGACCATCCAACCTGATTGCGCGGCCGCGTTGCTCGCGGCGGTGGGCAACGCGGAGATCCAGATCAGTGATCGCATCCGAGCTCGTGAAATTCCCGATGACGCCCGAATCGGCCACGCGTCGCCCAGGTCGGCTGGGGTAATGAGTGGAGCAGCAGGGCAGAGGAGTCGCATCGAGTACGCTACCGGTCGGCCGTCTGCTTCGCCATGTAAGAACGTCTGGCGGGCCACGGAGGAAATGCATCTTCCCGACTTTGACGTCGACAAGAGGCCGAGGCGAATCGCGCGCTGCTACGAACTCCTACCAAGATGCGGCGGTGGCGACTATGCTTAGCGTCGTGGTCAGCGGTGCTGAGTTGCGAGGTATGAGGCAGAGTGAGGCGAACCTGCGCACTACTCGCACGGCCAAGCCGTTGGTGCTGAGGTGAAAGTAGTGTAAGTTGAAGTACAGATGTAATTTCCGGGACGTAGCGCAGTCCGGTAGCGCACCTGAATGGGGTTCAGGGGGTCGCGGGTTCAAATCCCGCCGTCCCGATTTAAGAGATTGCTAAACAACGACTTACGGCGGCCGAGGCCGCCGTTTGTTGTTTCGGTTCTACATACCTCACAGGTCAGGCGCCGTAAGTCATTCTGCTGCGCACCGTTCGAGAATCCGCAAATGCGGAACCGCGCTGCCTAACCGAAAGATGGTGTATGTCTGGGGTATGTCTTGCGACATCTCACCGGCTTGGATGGCAAGGCGCCGCTGCCGCGCAGCGCGACCATCGTTCGTAACGCGTTGAACAACAACATGATTCGCGAGCGCGGGTTCTTTGAACTGTGCCGCACATGAAGCGAGAACAGGTGGTCCTCGCTTTGGTCGGCGTTACGACGTAGCGTCGTTCAGCTTCGCTGGATCGAGGTCGGACAAGTCGATGTCGCGCGGTAAGTCGCGCTCGCGTTCGAAGGCGTCGGCCGAGAGCTTGCCGTCGGCGATCGCCTTGGCGAGAGGCGAACGTCGAACGAAGTCTATCAGACTCTCCGGCTTCGCGGCGTCGCTCCGCCCAGTCTTCGAGTCGGATTCATGTGGCTCTCTGACGTGCGCGTTATCCTCCTTCTCGTTTGGCCTGCGCCCGGCGGCGTAACCGGGTGATCACGGGCATCACGTCGCGATCGTATAGCCGAGAGCACGATACCCTGCCTGCCGCTTCGCGCTCATGCGAGCGAGCACTGGGACAAGGCCGTCAACATAGTCGTACACGACGACGTCTCGCTTGCCATCATGATCACGGTGCAGACGTCCGACGTACTGCGCCAGCGTGCCTTTCCAGGCAATCGGCATTGCTAGAAAGAGAGTGTCCAAGCGCGCATCGTCGAATCCCTCGCCCAAGTACCGACCGGTCGACAGGATGATTCGCGGCCGACTGGCGCCGTCACGGAGAGCAGCGTTCACAGCATTGCGTTCAGAGGCCTTCATGGCTCCACGCAGCACGATAACGTCAGCAGTGTCTCGCAACTGTTCCGCGAGAGCGTCGAGATGATCGCGACGCTCCGTGAGAACGAGGGGTGACCGGCCGGCTGTGACCGCTAGACGGACGTCTTCGACAATTTGGGAATTCCGTCGTATGTCGGACGCGAGCGCGCGATACACGTCGGTTATCGAAGGGCGGTCCTCGGCAATCACTGGTGGAAGGCAAAAGGCTGTGTCCCGCATGAGTACGCGATGGTCAATTCCACTCTGCAGCGCATGTGCTTTGTGCTCGACTCGGTACCTCACTGGACCGCATTGCATCAGGATGATCGGGTGATGACCATCGCGCCTCGCAACGGTCGCGGAGAGCCCAAGGACGTAGCGCGCCTTGGAGCGGCGCGCGACGAGCTCGAAGCTCGCTGCTGACAGGTGATGGCATTCATCGACGACGAGATGACCGTATCCCCCGATCTCGTCCGATACAACGCCGCGCCGCACGAGGCTCTGAATCACCGCAACGTCGATCACGCCTGTTGGCCTGCGACGCCCACCACCAATGACGCCAATCTGTGAGCGGTCCACCGATAGAAATGAAGCGAGGCGCTCGACCCATTGCGTCAGTAGCTCGCGCCGGTGGACCAGGACCAGCGTGGTGCATCCGCGCGTGGCGATGAGCGACGCCGCGACAACCGTCTTGCCGAAGGCTGTCGCGGCTGCCAATACTCCGAAATCGTGATGCACCAGCGCGCCGGCCGCGAGCGCCTGTTCTGCGCGGAGATCTCCGACGAATTGTAGGCCGAGTGCTCCACCGGACTCTCGCCTGTCTTCGATTTGCGGCGTGACACCGTGTGATTTCAGAAGGTCGACGGTCTCGTCGAGGCATCCGCGTGGAAGAGCAATGTGCCGTGGATGAATCTCGGCACACGAGATGATTCGAGGCTTGCCGTGCGTGGACAACCGCATCGCTTGCGCGCGGAAGAACTCTGGATTCTGAAATGCGGCGAGACGAATCACCCGAGCGACGAATGCTGGCGGAAGGGAAGTGCGGTCGACGTAGATGCCGTCGGCGACGACCACTTGGACCGAATGAGGCAGTGGCTCGGTAATGGGCTTGTCGATTGACCGTCGCGACGGTGGCGCGAGCCACGGCTCATCTGCGTCATCGTCTTCGACTGGCATCCGGACGTCGACAATGCGCCCGCGTGCTTCGGCGTCCGCGACGACGCGTTCCACGGTCGCGCGCGAGATGCATGCGAGTGATGAGAGGAATGCCCATTGATCCTCGAATGGGCGCAAGTCGTTGTCGACGAAGAGCGTGTTTCCGCGCTTGCGCGCGCTCGCCTGGAGGGGAAGGGCGATGAGATTGCCGAATCCTCCCGCCGGCATGATATCCTGCGATGGAAAGAACCGGTCGTAGGAGCCAAAGCCGATTTCCGGACGCCGGTCCATCGTTTCGGTGAGGACGACGAAACCGAGTTGGCGGGCGAGCCGACCAGGTAAGGGCTCCTCGAAGAACAACCACGCGTGACCGCCCGTGCCGGACCGCGATCGTTCAAGGCCGACTGAGATGTTCAGCTTCTGGCACGTCTCGACGAAGGCGATCGCGTCGGACGTCCACTCTTCGCCGTCGAAGTCGACCGCGAGGAAATGGCACGTGTTGTCTGGAAGGAGCGGATATACGCCCGCGACAAAGTCTGTGAACGTCGATTTGTTCGAAGGCCCGCCGAGATGACGGCGAATGATTTCATCCGAAATCGGGATGAATGCCTGGTGGGGACATTCGCCGCACTTCACGCGCGGTTTGTTACAGATGCCGGGCTTCCATTCGTTGTTGCAGGCCGGAGCATAGCCCGACTTCCCAGTCTTCGCATTTTCCCAGCGAACCGGGAAGACGTCGCCTCGACCCGCGAAGAGGCCGCGAAAGAGCGCGATTTTGTCGGCCGACGTAGATCTCCGTGTGACGAGCGGCGTCGTCGCGCGTTCCGGCGTTGAAAACCGGGCCGGGACGTTCGGCACACGACGCTTCAGGGCGATGAGTTCTTCATTCAGCGCCTGGCGTTCCGTCGCGATCGCGTCGAGGCGTTCGTGAATCTCAGCGATTCGCCGATGTTCGTCCGGTTTTGTCATTCGTCCTGGACGACTCCTGACCGGCCTTTTGGAGCGGCCGTCTCATGTTGGCAATAATATGCTCAGACATTATATTATTGCCACCCTTCACACGCCCAAAATCGATGCGATCGAGTCAGTGGGCCACCAAGCTCTACGATATCGCCGAGAGCCAGCTCGGCTACTTTACGGCCGCGGAGGCCCGAGCGGCTGGCATTCAACAGGTTCGACTCGTCCAACTCCACCAAAGTGGCGACGTCGAGCGCGTCAGTCGCGGCGTATATCGGCTCGCACGGTTCCCCTTCTCGCCGCTCGGCCAATATATGGAGGCGGCGCTTTGGCCACAGGTCCGTCGCCCGGAGGCTCGCGCGGTCATTTCCCACGTCTCAGCGCTTGCGCTCCACGAGCTCTCCGAAGTCAGCCCGGCGAAGATCCACATCACACTGCCTTCAGGTCTGCGCCTTCGACGCGCGGTCCCACCTCACCTAGTTCTGCATTTTGCGACGCTAGCGCGGGAGGACGTGCAGGTGGTTGAAGGTGTGCCAGTGACGACACCGATTCGGACAATTCACGATGCACATGCCGCGCATCTGGGGACGGCACTGGTGAGACGTGCGATCGCTGATGGACGCCGCACGGGCCGTCTGACGCATAACGAGGCCGACCGGCTCACGCGAGAACTTCTCGCCGAACCGACTCGAAGGAAAAAAAGCGCGAAACTGAAAGCGGAAATTGACACAACGCCAACGAAGACTCGCCGTCAACGAGGCACAACTCCGAAGCGGCGCGGAGAGCGAGGTCGGTGACGGAACCGCGACGAAAGCCACTCAGCGGACCGCCGCCATCGGCTGGCGTGCTCGCTCGGTATGCCCGCGCCTACGCCAAAGAGCTTGGCGTCAGCGAAGCTCGCGTCCGAGCGTGGATTTCATACATGATCCTCGCCGGCATCCTCGAGCAAGTCGGCGAGAGCGCCGACGGTTACCGATTCACCGTGAAAGGCGGGGTCGCCCTCGAACTGCGGCTGAAAGACCGGGCGCGCGCGACGAAGGACATCGATCTTGTCCTGCATCATGACGAGGCCGATCTCGCGCGCGCCCTCGAGCATGCCGTCGACACAGGCGCTCGCGGCGGTTGTCAGGGTTTCCGTTTTCGTCGAAAGGGTGAACCGTTCGTTCTCGAGAACCGCACGATCAGTGTAGAGCTTGCGGTTACCTACAAGGGCGGAGCGTGGACGAGCATCATCGTCGACGTTGCTCGCGCCGAACCAGGTGAGAGCGAGATAGAGCTGATACCGGCCGTTCCGCTCCAGGAGGCAATCGGCATCACCGGACCGACCGAGTTGGCCTGTCTCCCGCTGCGAATGCACGTCGCGCAGAAGTTTCATGGGATGACACTGCCCCCGCGACCCGGCAAACGGAACGAACGATTCAAGGACTTGGTCGACATCCTGTTGATGGAGGCGCTCGTCACCGACTACGCGGGACTTCGAGAGGCGTGCGAATCAGTGTTTCGCACTCGTGGCACTCACGCCTGGCCGCCGATGCTCGAGCTGCCGTCGCATTGGGCCGAGCCGTTCGCGGCGCTGGCGTGCGAGCTCGATCTTCCGGTGATCGATGGGCATGAAGCTATGGAGCACGTCCGAGCGTTCGCCGATAGAATCCGAAATGCCTAGGCCCAGGTTCACCGGCCTCCAGGGCCAGTACTTGTCCTTCATCGACGCCTACCGCCGCATCCACGGTCGCGCGCCCGCCGAGGCCGATCTCCAACGGTACTTCGGCGTAACGCCACCGAGCGTCCATCGGATGATCGTGACCCTGCAGCGGAACGGATTGATCAGCCGAGCTGCCGGCGCTCCTCGATCAGTCGAATTGAGAGTCTCGCCCGCGGATCTTCCGCTGCTTGCGTGCGAGCCGTTGCACGGGGGTACCCGATCGACGTCCGCGGTTGCATCCGATCGCAGGCCGCGGCCTGCGACGAACGCGACGAACCCGACGAACGCGCAGGCAACGCCGGCCCAACGGACGAAACTCGATCCGGCGACCGAGTACATCGACAGCTCGTTGATGAGCCAGCGCTTGCGACACGATCGTCATGTGTCTGCGCTGATCGACGGTCGATACGGCGCGTATCGAGTCCAAGCAAAGCTGACTCGCCGAATCGACGGCGATTGCACATGTCCCTCCGACATGTGGCCCTGCAAGCACGTGCGCGCGCTCCGCGCCACCTGGGAACAAAACCCGAGCAGTTTCTTCGATGTGCGGGCGTTCCTGCGATCGCTCGAGGCGCGTGATACAGCTAGACTGGTCGAAGCGATTGGCCGAATCGTCGCCAGGTATCCCCAAGCTCTTGCGCTGCTCGGCGCTCAAGGGTTCGACGACGAGGGCGACGATTCGGACGATGACTATTGAGATCCTCGATTTTTTTCGAGGCCGCGACGCCGCTTCGCCCGCCTCGACCGTGTTGGGGTATGTGGGGTATGTGAAACGCCCAAACCCGCGTGAAAACGGTTCGCGAGTCCGTAGGTGTTCAGGTGCGGTAACGCGCGGTTCTACAGGACGTTATAGGTTTGGAGCACGACGTTACCCCACAATGGGGTTCAGGGGGTCGCGGGTTCAAATCCCGCCGTCCCGATTACTTACGAGGTGGCGGTGCTACTTTCGGCGCCGGGGGTGCTACTATCGCCCCCGCGCGTCGCCCCTCTCACAACGAGGCCGCGGCGCATCGTACATCGACGCCGATTCCACTTTGCCGCGGATCTGTTGGGGGATCGTCCCGCCGGCGGTGACCACGGCTTTCGCGTTGCAAGCTGTGGCGGCTGCAAGTCCGCCGACGCCAGTTTCCGCGGCTCGTTGACGACGGCTCGCATCGTTTCGCGATCGGCCTGAGCATAACAGTCGAGGAGACTCCGGAGACATTTCCACCCCCCGACGGCCGCGACATCGCGCATCGGCCAGTGTTTCGCTCCATTGCCCATTTACGACGATATGGATGCCAGACACCTCCGACCAGCTTCGGCAGGCCGGCGTCTCGCTCCGCTTGGAGCAAGCACTTCACCAGTGCCCAACGATCCACCGGTTGATCCGGAAGGCGAGGGGCGGGGAACACCCAGCCGCCAACGCTGCCGAGACGCGCCTGAAAGCGTCGCAGCTCGCCGAGCAACGAGGCCGAGAGATCGATGGTCCACAGGATGCCCATCTTATCCGCGTCGGCGCGCCATGTGATCGCCGGCATGGAGTAGTCGATGTCCTCCCACCGCAATTGACGAATCGCACCGATCCGTCGCCCCGTCGCCTCGGCCAACACCAGCGCCAGTTCAAGGCGAAGCCACTTGAATCGCTCGGCTGAGCCGTCCGGCGCTCGACCGCTTCGCGCTTGGATTGCACGACGAGTGGCGTCGAATCGTTCCTGGCACGTCACGGGTCGGCGCGGATTCTTCTCTGGCCGGCGTTCGATTCCCTTGAGCGGATTCACGGTGAGCCAGCGTGCGCTACTTCCGGCGCTCGGATCGCGAACGGTCGTCGCCCAATTGAGCATTCCGTGTAGAAGCACGAGATCAGCCTCGGCGGATCGGGCGCGCGTGGGCTGCGAGACGTGTACGACGTTCTCGGTGTGCATGCGCCCCAATCGCACGATCCGCCGCTCATGCCGATAGCGCAGACCGCCCGCTGCTCGGGCGCGCTCGTAACGGCGCTGCGCATCCTTGCTCAAGCGCTCGACGTCGTAGTCCGCGCCGAAGTACGCAATCAAGATCGCGGCACGCGTGGCCGTATCGGACTGGTGCGTCTGGTCGGTATCGCGGAAGGTCTCGCACTCACTTCGATACCGTTCCCAAAGTCGGGCGAGCGTTACCCGAGGATGCGGTTCGAGACCGTCGTGACCGGCGAGCACACCGGCGCCGTTCCGAGTGTTGCTTTGGTGAGCGACGATTTGCAACGCCTCGGCATGATCCGTCGTGCCCAGGCTACGAACGTGCCGCCGACCGTCGGTCAGGTACATGCTGGAGTAAAACGGGCCGCCCGCCCGCTTCTGAAAGAGTCGCGTGCGTTCGCCCCAGCGCCCCACGGAGCATGACAGAATCCCAGTCAGCGGACTTCGGGTCCATCCGTCAATCGCCGTGGGTTGGTCGGGCAGCATCGAAGGCATCCTTGTTAGAGGTTACGAATTGGCCGTCGGGAGACACGGCGGGAACGAACGTCTCCATGTTGTCTCGGGCAACGCGCAGCGATTGTTCCGCTCGACGGTGACCGCGGCGGTCGGCGAAGGCGACCGCGACGCGCCACGCGGTGTATGTTTTGGCAACTCGTCAAACACGCGGGGTCCGACGGTGAGTTCGCCAGCCAAGAGAGCGGGTGCGTCGCACACTGCAGCGTTTACTGCCTTGCAAGGCCAGTATTTGGCTTTCATACACACGTACGAAGGGATTCACGGGTGCGCACCGGCCGAGGCGGACTTGCAGCGACACTTCGGCGTGACGCCCCCAAGCGTTCATCAGATGGTTGTGACGCTGGAGCGAAAGGGACTCATCACTCGCGTCGCGGGCGGTGCGCGATCCATCAAATTGCAGATTCCGTCCTCGGCACTGCCGCCGCTCGAGCGGCGAGAATGGTCGGGTCCAGATCAGCAACGCGCGCAGCTCTCGGCGATCCGATCACGGAAATCGGCGGATCGAACGAAGCGCACATCGTCGTCAAGCGCGCTGCCCGCACGTATCACGAAGCCGGATGCCGCGGCCGAGTACGTCGATAGTCCAATGATGACGAAGCGGCTCCGGTTCGGGCCGATCGTTTCAGTCGAGATCGCAGGCGGGTACGGCAATTACCGCACGCGATTAAAGCTGACGCGAAAACTGGACGGCGATTGCACGTGTCCGTCCGACGCGTGGCCGTGCAAGCACGTCCGCGCGCTTCGTACGACCTGGGAGACGAATCCGGAGAGCTTTCTCGATGTGGATGCGTTCTTGCGAAACCTCGATGCGCGTGAGAAGGGCGAGCTGATCGAGACGATCGGTAAGATCGTCGTGGCATTTCCGCAGACGCTCGGAGCGTTCGGTGTCGCAGGGTTTGACGAGACCGACGATGACGGCGATGACGACCTCGGACTGTGGGACTGACCGAAATGGCTCGCGCGTCCAAACACGCTTACGCTTGGAAGTTCAAATCGCGATTTCGGCGCAACGCCTTTGGGTGGCGCGGATCGCGACCAGCGATTCAACGGATCGATGAGGCGCTTGCGGAAATCCACGCGGTCGCTCGCACTGATCGAAATCTCGCGGCCGAAGGCGCCGTTGCGTTCCTCGAACGCGTGTCGCCGGTTTGGCACTACACGCAATGGGCAGTCAAGGCGCACGCCGCGCGTGGACAGAAAGCGGAAGCAATCAGATACGCGGAATCGCTCCGCAGCCCTTGGACGCCGGATGGCGCCGTTGATCGCGTGTGCGAAGAGATTCTTCTGTCGTCTGGCTTCGCCGATGAGGCGTACGAGCGATACGCGCGGGGCGCCAACCGCCGCGGAACGTACTTGGCGACGTTCCGTGCTGTCGCGAAGAAGTACCCACACAAACAGCCATCGGAGATTCTCGCCGATCTGGCCGCCGATACGCCGGGCGAAGAAGGGAAGTGGTTTGCGGCGGCCAAAGAGGCGAAGCTCTACGACGTCGCGTTGGATCTCGCGCGCAGAAGTCCGTGCGACCCACGGACGTTAGTGCGTGCCGCGAGGGACTTCGCCTCGCGCGAGCCCACATTCGCGGTCGAGGCGGGTCTGCTCGCTCTGCATTGGATCGTCGAGGGGCACGGATACGAAATCACTGGCAGCGATGTCTTGGACGCGTTCTCGCATACCATGCGTGCGGCCGAGATCAGCGGTACGAGGGCCGAGACGAGTCAGCGCATCAAGGCCCTAGTGGCGCACGAACCGCCGGACGGAGCTATCCGACGAGTGCTCGGCCGCGTGTTGACGATCGACTGACCGCCGACAATTCGGCACGGCATCGTACTCAGACGAAAGCTCCCGCTGCGTGTGTCCCGAGCGCGGAGAGAACGCCGTCGATCTCTCGATTGAGGAGAGCGGAAATCGGCATCTGATTCCTCAATGCTGGAACCGGCTGATGGAGCCCGCGTTTGGCTTGGCCGGCTGTTCGAAACGAGTTCGCCAAGAGCCAGCTCAATTGCGTGAGCTTTCTCAATCGCGCGCGCGCTGTTCGCGCGTTGGCGCGGATTCTCGCGTGCGCCAGCGACGGACGGTTCCCTCGTTAACGCCCACCGTTTGACCGATTTCCGAATCCGTCATCTGGAGTTCGTACGCGACCCAGCGAAGTGCGGCGCCGACAAACTCCACTTCGAGTTCGGCTCGAGTCATCGCGTTGTTCTCCTTGGACAGGTCCACGGCATGCGACTTTATCCGCGCGCATCACCAGCGCGCCCTCCGTCCGACACGCCGCTACACTTACGGAAGATCATAAATCTCTAACGAGCCGTCGCTCGCAACTTCCGCGACTTTGTTGATCAACGACGCCATCACGCCGATCGTGTCAAGCGCTGCCGCGAACAACGTCATCTGGTGTTCCCGACGGACGTTGTCGAGGATCACAACGAGACCCGGGTGGAGCTCCACGTTGGACACCAAAGCCTCGAAATCATCCCGATTGTTCGTGACGAGAATGAGTTCCTCATCCATGAGGTGTTTCAGGAGTTGGCCGTCCTTTAATCCTTCCCAGCCACGATATACGACGTGGTACGCCTCGAAACCGCGCGCGTTGGCCGTCTCCACCAGAGCGGGCGATAGACATTCATCGACGAGAAATTTCATTCGGGCTAGTCATCCGATCCTTCTCGTCCAGTGAACGAACTTCAGGCGCGCCACGGCGCCTTGCGCGGCCTGCCGCGGCGGGGGTGAGTCTGCGCATACGCGAGCGCGGAGCGAACCGTATTCGCTGTGAGTGACGGATAGTCTTCCAGAATTTCCCGAGCATCGGCACCCTGACTCATCAAGTCGGCCACCAGGTACACCGGGATGCGCGTTCCGCGTATCACTGGCTCGCCTCCGCGAATCTCCGGATCAGAGACAACGATGTCCGCTGCCCGCTCAAGCGCTTGCCATCGTTTCGACAAGCGGCGTAACGCGCTCTTCATTTCCACGCGGATGATACCACCTGCCAACTCGATCCCGAAATCGGTACCGCGCTCGTCGGTCGATTGCAGGGCCAAACCGCGACGCGAAATGACGTCGACCAGTCGATCATACAGCTCGCGCTTGGCCGTCGCCGAGAGAACGTCGGAGAGTTCCTTCCGCAACACGAGATACACGATATCGGCTGGCCCGAGCCGACGTGCGCGTGCCGCTGCAGAGCGTGCACGCGGCGACTTCCCAAGCTCGCCGCGATCGATCGTCGCGTTGATGGTCTTGGGTGAAATCTCCGTCAGCCACGCGGCTTCTGCCGGTGAGACTGTCGGTGGGTTCTCATTGTTCGACTTGGAAATCGTCGCAGGCATAAATCATCCCCCATGTGGGGATTAATTTAGACGATCGACGGATCCGACGCCAGGGCCCGTCCTCCGAACACAGCCGTGTTGGGGTATGTGGGGTATGTTTTGCGCCTCAAAAGGCGCCAAAACCCTTCGCGGATCTGTAGGTAGTCAGGTGTGGTAACGTGCATGGGGTTCAGGGGGTCGCCGGTTCAAATCCCGCCGTCCCGATGACAATTCAGTCCAGTTAAGTCGAAGCCCTGCTGGCGTTTACGCGAGCAGGACTTCGACTATGTTGGCGTGAATGGAGCCCAGTCCCGGAGCCCAGTGCACGGTTGCCGGATTGACCGCCAGCCCACGACGCGCGTACCCTTCAAACCCTCGCGCGCACCTGTCCGCACGATCCGTTCGGCGCACTGCCCATGAGAATACTCATAATGTGAAGCTGAAGTGAGGCGGCTCCTGAGCGGAACGAGCAGCGCCTGAAAACTGACGCGAGCAACGCTGCACCGATCGTTGGTGCCCCTCTTCTGTGGGCCGTAGATCGGATGTCAGCGTTGTCAGTCTCTCTCGCACGCGCCAATGGGCGTCACCGGTGAGCAGACGCTCCGCGCGCTGGTGGTGCGGCAGCTGACCGCCTGGACGTACGCCGAGTTGGCCTTTCATTTGGCGGACTCCGCGACCTATCGGGCCTCCTGTCGGATTGGCGCGCTAATGAAGCCGCCGTCGAAATCGGCGCTCGCGGCCGCGGTCGACCGCGTCCGACCAGCGACGCTCGCCCGTCTGAATGATGCCGTCGTCACCAGCCCGGCGGGACGCAAGCCGGAGCCCGCGCGCACGGTGCGCATGGATGCGACCGTCGTGCCGGCGGCGATCCGTCATTCGACCGATTCCAGTCTCTCGTTTGACGCCGTGCGCGTGCTCGACCGGCGCTCATTCGCGTGAACTCGGTCGCCGGCTTCACCGCGTATCACCGGCATCTCAAGCGGGTGAAGCGCCGCCGCGCTCGAGATCGCGCATCTGCCGCCGCAAGCGGTGGAGCGCCGCTGCGCGTGCTATCGCGAACCGCTGGAGCTGACGCAAGCGACCGTCACCTACGCCACGTGTGCGCTCGCCCACCTCGAGGCCGGGCCGCCGCTGACGCCGGCGCAGCGTGACGTCCGCGATGCGATCGTCGGCCTGCTGCCGCTCGTCGCGCGAGTGATGGATCAAACCGACCGGCGGGTGTTGCAGGAGGAAACGGTGCCGGCGGACGAAAAGCTCGTGTCACTCTTCGAGGCGCACGTCGATGTGATCGTGAAGGACCGACGCGAGACGTACTACGGCCATAAGATCTTTCTCACCACGGGCCGCTCGGGGCTCATCCTCGATTGCGCGATCCCCAAGGGGAATCCCGCCGACAGCACGTGGACCGTGCCGGACCGTGCCCCTCGTGCGCCGCCACGTGGCGCTCTACGGCGGCGCACCCCGCCAGCGAGCTTCGACGGCGCCTTCGCGTCCCGGGAGAATCTGGCGGCCTGCAAAGCGCTCGGCGTCGAGGACGTGTGCTCACCGAGCTCGCAGGACGTGAGCGGCTCGGCCGTCGCGATCACTCGGTGACGTATCAATTCGGTCCCTTCCTCGAGGCGGGCTCCAACTCTTCTTGCACTTCATCGACTCCGCCAAACGATCCATCGACCTCGCGGCACCACGGCACGCCGACACGAAGAAGTTCCGCGATCTCGTTCGTGACGATATCAACAATCACTTGCTGCGCGGCGCAAACCTCACGCCTGCCGAGACCTATTACGGCAGCCTCGTCGACCTTGGACGCGCGGGCATCATCGACGAAGATCTTGCTCGCGCCTTGGCGCCATCGGTGGCATTCCCGAGCTGCGCATCGACACGCGCCTCCAGTTCCAGCGCCGCCGCGAGATACGTGCTCTCCGGGAAATACGTCATACGCCGCCGCACCGCGGTGAGCGCACGATTCGCTCGACCGTTGATCTCGTACAGCCGCGCCGCCGCGAGCGCGGAGTAGAGGCCCGGCCACTCGAACGGCGCCACGACGTTCATCGCGAGCAACCCGTCGAGCGAATCCACGCTCGCCACATTGCGCGAGCCGCCGGTGTTCGCGGCGATGGCCTTCAACAGCGCGCCACCGATGTGGTTGGCGACCTGCCGCCGAAGCGAATCCTTTGCCAGACCGCCATCGCCCAAGCGCGCGAGCGCGCGCGTGAGTCCGTGCCTGTCGCCATGCCAGAGTTCCCACTGCGTGACGACCGCGATATCCTCGTACTGCGCGGAGCGCGCGCGAACGTCGCTCGAGAGCCGCGCGCCGGAAAAGCGCCGGAGCGTGTCGACGGCCGCCCGCCCCGCCACCGAATCGCCGCCCGCGTAGAGCGCATCGAGCACTCGCACGCGAAGGTGCCAACGCGGGGCCGGATCGTCGCTTGCGATCGCTTCCGTCGCGCGCAACGCGTCGCTCCACCGGCCGCGATCGAGCGCGTACGCATGCGCGTGGATGAGCGTGACCGTGCGCTCACCCGGCGTCGTGGAACGGCGCAGCAGTGCGGCAATCGCGCGGTCCGCGTCATCGAGGCCGATCGCGTCGCATTCCGCCGTCATGAGAATCAAGCGCAACGCGCCCGCGGGCATCTCATCGAACCGCGAGCGGATGCTCCGCAGCGTCGCACTGTCCGCGAGCGCAACTGCCATGCGCCACTGAACGAAGCGCGCGGACTCGCTCGTCGAATCGCGCTCCAGGAGTTGCGTCGACACTCGGCGGACGGTGGCCGTATCCTCTGCGCGGGCCGCGAGCTGCACGAGATGGATGACTGGCGGGATGAACGCCGGGTCGAGCGCGATCGCGCGACGAAATGCTGCCGCGGCTCGCTCGTCCGGCGCGGTCAGTCCCATCGCGGGACCGAAATGCAAATACCTATCGCCCAACCAATACCACATCTCGGCGTCGTCCGGATTCGCCTCGACGGCACGCTCGGCGGCGGCGATCAGCAGCGTGTCGGGCGCGTAGCCGGTCTCGAGCACCCCGATGCCGCCGACGCTGGCGGTGAGGATGAGACTCGCCCGACGAGACAGGCGGTCGCGGTGGCGCCAGGCGAGACGAGTGCCTCGTTGAATGATCGCCTCTGATGCGCCGGCCCAGCCGGCGGATTGCGCCAGTCCCAACGCGGCCTGCGCGAATGTCGAATCGCACGCGAGCGCGCGCTCGAAATACTTCACCGCGTCGTCGTAGCGGCCTGCTCGATACTCCGTCTGTCCCTGGATATAGTCGCGCACCGCCGTGAGCGGCGTGCCCGCGAGAGCGTTTCGCGCCGCTTGTTCCGGTTCGGCGCCTGGATTTTCTACGTTGAGGAGCAGCATGCCGGCGAGGCGATCGACGAGCACACTGAGACTGTCCGCGGTTCCGGTCACGGCTGCCTGCGCGAGCGTCTTTCCGCTCGGCGCGGCGCGCATCTCGGCGCTGAGCGTGAGATGGGCTGGTGTTCCGACGACCGTACCCGCCACGACCCGGCCAGCGCGGAGTTCGTGCGCCAACTCGGTCAGCGCCGACGTCGAATCGATTCGTCGTGCCGCGCGCTCCCACGTGCGGAGCACGACACTCGGCGCGATCGTTCGCGGACCGCGCTCGGAATCGCCGCTCAGACGGATGGCGAGGAGGTCGACCATACCCTTTTTCAAGAACTCTAGTCCCGTATCGGCGGCCGCGACGTCGAACGGGAGAACCGCGATGGACTGTTCGTCGGCCGCCGTGTGCGCGGACGCGGCGCCGCCGGGGCGCAGACCGATTCGAATTGCGCCGAGCGCCGCCCCGATGAGTAGCGCCGCGCCGCCGCCCCGGGCCAAGACTCGCGCGTAGACTCGAGTGAACCCTCGGGCAACGACTCGCTCGCGCGACGGGCGCGGTGGGTGCCGATCGGCGGCGACGCTCGCGACGCTCGCGACGCTCTCGCGATGCGGCTGGTTCGCGGGTTCGGTGTTCTGAGCGGCCGCGAAGCGCGCCGCGAGTCGTTCGCGCTCGGCCCGCGCCCAGCGATCGAACTCGGGGACGCCGCGGAGCGAGACGCCGTCGAGTAATGCGCCGCGATAGAGCGCTGTCGCGCGTTCGGACTGGGCGCGATCGAGCGCAGCCTCGAGCTCCGCAACGTCGTTCGCGACGACGGCGGAATTGAGGCGCAGACAGTCCCGGTCTGCCAGCACGACCTCCGGCTCGCCGAGGTCGCGGCGGAGGGCGTAGAGCGTTTGCTTGAGGACGTTCCGCGCGCGGGCGGGGGTGCTGTCTGGCCAGAGGTGCAGCAGCACCTCGTCGCGAGACCGACCCCGATCGCCGGCGGTCGCGAGAAACGCAAGCAGCGCCAGCGGACGCCGTTGGCTCGCTGCGCCTATGAGCGCGCTGGTCGCCGGCAGCACGCCGTCGGCAGCGGAGGCCGACGCCGCGCACTGCGCGGTCACGCGATGGATCGAGAGCCCACCGAGCATGCGCAGGTAAAGCATTGCAGCGAGGTGCGAAAGGTGAGCCTGGCCGGCGGTTGACCGCCTTTTGACCGGCATTTGACGGGCGCTGAGATGTTACGGTGCAGTCGCCTGTTGCGCAACGCTTTGCGCCAGGGAAGTATGCGCCGCGGTATCCAGATTGTTAAATGCCGTCCGTCGGCCTCACTCCAGACCGGACTCCATGATCGCCCCGCGCCATTCGGCCGTGTCTCATCCGCGAATCACCGGCCAGCCGCCAATCGTGTTGCGCGCTCCGCCGCAGTCGCCGTTTGCCGCTTCACAACCCCGAAATCGCATTAAAGGATCGTTTTTTCGGGAACTGGTGAGACTTCCAGACGCTGCTCCACGAGGTGTTATGCCTATGAGTGTTCAGCGCAGTGTCGATAGGGTCGGCAGAGACGCCTTTCGTTTCCCCAACCGGATGCTCGGATGCACGAAGCTCGCGCTCATCGCGTTGGGCGCGATGTCTTGTCACATCGACTTGAGCTCGAGCTCGGACGGCGGCTCGGATCGCGGCCGTATCACCCTCTCGCTCGGTGCACCGTCGCTCGCCATCTGGAGGGGGGATGCCGGCGGCAGCGCCAACGTCACGCTCGCGCGCGAGCACTTCGACGGCCCCGTCACACTGTCGACGTCGACCACGGCCAAGGGCTTGACGATGACGCTGAATCCGGCCTCGCTCGTCGGAAGCGCGCCGTCGAGCGCCCTCACCGTGTCGGCGGCAAACGACGCCGATGGCGGACAGCAGGTCGTCTTCGTCACGGCGCGCGGCGCGGGCCTCGATAGCCAGACCGTCGCGCTTCAGCTCACGGTCATCCCACCGCAGGTCGTTGTGACGAAGGCAGGCACCGGCGCGGGCACCGTAACCTCTGAGCCGTCAGGCATCGGCTGCGGCAACTCGTGCGCAGTGTCTTCCCACGTCGGTGCGAGTTTCACGCTCACCGCCGCAGCGAGCGCGGGAAGCGCATTCGCCGGCTGGTCGGGCGCCTGCACGGGGACTGCTCCCAGCTGTACGCTGACGTTGGCGAAGGCCAATGCCGCGGTGATCGCGACCTTCAACTCGACGGCGCCCGAGTATTCCGTCGCCGTCACACCCGCCGTCGTCAGCGTGCTTCAGGGCGGCAATGCCACGGCGACCGTCGGCATCACGCGGGTCAACGGCTTCAGCGGTCCCGTCAACCTCGCCGTGAGCGGTTTGCCGGCCGGCCTTGGTGTGACGGCGAATCCGGCGAGCGTCACCGGCAATTCCTCCACTCTCAACTTCACTGCGCTGGCGTCGGTTTCCGCGGGCAACTATCCGCTGACCGTCACGGCGACGGCGGCGGGGCTTCCCCAGCACAGCGCGACATTCAACGTGCAGGTCACGCCGGGGGCCGGCGGCAACAGCATTGCCTTCAGCTTCGCGAGCTGCGACCCGACGCAGGTCCCGGTTTGGTTCGCGGTGCAGAACGGAACCGGCGCGTGGACGCGCGTGACTGCGGGGCCGAACAACACGTTCGCGTTTCCGATCAGCGCAACGGCCGGAGTGGCGTTCGTTCAGCACGACGGTGCGAACTTCGAGACGACCGTGCTCTACGCCAGTGGCGACGAGCTCACGTCCATCGCGATCGGCGATCCATGCGGCTTCACGCCGCAGACGGGTACGAAAAGAGTCAACGGAACGTTCAACAACTCCGGTCAAGCGCCGATGTTTTCGACCGTAACGATCGGTGGCGCGGGCGGAGACACTACGTTTCCGGCGCAGGGAGGTCCGGCCTTCTCGCTGTCCAACGTTCCGGCCGGAGCACGCGATCTGATCGCGGCTCGCCATGCTCCGAATCCCAGTAACGGCCTCACCGCCATTCAAAAGCTGATCCTGCGGCGCACCGTCAATTACTCGAACAACGCAACGATTCCTCTGCTCGACTACGGATCGGCTGAGGCGTTCATACCGCCGCAATTCGTGCTTCCAGTCGGCAACCTCGGAGCGGACCAGGCGTCGGTCAATGTCTCATTCATGACCGCGAACGGAGCCTCGGCGCCGTTCCACTCGGAGATCGGCGTGACGCTCCCGAGCGGGCCCGGGGTCCACATGTTTGCCATGCCCGACTCGCTGCTCCATCCCGGCGACTTCCACCTGATCGAGATCGAAGCGCAGCCCCAAGGAACAAGTGCGTCATCGGAGCGTTGGGCGATGCTGATCCTCCACAGCGTCAACTCGACGACC
>JAICYT010000208.1 GCA_025934075.1 Gemmatimonadaceae bacterium
ACATCGACAAGAACACCGTCGACTTCGTCCCCAACTTCGACGATCATCTCGAGGAACCGTCGGTTCTGCCGGCGGGCATCCCGAATCTCGTCGTCAACGGATCGTCGGGTATCGCGGTCGGCATGGCGACGAACATTCCGCCGCACAACCTGCGCGAAGTCGTGTCCGCCATCGTGCACATGATCGACAATCCGGATGCGACGGCGGGTGATCTGCGCAAGTTCATCAAGGGTCCTGATTTCCCGACGGGTGCGTACATCTACGGCCGCGCCGGCATTCGCGATTATCAAGACACCGGGCGCGGGCGCATCATCATGCGCGCGCGCGCGGTGATCGAAGAGAAGGAGTCGTCGAGCAAGGCGCAGATCGTCGTTACGGAGTTCCCGTATCAGGTGAACCCGGCAAAGCTCGAGAAGGACATCGCCGAGTTGGTTCGCGACAAGAAGCTCGACGGCATCGCGGATCTGCGGAACGAGTCCGATCGCGATGGACTGCGACTCGTGATCGAGCTGAAACGCGATGCGATTCCGCGCGTGGTGCTCAATCAGCTCTACAAGCACACCGTGATGCAGTCGACCTTCGGCGTCATCATGCTGGCGCTCGTCCCCGACGCGCGGACTGGCAGCCTCGTGCCGAAAGTCATGCCGCTCAAGGAAGTTCTCGAGCACTACATCACGCACCGGCATGAAGTCATCGTCCGTCGCACGCAGTACGATCTCGACAAGGCCGCAGAGCGAGAGCATATCCTCGAAGGCCTCAAGATCGCGGTCGACAACATCGACGAAGTGATCAAGGTCATTCGCAAGGCGTCCGACACGCCGACCGCGAACGGACAGCTACAAAAGCGGTTCAAGCTCTCGGAGCGACAGGCCGAAGCGATTCTCAACATGCGGCTCGCGAAGCTCACCGGCCTCGAGATCGAGAAGCTCGAGGAGGAGCTCAAGGAGGTCCGCGCGTTGATCAAGGAGCTCCGCGCACTGCTCGCCTCGAAGGATGCGCGCATGAAAGTGCTCAAGGACGAGCTGATCGAGATCTCGAGAAAGTACGGCGACGAGCGTCGCACCGAGATCACCAGCGACGAGGGCGAGTTCACGATCGAAGATCTGATCGCCGAGGAAGAGATGGTCGTCACCATCTCGCACTCGGGCTACATCAAGCGCACGTCAGCCTCGACGTACAAGAAGCAGCGCCGCGGTGGGCGCGGAAATAACGGAGCGACGCTCAAAGACGAGGATTTCATCGAGCATCTTTTCGTGGCGTCGACGCACGATTACGTGCTCATCTTCACCGACGATGGTCGCTGCTTCTGGCTCAAGGTTCACGAGATCCCGCAAGCGGGTCGCGCGGCCAAGGGCAAACCCATCGTCAACATGATCAACGTGTCGCCCGACACGAAGGTCTCGGCGATGGTCACGGTGCGGGAGTTCCCCGACGATCAGTTCCTGCTCTTCGCGACCAAGAAGGGAACGGTCAAGAAGACGGCGCTGTCGCAGTACTCGAATCCGCGCGCCACCGGGATCAAGGCGATCAAGGTGGAGGAAGGCGATGAGTTGATCGACGTTCAGGTGACGACTGGCACGAATGATATTGTGTTGGCTACGCGCCACGGATTGTCGATTCGATTCCACGAACAGGACGCCCGCGTGATGGGACGCGACACGACCGGGGTGAAAGGAATCGAGCTCGGACCGCGCGATGAGCTGATCGGAATGGTCGTCATCAAGCGTGAGGCCAACCTCTTGGTCGTCACCGAGAAAGGCATGGGCAAGTGTTCGCCGATTGACGAATACCGCGTTCAGAAGCGTGGCGGTAAGGGAATCATCACCGTGCATCGCACCGACAAGACGGGCGACGCGGTGTCGATCAAAGAAGTTCTGCCTGACGACGAGTTGATGCTCATCACGAAGCAGGGCATTGCTATCCGCATGCCGGTGAAGGGGATACGCGTTGCCGGCCGAAACACGCAAGGTGTCAAGCTGGTGAATCTCGACGCGGAAGATTTCGTGATGGACGTCGCCCGGGTCGTGCCCGACGACGATACCGAGCTTGGAGAAGACGCGGGCGAGCCAGCTGGCGTAGGACCCGAAAGCGACGAGGAGTAGCTCTCGCAGTCTTTGCGCGGGACGGGCGATTGTCGCCCGTCCCGCGCTTCGTTCATGCAATACGACATTGCATATTGCAAATCTTTCCGACTGGCGAACGCAGCTGTACGTTATTTGCCCTGCTTCTCCGTCAGATGGCGTCACCTATTCACATTGAGCCCGACGATGAGCCGATGGCCCTCAGCCCACGGACCATGAGGGTCACTCAAGAGCTTCCCATGGTATCGGTGGAGCTCGGAGAGGCGCTGCTTCACGAGCAGGCAAACCTTCGTCGCGAAGTCTTGCTCTGGCAGCGCTGGGTCAGGTACCTCGCGCTCGGCGCGATGGTGCTGCTCTCGCTGCTCTATAGCTCCACGATGCAGGAAGCGCTCATGCCGCTGGCGCTCGTTGCGGGCGGATACATCGGCGTCGTATTCGCGACGGCGCGGGCGCTCGACCGCTCGTCGTCGCGCGCGGCGCAACGTTGGATTCCGGTGTTGTTGCTGACGGCCGATGTCGGCGCGCTCGCGGGGTTTGTGTATCTGAGCAGCACGCCGCAGCAGTTTCACCGCATCCTCTTGCTCGGCTTTTTGTCGATGCAGCTCGGCGTCTTTTACTTCGGGCGCACGCACGGTACGCTCGCTGCGCTGCTGACCATCGTCGCGTATCTCGTGTTTGCGTTGGGCGTTCCTCCGTTCGTCGCTGGTCCGCGGCCTGCCGCCGTCGCTGTCGCGTTCAACGTGACGTTGTTCGCGATGATCAGCGGAGTCTTGATTTACACATTCGGAAGTTTCCGCGAGCGCATGGACGCGCTGCGTATGTATTGCAAGGTGGTCGAGCGAGGTGAAGCGGCCACGCTTCCGCAGTTGGGCGCAGAGCGATGGCCGGACGAGCTCACATTGCTCGCGCGCAGCTTCCAATCGATGCACGTCCGGCTCGCCGAACAGATTGGCAGTGATCCGCTCACGGGCTGCATGAATCGCCGTTCGCTCGAAGCGCGGTTGCGTTCCGACTTGCGTCAGGCGCGCCGCCGCGGATCGAGCGTCGCTGTCGTCGCGCTCGATCTCGATCGATTCAAAGAGATCAACGACTCGCGCGGGCATCCAGTCGGCGACATCGTGTTGCAGCAGTTGGCCGGCATCATGAAGGTCACGGCCCGCGACACCGATTCTGTCGCGCGATTCGGCGGCGATGAGTTCGTGATCATTCTCCCCGATACCGGCTGGCAAGGCGCGCTCACATTCGCCGAGCGCCTGCGCCGCTGCGTCGACGATTACAAGTTTGGTCCTCCCGACGCGACGGTAGACACGACGATCTCCGTCGGGGTCGCGCTCGGGCGCGGCACCGACGCGACGTCGGCAGACGCCTTGCTCAGGGACGCCGATGCGGCGCTCTACAAAGCGAAAACCGCGGGCCGAAATCGGGTATTCTCTTGACCGACACCCAACTCGTCACACTTCGCGACCTCGAGGCGGCCGCGCGCGTTCTCGCACCGGTGGCCGTTCGCACGCCACTGCTTCCGTCCGACGCGCTGTCCGACCTGGTCGGCGGTCCGGTGTGGATCAAACCGGAAGTGTTGCAGCGTGGCGGCGCATTCAAGTTCCGCGGCGCGTACAATTTTTTGTCGCACATGGATCCCGCGGTGCGAAGTCGTGGGGTCATCGCGCCGTCGTCGGGGAATCACGCGCAAGCCGTCGCGCTCGCGGCCAAGCTGTTCGGCGTTCCGGCCACCGTCGTCATGCCAACGACCGTCACGCCAGCCAAGCGCACCGGCGCCGAGCGTCTTGGCGCGCGCGTGGAGCTCGCCGGCACGACGACCGCGGACCGTATGGGTCGCGCCGAGGAGTTGGTTGCGAGTGAGGGACTCACGCTCGTCCCGCCATACGACCACCCGACGATCATCGCGGGTCAGGGAACCGTGGGACTCGAGATCGCCGATGATCTTCCGAACGTCGACGCCGTGCTCGTTCCGGTCGGCGGCGGCGGATTCAGCGCGGGCGTGGCATCGGCAATCAAGCTGCGCCTTCCGAACGCGCGCGTGATCGGCGTCGAACCGACAGGCGCGCCCAAGCTCAGTCGGGCGCGCGCGGCGGGGAAACCGGTCAAGCTCGAGCACAGCGGTGGTTTGGCCGACGGCTTGCTCGCCGTCGAGATCGGAACGCTCACGTTCGCGCATCATCAACGCTATTTGGACGATGTTGTACTCGTCGACGACGCAGCGTTGCGTCGCGCGATGCGACTGCTGCTCGACCGCATGAAGCTCGTCGTTGAGCCGAGCGGTGCGATTACAGTCGCGGCATTGCTCGAAGGGAAGTTCACGCCACGAGGACCAACTGTCGCCGTGTTGAGCGGCGGCAATATCGAGTGGGATGGACTTCGTGAGCTCCTCGGCGGGTGAGACTGGGCGTGTCATCGTCGCTGAGGCGAACCCCGTTACCGCTGGCGCGCTGTCCTGGCTCCTTCGGGAGCAGGGATATGCGGTCACGACGGTCGCGAATCGAGGTGAATTGTTCGCGGCGCTCGCCCGCAGCGTTCCCGATCTCATTCTGATCGACGACGACATCCTCGAGCCCGATGGCTCCGTGCTCGGGCGTCTCCGCAGTGACGATCGCTGGCACGACGTACGCGTAATCGTCACTGCGCCGTGGTCCGCGATCGAAGAAGGTTCCGGTGACTTACTGTGGGGCGCCGACGATTGCGTGAGTGAGCCGTTCCGGGTTCCCGAGCTGCTGGGGCGCGTACGTACACAGCTTCGAGCTAGCGGCCAACTGCGAGCGGCGCGCGCGGCGCTACGCGATACCTCGACCGAGCTGCAGCGCGCGCGAGATGATGCGGTGAGCAATCGGCGCCTCGTCGACATGCTCCACGAGATCACCGGCGAGTTGTCGCCGAGTGAGATCTATCGTCTCCTCGCGCGGCGAGTGGCGGAAACCCTCGAGATCTCGCATTGCACGGTCGTTCTCGCGAGGGCGGACGATTCGTTCGGGACCGTCGCCGCCGCCTATGAGGATTCAACGGCCCAGGATGTCACCGTGCAGCTCGACGAGTATCCCGAGATCCGAGCCGCGCTCGACACAGGCCGCTCGGTGCTGGTCGAAGACGCAAGCACGCATCCACTGTACGCCGGCGTTCGAGCCTCGTCGGCCCGCGAGGGCCGGATCATCGAGGCGCATTCTGCCGCGACGATCCCATTCTCGATCGATCGCGTGCGGTCGGGTGTGCTATTCCTGCGAACCGAGCGGTCGCAGCGAAATCTCACGACGGACGACGTCGCGTTTTGCGAAGTCGTGGTTCGCGCCGCCGTGGCGGCGATTCGCCGCGCGCAGGCGCTGGAGACCACTCGCGCCGAGAACCGTCGTCTCGAGGCACTGGCGACGACCGATCCTCTCACGCGTGTCCTCAATCGCCGCGCGTTGCTCGATCGCCTCAACACGGAGGTGGACCGCGCGCGGCGATACGAGTCGTCGCTCACGCTTCTGTTGCTCGACCTCGACCACTTCAAGCAGATCAACGACACCGCGGGGCATCTCGCCGGCGACACGGTCCTGCGTCAAATCGGCGAGCTGCTCGAGGAAGCCATTCGAAAGGTCGATATCGTGGCTCGCTACGGTGGTGAGGAATTCGTGGTGCTCCTTCCCGAGACCTTGTCGGACGGTGCCGTCGCGTTCGCCGAGCGACTTCGTGAGCGAATTGCCGCTCAGTCATTCGACGTCGGTGCCGGACGCGCGGTCAATTTGACGGTGAGCATCGGCATCGCCACTTTCCCTTCGCCCCTCGTCGCGTCGACCGAGGATCTCTTCGCCCGAGCCGACGAAGCGCTCTACCGCGCGAAATCCGCCGGGCGCAACCAAGTACAAACTTGATGAATCGTTGTCCGACGTGTGGAGCAACCTACGCCACCGAGGCGCGCTTCTGTTCGCGCGACGGTACACGGCTTCTGCCAGTGCCAACGCCGGGGGCCGATCCCCCGACTCGAACCGTGGCGGCGCCGACATTGATCGGACAGACGCTCGATGACCGTTACGAGATCGTTCGCAAGGTGGGCGAAGGTGGAATGTCGTCGGTCTATCTCGCGTTGGATCGAACGTTGCGCGAGCGGCGCGCAATCAAGGTGCTTTCGGTCGCACTGTCGAAAGACACGAACGCCATGGAGCGCCTACGACGGGAAGCGAGCTTCGGCATGCGTCTCGCCCATCCGAACGTCTGTCACATCATCCAGCTTGGCGAGACGGCTGACGGTCTGGTGTACGTCGTCATGCCGTTCCTCGAGGGAGAAGTGCTTTCTGATCGGACGCATCGGCTGGGTCAGATTGGCCTCGAGGAGACTGCGCGCCTCGTGACGGACATCGCTGCCGGCGTGCATCTCGCGCACGGATTGCAGATCATTCACCGCGACCTCAAGCCCGAGAACGTGATGGTGTGCCGGCGTTCGGACGGAACCGAGTCCGGTGTGGTCATGGATTTTGGATTGGCGAAGGAGCGCAAGGCCGAGGGCGAGCTTCGGAAGCTCACCGCGACCGGAATCATTCTCG
>JAICYT010000010.1 GCA_025934075.1 Gemmatimonadaceae bacterium
CCAGACGGAAGCCATCGTATCCACGTGCAGGCGAGAGAGGATGTCACGTGGTGCAACATAGCGCGCGCCGAGGATCTCGACGCGGCGCACATGAAAAAAGGCGAGTCGGCGAAGGAGCAGCGGTCCCCAGAATGGCGACCCAATGACGAGAACAGCCACGATTCCAACGAGCAGCAGCCGAATGATCGGCAGCCGCCGGCCCGTCGTCGCCGTGTCCGCGGCTGCGTCCTTTGTCATGCGCCTTCCCGCAGGCGCTGTAACAACTCCGGCCCCGTCTTCGTGACGTCGCCGGCGCCAATGGTGAGCACGACGTCGCCCTGCCGAACGCCGAAGGCAAGTGCGTCGGCGAGCCCGGCGCGCTCACCGCGCCATGCGAGGCTACCGCCGGCTGCGGCGATCGCGTCGGCAACCAATGTGGCGGTGACGCCTTGGATCGGCTGCTCGCGCGCCGGATAAATCTCCGTCAGATAGACCGCGTCGGCCGCGGCGAGCGATTCGCCGAACTCCTTGGCGAAGTCGCGCGTGCGCGAATAGAGATGCGGTTGAAACGCGGCGACGAGGCGACGGCCATTGAACGCGGCGCGTGCGGCTGCGAGCGTTGCAGCAATTTCAGTTGGATGGTGCGCGTAGTCGTCGACGACGGTCACACCACGCACGTCGCCCAGGCGCTGAAACCGCCGTTCGGCACCGGTGAACGTCGCGAGTCCCCTCGCCATCGCGGCGAAGTCCGCACCCAATGCGAGACCACTCCCAATCGCGGCAAGCGCGTTGAGCACATTGTGCCGTCCGGGCACCGCGAGCTGTACGCGTCCAAGGCGATCGTCGTCGTACAGCACGTCGAAGCTCGATCCCGCGGCCGAGGTCTCGACCGAGGTCGCGACAAGTCGCGCGTCACGCGACGTCGCGCCATACCGAATTACCTCCGCGCTGCTCGGCGTTGCCAACGAATTCGCGCCAGCGTCGTCGGCGCACAGGACGACGCTGCGCGCTCCGCGCATGAACTGCGCGAATGCCCGCTTGATGTCCGCCAGATCAGCGTAGATGTCGAGGTGATCCGCTTCGACGTTCGTCACGACGGCAACGGTCGGGGTCAGCGCGAGAAACGAGCGGTCATACTCGTCGGCTTCGACGACATACAGTCGGTCGCTGCCCGCGAGAAGATTCCCCTCCCACGTTCCGACCCGGCCGCCGACGAGCGCGGTCGGATCGCGACCGGCGGAGGCCAGCGCGGTCGCGGTCATCACGGTCGTCGTGGTCTTGCCGTGCGTTCCGGCGATGGCGACGAGCTCGCGTCCGACGGTCACTTCGCCGAGTGCTTCTGCGCGACGAATGACGGGAATCCCGCGTTCGCGCGCGCGCACGAGCTCTGGATGATCCTTGGGCATCGCCGACGTGACGACGAGCGCGCGTGCCTGATCGACGTGCGCGGGATCATGCGGCTCGACGAACACCCCGAGTCGCCGCAGGTCGTCGGCCCCCGCGGGATTCGCGTCGCAGCCGGTGATCGGAACGCCGCGGCGCAGGAACAGCTCCGCGAGCGCGCTCATCCCGGCGCCCGCGATGCCTACGAAGTGAACGGGACGCGGGTCGCTCGATTCGAGAAGAGACATGGAAGGAGTCAGGAATATAAGAACACGCTCACAGCGCGTCGAGCAGCGCGAGGATACGGCGCGCGATGTCGTCGGCGGCGCGCGCGCGCGCCCGCGTCGCGGCACCCTCTGTCAGTCGCTGGAGCTCCGCCGGATTCTCGAGCAGTCGACGAACGGTTCCGTCGAGCCGCTCCACCGTGAGTTGAACCTGCGGAATGTGGATGGCTGCGCCGGCGCGCTCGAGCGTCACCGCGTTTGTCGTCTGGTGATCGGCGGCGGCGGTCGGCAGCGGAACGAGGATCGGCGGAATTCGCCAGGCGAACAATTCGGCCGTGGTCATCGCGCCGGCGCGAGCAAGGGCGAAATCGGCCGCAGCATAGGCATCGGCGATCGGAGATAAATAGTCGCGCACACGAACCGATGGTCCTTCGCATTGCTTGAATTGATCGTAGGTCGCTCGGCCCGTTCCCCAAATGAGAAAGAGACCGGGCGGCAAGCCGCGATCGATCCATTCGGCAACGACACGGTTGATCGCCAGCGAACCCTGACTGCCGCCATAGATCAGCAGCACGTGGCCGCCGGCCGCGGGCAGATTCCAGCGCTCGCGCGCGGAGCGCCGGTCCGGCATTGGCGACGGCGGCGGCTCGATCGGCGCTCCGGTGTCGATGAGAGATCCGGAATGATGGGCCGTGAGCGCCGCCGCCGCCTCCGGAAAATTCAGGTAGATCTCACGCGACCAGCGGCTGAACGCGCGCGCAGTAATGCCTGGCGCGCTGTCGCCGGCCTGCTGCACGATCGGGATGCGATGGACGACGCCGTACGCGAGCATGATGCCCGCCGCGTATCCGCCGGTGCCAACGATGAGCGCGGGGCGATCTTGCCTGACCAATTCGCCAATGCGACGCCACGCGCTGAACGCACCGGCGGCCGTCTTCCAATTGTTCCAGACGGCGGTCCGATACAACGGATGCAGGTCAAGCAGTACGTGCGGGAATCCGGTCCCGGGGAGCACCTCGCGCTCGATGCCGCGCTGCGCGCCAACGAAGAACGGTTCGATCGAGGGTCGCGCACGCACGAGAGCGCGCGCCACCGCGATCCCGGGATAGAGATGCCCGCCCGTGCCTCCGCCGGCAAACACGATCCGCGTCATGGCGGCTGGGATCGAAGTGATTACGCCGCTGCGACTGCGAGCGGATCCGTCGCCGCGCTCCCGATCACCCGCTCCTTCGCGCTTCCAATGTTCACCAGGATCCCCGTGAACAGCATCGTGAGCACGAGATTGGAGCGCCCATACGATACGAACGGCAGTGTCAAGCCAGTCGTTGGCAGTAGACCGATCACGACTCCGATATGCAGGAAAGCAGTCAACACGGTCGTGAACGTCAACCCGACGGCCACGAGTTGGAGAAACGGCGTCCGTGCCTGGCGCGCAATGCGGAACCCGAGCAGCGCGTAGAGCGCGAAGGCGATTGTGAGCGCCGCGAGCCCGACAAACCCCCACTCTTCGCCGACGTTGCTGCCGACGAAATCGCTGTACGGAAAGGGCACGAAGAAAGCCTGCTGCATTCCCTCTCCAAAGCCGCGGCCGAACCACCCACCGGACCCCACGGCGATGAGCGATTGCTGAAGTTGAAAGTTCACTGTCTCGGGTGCGCTTCCTGGATGGAAGAACGCGCTCAGACGCGACACCGCGTAGCGCCACTTCTCGATCCTCGTGAGCGTGATCGGCAGACACATTGCGCCGAGCGCGATGAAGTGCCCCATGCGGGCTCCGCCGACGAACAAAAGGAGCGCCATGAGCAACGTATAGAGCATTGCCACCGACAGGTCCGGCTCCAGCGCGGCGAGCACATCGAGCACACCGATCACGACCAGAAACGGCACCAACCCTTTGGTCAAACGTCGCAGCGTAGTTCCCTTCTTTACGATCAACATCGAGACCCAAACCACGACGGCGAGCTTGCCGAACTCCGACGGCTGGAACGACGACGCGAAAAGAAACCGTCGCGATCCGTGAATGGTCGGCGCAATGCGTCCCGGCAGCACCAACACGGCCGTCATTGCCGCGATCGTCAGCCACATGATCGGCCACGCCCAGTCGCTCAGCTTCTGCGCGTCGAACTTCGCCGCCACCGCAAAGGCGATGATGCCGGCGGCGACACCACCGACTTGCCGCAACAAAAAGTAGGAGCTCGATCCGTGTTCGTTGATCGCGACGAACGCGCTGGCGCTATACAGCACGGCCAGCCCGAACGCCGTCAGTACCGCGCACAACAACACGAGTCCGCGCGCCTCCGACCCCATGCGCCAACGTTCACGAACGTCAGCCGCGGTCGTGGGTGTTCGACTCTTTGCTTGAATTGGAGGGCCGTCGATCATCGCTGCGTTATCGCTGTTCCACAGGAATGCGCGCGGCGAGCTGCTTGAACACTCGGCCGCGCTGCTCATAGTTGTCGAACATGTCGTAGCTCGAACAGGCAGGAGAGAGGAGCACGACGTCACCAGGCCGCGCCAACTGCCGCGCCGTCTCGACGACTTCGTCGAACGACGATCCGAGACGGGTCAACGGCACCACGCCGGCGAGGTCGCGTTCGACGAGCGGAGCGGCTTCACCGTAGGCGATCACCGCGCGCCCCGTACGCTCGAGCTCCGGCGTGAGGTCCGTGTAAGGTTCTCCCTTATGCTTTCCGCCAAGAAGCAAGACGGTCGGCTTGGTCATGCCGCGCATCGCCACCAATGTCGAAGCGACGTTGGTCGACTTCGAGTCGTTGATCCACGTAACGCCGTCAAACTCCCCGACGCCCTCGATCCGATGCTCGAGCGCGTTGAAGCTCTTGAGCGCCTCTCCGATCGCCCGGAGACCGTGAGGACTTCGATGATCTCGGTCCGCGAGCATCACGGCAAGGCATGCGGCCAACGCATTGGCGACGTTGTGGTCGCCGATCAAAGTAAGCTCGTCGCGGCGGACGACCGGATAACCGAGGACGACGAGCTCGCCGTTCGCGCGATCGAGATACGCGTCGCTGCGGCCGCGGACCGAGAAGCGACAATGAATTCCCGGCACGCCTTCGACCATTGCCTGCACGTCGGGGTCGTCGCCATTCGTGACCCATTGCGACACCGGACTCGCGTTCTGAAAGAGCAGCGCCTTGTCCCGATAGTACGCGTCGACGCTGTCGTATCGATCGAGATGATTGGCCGACAGATTGGTCAGGACCCCAACGCGGGGATTGATGCTCGGCGAATCGTGCAGTTGAAACGACGACACCTCGAGCGCGACCCAATCCGGCGGCGCAGCCATGAGGGCGAGCTCCGAGAGCGGTGTGCCAATGTTGCCCGCGGTCGCGGCCCGCCGGCCGAGCGCGGAGAGGAGATGTCCGGTCAGCGCCGTCGTGGTCGTCTTGCCGTTGGTCCCAGTGATCGCGACGTAGTTGAGCCGCGGTAGGAATCGCAAGCCGATCTCGATCTCGCTGACGATGTCGACCTTCGCGTCGCGCGCCGCAACGAGAGGAGGCGCGGTCGGCGGCACCCCAGGACTCACGACGACGAGCGACGCCTTCATGACGCGCGCCAAGTCGTGACCGCCGAGCTGCACGGCGATCTTGTCCTGCCTCAAGGCTTGAGCGGTCTTCTCGAGCTCAGGCGACGTCCCGGCATCGGACGCGTAGACCTCCGAGCCCGCGCGACCAAGTAGGCGCGCGACCGAACGACCGCTACGCGCGAGACCAACGACGGCGATTTCGCCGCGCAGCCATTCAGGCTTCATGGCTCGGTCCAAAACACGCCCCATCGCTCAACGGAGTTTCAATGTGCTCAACGCGAAGAATGCGCACAAAATACCAATGATCCAAAATCGAACGACGACCTGCACCTCGCTCCACCCTCTCTCCTCGAAATGGTGATGCAGCGGCGCGCGCCTGAATACCCGATGCGCCTTTGCGTACTCCAACCCATGTCGACTTCGGCGGAACTTGAAGACATACCGCTGAACGATGACCGACAACATCTCGCCGACAAAGACCGCGCCGACGAACGCGAGGACGAACTCTGCCTTGAGCAAAATTGCGACCGCGCCAAGCGCCCCGCCGAGGGCGAGCGAGCCGGTGTCGCCCATGAAGACAGTCGCCGGGTGCGTGTTGTACCAGAGAAAGCCGATCAGCGCGCCGACCATCGCCAGACAAAACACCGTGAGCTCACCCGAGTCCTGCAGATAGAACATCAGCAGGAAGCGGCTATAGTCCACGCGGCCGATGATATAGGAGAAGATCGCGAACGTTCCGAAGGCGATCGCCGACAAGCCGGCCGCGAGCCCGTCGAGCCCGTCGGTGATGTTCACGGCGTTGCTCGTGCCGGTCATGATGAACGTCGTGAACAGCACGTAGAGCCACGCGAACCCGGCGAGCGGCGTGACCAGATAGTACTTGAAGAACGGCAGCGTCGTCGACGCGCCGGGAAGATTGGGCGACAGCGGATGGTAGACGAGGTACAAGCCCAGTGCCAAGCCCGCCGTTACTTGACCGGCGAGCTTGTACCGCTCGACGAGGCCGCGGTTCTTTTCTCCGCGCTTCTTCTGCTGGAACTTCAAATAGTCGTCGAGGAATCCGATGGCGCCCATCCAGAGCGTCATGAGAATCGCAATGAGCAAATATGGATGACTGAGACTGAACCGTCCCCACAACACGATCGAGATCAGCGCGCTGTTGAGGATGATCAACCCGCCCATCGTCGGCGTCGTGCCCTTGCCGGCGTGCGAGTCCGGCGTGCCTTCGCGAACCACCTGGACGAACGACTGCCGTGTGAGCGCGCGGAGAATGATTGGTCCGACGATGAACGACAGCAGCAGCGCCGTGACTGCCGCACCAACCGCTCGAAACGAGATGTAGGTGAGCACGTTGAACAGCCGGTACTGCTTTGCGAGCGGTAGCAGAAAGTGATAAAGCACGCCGAGACGCGGACGAGGGTGGAGAAACGAGGGCCGACATCACCCGCTCAGCCAATCACGATGATTGCTGCGTTGCCCAGTTGCTAATGGGCTCAACGAGTCGCTCCAAGCGCATTCCGCGCGACCCTTTGAGGAGGATAACGGCGTTCGGAGCGAGACGCGACGAGAGTTCGGGCCAGACCTTCTCGGCGTCGTCAGCCGTTATGACGCGTGAATCGCCCGGCGCGATACGGCTGAATGCCGCGACGAACTCACCGATCGCGGCCACGACATCGATTCCGGCGTCGAGCGCGGCCTGCGCGACCTCATCGTGCAAACGAGGCGTGGTCGGTCCGAGCTCGAGCATTGTCGCAAGGACGGCGACTCGCTGACGCCCCTGCCCCGCATGCGCAAGCAGTTCAATGGCCGCCTTGGCGGAGCCAGGGTTCGAGTTGTATGCGTCGTTGATCAACGTGGCAGCTGGATACTGCTCCCAACTCACCCGCATCGGCGGCGCGGACATGGCCTCGAGACCGCGCGCGACGTCGGCGGTGGCTACGCCAAGCTCGCGCGCGACAGCAAGCGCGAGCATCGCATTGCGGACATTGTGCGCGCCGCGCAATGGAAGCCGAACGTCGACCGAATCGATCGTGAATCTTCCGCAGCCATCGTTGTCTACCGCCCAACTCGCCGCGCGCACGTCGCCCGCCTCGACGCCCGCGACGACGACGCGCTGGGCACGCGTGCGAGCCGCTTCGATTACCTCCGGTTGCGTCGCAGGAACGACGGCGACTTCGACGCCTTCCGCTGCGGCCATCTCCTCGCGAAGCACGCCGGCGAGGTCACCAAGCCCTTCGAGATGCTCTTCGGCGACGGACGTCACGACGGTGATGTCGGGCTCGACGATCGCGCGCAGTCGCGGCACTTCGCCCGGCGTGTTCGTCCCCATCTCCACGACGGCGACGTCGGCTTCATCCGGAATCGATAGTAGCGTCAGCGGGACGCCGATCAAGTTGTTCAAGTTTCCGCGGGTCGCATGGACAGTGTACACACTTCCAAGCGCGGCTCGAATCAATTCTTTGGTGCTCGTCTTTCCATTGGTGCCGACGACACCCACCACGGTTTTGCTCCACGCACGTCGGCGATATCGGCCGAGCGTACCGAGCGCGACGAGCGTGTCGCGCACCTCGAACACCGGGACGCCGAGATTGCGGACAGCGCCGACGCGGGAAACAACGACGCCGCGAGCGCCTCGATTCACAGCATCGGCAAGAAAATCGTGCGCGTCGAATCGCTCGCCGATGAGCGCGACGAACAGGTCCCCTTGCTCGATCGTTCGCGTGTCGGTCCACACACGTCCGAACGTGCTCGATCCACGCGGCAGATTGACCGGCGAAAGATCTTCGAGCGCATCGGCCACCCGATCGAAGGTCCAGAACGTTGTCTTCACAACCGGGGCCGCCACTGTGGGTGCGCTGCTCACCGTGACCCTCGACCGGTTGCGGATCGCGAAAGCTCAGAGACGATGACCTTCTCGTCGAACGGGAATTTGGTCGTCCCGCGAACCTGGTACGTCTCGTGACCTTTGCCGGCGAGTATGATCACATCCCGCGGCGTCGCGATCTCGAGCGCGCGCTCGATCGCGGCGCGACGATCTTCGATTCGCTCGTGCTTATTGGACGTCATTCCCTTTTCGATCTCATCCAGGATTGCTTCGGGATCTTCGGTGCGCGGGTTGTCGCTGGTGACGATC
This sequence comes from Gemmatimonadaceae bacterium, assembly GCA_025934075.1. Classification (GTDB taxonomy): domain Bacteria; phylum Gemmatimonadota; class Gemmatimonadetes; order Gemmatimonadales; family Gemmatimonadaceae; genus JAQBQB01. The sequence goes on from JAICYT010000010.1 coordinate 8,264, forward strand.
GCGTAATCCGATTTGGCTTCGGCAATCGCGCCCATCTCTGGCCGCTTGCCCCGATCACGGTCGCCACCACAGCCGAACACGACGATCAACCGCTCGGGCGTGAATGGACGTACTGCGTCGAGTGCGCGCTCGAGCGCGTCCGGCGTATGCGCGTAGTCGCGCAGCACCGTTGGCTCGTCCCGAAGCACCTCGAGTCGCCCGGGCACCTGCGGCATCGTTGTCAAACGCTCGGCGATGCGACTCGACGAGATCCCGAGCGCGAACGCGCTCGCCGCCGCGCCGAGCGCGTTGATGATGTTGAAGTCCCCGATCAGTGGGAGGCGCACGGCCACCCGCTCAGCGCCCAACACAAGCGTCCACTCACTGCCACGCGGATGGAAATGAATGTTCTCGGCGTGAACCTCGGTGGTTTTCACGCGCTCACTGAATGCAACGCGCCGGCGATCCGTCTTGAGGTTCGACCATGCTTCGTCATCGGCATTGTAGACGACGACGCCGTGCGGCAGCAAATGCTCGAGCAACCGCGCCTTCGCGGCGAAATACGCCTCCATCGAGCCGTGGTAGTCGAGGTGATCGCGCGTAAAGTTGGTGAAGGTCGCCACATCGAATAGCACGCCGTCCACTCGGCGTTGATCGAGCGAGTGCGACGAGACTTCCATCGCAACGCGGCGCACGCCTTTGTCCAAGAACGCATGAAATATGCGCTGCAGCTCGATCGGGCCCGGCGTCGTGAGTCCGCCGCCACCGTCGAGCGGCGTCCCTTCGCTGCCGATCAACGCGCCGAGCGTTCCGAGCGAGGCGCTCGAGCCGCCACCCGGATCGAGTAGATGCCGCAGCATGTTGACCGTCGTCGTCTTGCCGTTCGTTCCAGTGACGCCGACCAGTTGAAGCTCGCGCGCCGGCCAACCGTACGCAGCAGAACCGGCTACTGCCGCCGCGCGCCGCCCGTCGTTCACGACCAGAGCGGGCAATGCGGTTCGGGATTTGTCTTGCACGATGGCAACGCTCGCGCCCGCATTCGCGGCGGCGTCCAGGTAGTCGTGTCCGTCGCGCTCGGTGCCGCGAACGGCGACGAAGAGGAATCCCGCGCGCACAGCGCGGCTGTCGTCGGTAATTCCGGTGATGGCGTCAGGGAGCGCCCCGCGACGCTCGACGAGAAGTCCTGCCTCGTCGAGGGCGCGCGCTATCGTTTCGACGTTCGCGTGCATTCAGTAGTCGAAGAGCAATCGAACCAGCGTTCCCGTTTGAGCCAGCTCGCCCGCGGCCGGAGTCGTCACCGCCGAGCTTGCGCCACCGTGCCCAAGCTGGACGCGGAATCCCGCGTTGTGCAACGAACGCACCGCGTCACGCAGCGCGAGGCCGCGAACGTCGGGCACGGGTCGAACGGTCCTCGGCATCGGCGGCGCAGGTTGCATTGGCAGCGTGACCACGAACGGCACGGTCTCCGGTCCAGCGACCGAATCCGTGGTCGCGCCGGCGGCGGCCGAGTCCTCGTGCGGTGCGCCCGACTGCTGGACTGCGACGCGACGCGCGGTGTCCTTGCGCGAGGGAACGACGCTCGACGCGAGCTTCGTCCGATCGAGCGCCGCGTTCCCCGCGGCAAGCGCCGCCTCGAGGATTGCTTTGGTCACAGGCGCAGCCGTCTCAGCGGCGAAGATGGAGCTCTGCGGCGCGGTGAGCTTGACGACGATCACGTATTGCGGCGCATCGCCCGGGAAGAGTCCAACGAAGTTCGGATTGTACCGGCCCGCCACGTAGTGCCCGCGCACCGCACCGCGTGGCGTGCCCGTCTTGCCCGCCAGCAAATAGTTGTCGAGCGCGGCTTGGAGCGCCGTGCCCTCATCGACTACATCCAGCAGCATGTGACGAATCTTGTCCGCGACGGGACGCGACATCACCCGACGGACCACGCGGCGTTCGTGCCGGTAGCGAACCGACCCGTCCGGTCCGACGACTTCCTTGAGCAGCGCCGGCTCGACCAATTCTCCGCCGTTGGCGAACGCGGCGTACGCCACGGCGAGCTGCAGCGGCGTCACCGACATCTCGTAACCCATCGCCAGCGAGTTTGCCGACTGGAGCGACCACGATTTTGGGATGCGAAGAATACCGCCCGATTCGGTTGGGAACGGGACGCCCGTCGGCGTGCCGAATCCGAAGTCACGCAGCGTCTCGTACTCTTCGCGGTTCGACAGCCGTTGCGAGAACTTCACGATGCCGATGTTGCTCGACCAGCGGAGCACCTCGGCCAGCGGCGCGCGACCGACGCGGTGCTCGTCATGTATTTCTCGACCGTTGATCGCATACACCCCGTCACCAGTGTCGACCGAGTCGCGATCGGATACGAGCCCCCGCTCGAGGAGACCTGCGGCCATGAACGGCTTCGCCGTCGATCCAGGCTCGAACGGCTCTGTCAGCGCGGTCGCCGCCGTGAGCCGCGGATCCAAACGACGACTCGCCATGGCGAGGATGTCGCCGTCGTGCGGATCGAGAATGACGATGTCGCCTCCTTCTGCACCCATCCGCGCGACCGCATCGGCGAGCGCCTTTTCGGCAATCTGCTGCAGGTCCGCGTTGATGGTGAGAACTACACTGCTGCCGCGCGTTGGCGGTGTCCCGGGCGCAGTTGGTGACTCGCGACTTTGTCCCTTTGGGTCCTTGAAGATGGTGGCCGCGCCCGGCGTACCCCGAAGAATCGAGTCGAGCGCGAGCTCGAGGCCATCGACGGGTCTATTGCTTCCATCGACGTGTCCGAGAATGCCCTGCGTCCCCGCGGACACCGCGTACGAACGCGTGATCGACGCGAACGAATGGACGCCGCGCAAGGCCATGGCGGGCGCAGCATCCACCGCGGGGAACGTGCCGGGGACGGTGAGATATTTGGTCGACGTATCGACCGCCCGCGCGATGATTTGTGCATCCACGTGCAGCAGCGTAAGGGCTTTGCGCAGCTTGCGCGGTTCTTTGACTTCGCGCGGTGCGATCTCGAGGCGCACCACCTCGCGACTCTGCGCGAGGACGTGATGCGTCGCGTCGAGGATGTCGCCACGCGGCGCAGGCACGGTCCGCTCGGTCGACTGCTGACGTTCGGCACGAGCGCGCCACGCGCTTCCCTGCGCCAGCTGCACGCGTGCGGATTGAATGAGAATTGCCAGCGCGAACACGGCGAGCGTGGCGTGCGCAAGCCCGATGCGCCTAGAGCGAATCATGTATGGTGCGCAGAGCTTTGTTGGCTGTGTTGGCCGGACGTGGGAGCAGCACCTGCTGATCCGGGGTTGGGATGTGCATGTTCAGCTGTTGCTCGGCGATCGGTTGCAGTCGTGCCCGGCTCGATGCTTCACGGATCGCTGTCTCCAATCGGACCCGATCCGCCTCGAGCGCGTTGCGCTTCTGCTGGAGCTTTCGGATTTCCCGCTGCTGCTGGACGCCGAACACTCTCCGTGCAATGACGCCCGTCGTCACCAAGACGAAACCGACGAGGACGATCGCGATGAAACCGCGGCGTCCCGGCTTTACTCGGCGCTTCGCCATGCGCGGAGTCGAGCGCTGCGAGCGCGTGGATTGCGGGCGACTTCGTCCGACGACGCGGGACTGGCGCGACGTGTGATCGTGGTGCCGAGTGGCCGGCCGCGACACGTGCAGACGGGCTGTTTGGGCGGGCAGACGCAGGCCGCGCTCCAGTCGCGGAACGCATTCTTCACGAGGCGATCCTCGCCCGAGTGGTATGCGATCACCACGAGCGTGCCACCGGGCAGGAGTCGATCGCGCAACGCGGGCAACGCGCGCCCGAGACCTGGAATCTCATCGTTGACGGCGATGCGCACGGCCTGGAACAGACGCGCAAACTCGGCAGGTCCACTGCGTGGTCCGAGCACGGCGCGAATCGCGCCGACGAGATGATCGCTCGTCGCAAACGGCACGGTCGCCCGACGCCGGACGATCTCGCGCCCGAGGCGTGAGGCGCGTGGCTCGTCGCCAAAGGTGCGGAAGATCGACGTCAGCGTTTGCTCATCCTCGGTATTCAGCAGCTCGGCGGCATCCATCGGCGCATCGTTGCCCATCCGCATGTCCAACGGCGCGCCTGGGCGAAAGGTGAAGCCTCGATCCTTCTCGTCGATTTGGTGGGACGAGATGCCCAGGTCGAGCAAGATACCGTCGAAGCGAATCCCCTCGAGCGCCGGCAAATTGTCAATCGTCGCGAAGTTTGCCTCGACCGCCGAGAATCGGCCGAGCTCGGCGTACCGACCCAGGCGCTCGCTCGCCGCCGCGAGCGCTTGCGGATCGCGATCGGCGCCGAGGACCGACTCGACGCCGGCATCCAGGAGCGCCAACGAATGGCCTCCGCCGCCGAGTGTACAGTCGAGTACGCGTTTGGCGTGTCGAAGGAGCTCGGTCACGTCGCTGGCGAGCACAGGCGCGTGATATGCGCTATCGAGCGGCATGAGATCCAAGCACATCGTGATGATCATCCACGGCTCGCGCGCCGACTACCCGGACGTCCGCCACCTCGTGAACTGGGTGCGAGACAAAGGCCATTTCGTCGAGCCGCTGGTCACATATGAGGCCGGAGACGCCTCCGCTCTCGCCGCCGACGCCGCGCGGAGAGGCGTCGACGTCGTCGTGGCCGTGGGCGGAGACGGCACAGTGAACGAAGTCGTGAATGGATTGGACGGATACGACGTGCCGCTGGGGGTCATCCCGGTCGGAACGGCCAACGATTTTGCGCGACAGGTGGGGATACCGGCCGATGCCGATCATGCCATGGATGTTATCCTACAACGCAAGCCTAGGCGACTGGACACCGCGTCGCTGAACGGCCGGCGCTTCCTGAACGTATCGACGGCTGGCATCGGCGCCGAAGCAACGGCCGAGACGCCGCCGGAGATCAAGGAATCGCTCGGAGCGATCGCTTACGCGATCAGCGGAATGCGGAAGCTCGCCGAGCTCCGGCCGCAAACCGCGCGCTTCTCGGGCGACGGTTTCGAGTACGACGGTGAATTTCTGATGTTCGCCGTTGGACTCACCCGCGCGTCGGGCGGCGGTACGATGGTGACGCCGATGGCCTCCGCGACCGACGGTTTGCTGGATCTTTGCATCGTCGAGAGCATGTCGCGATCAGAGTTTGCTCGAACCGCGCTCCGCGTAAAACGTGGAGAGCACATCGGGCAGGACGGTGTGCAATACGTGCAAGTCCGATCCGTCACCGTCGACGGGCGCGAGCCGATCGCGGTGAACGTAGATGGCGAGTCGTCGAACGCGACTCGCCTGGTCTACCGCGCGCGGGCGCGAGACTTATGGGTCCACGTGGCAACGCTGCCGGGCGAACAGGACGAGTGAATCGAGCATCGTGGTATCGACGAGCCATTGTTAGAGATCCCTGCCCGTTTCCGAACCAACCTACTTGCACCCGAGCGTCGTCTTTAACCGCGGGACGTACACCCCATAGGTGCCGATGCCGTTCAGGACTTGCTTCGCCGCGGCCGGATCGACCCTGCCACCCGCGGGCATGTCGATGGATGCGATCGTAAAATCGTCTTCGACGACCTTGAGCTCGGCGCATGCCTTTGCTCGATCGGCTTCATTGGCGCTCCGCTGAAGCGTTTGCACGTTCGTCAATGCATCGATGGCGACGCTGAAGGCCGCGACGCCAGAGTAATACTTGCTCACGGGCGACGGAGCGATTGCATCGACGCTTTGGGCGGCTTTCAACGCGGTTTCCCAGTCGGCGCGCGTGCTTGTCGACTGCGCCTCCCTGATCGCCGCGACCACATTGCCGAGCAACGCCTGGCCGATGGTATCCCTGCTCTGCCCTGACGCGATTGCTCGTTGCGCGGTGACCATCGCACTGTCGGGCTGATTCAAATCGTTTTGGATGTACATGACGAGCATCGTCGTGCGCACGTTCTGAGGATCGATCTCCGCGGCGTGGCGTGCGGCAGCCAGCGCAGCCTGAAACTGTCCGGCCTTGCGCTCGCCTTGCGCGACCAAGAGTTGCAGCTCCGCATTGGCTGGAAATTTCGCCGCTCCCTGTTTTGCCAGCTGTAGAGTGGTCGCCGCATCGCTGTCCTGCTGCGCGATCCCGATCTGTCGCTCGAAGTACTCGAGCGTGGCCTTGGAGGTATCGGCCTTCACCCACTCCTCGCCGGCCTTGATTGCATCCTTGCGATGTCCCGCATTGACCAGAATGATCCATCGTTGCTGCAACAGATCTGGATCACCGGGATTCTGAACGAGCATCTCGTCGACGATGCGGATCGCCCGCTCTGGCCTCCGAAGCTTGAGGATTTCTTGAACGACCGCTCGTCCCACTTCGAGATTCGAGTGATCGACATCGTAGATCGCGACGTTCGTCTCGACCGCGTTCGCCGTATCGCTCTTCTGGGCGTATGCGTCAGCCAGGTTGGACAAGGCGATCATCGACGTCGGATCAGCAGCAAGAATCGTTTTGGCGATGGGAATGATCGAATCCGGCGACGCCTTCTGGGCCGAGAACGCCGAGAGCAAGCAGAGGCGCGCAAACATCGACGTCCCGTACATCGTCAGCCCCGTACGCGCGGCCTTCGCGGCATCATCGAACTGAGATGCGCGCAACGCGGTCGTGCACAACCTGTATGATGGGATCGCCTTACTCGCTTCCGTCAGGGCACGCTCGATCTGCTTTGCCGCGTCGCCAAGATCTTTCGCATCGACCGCCGGGAGAGGTTGGGCGACCGTCCTCTGTCCCGTACGCAATAGCAGTCGCGGCTCGACGTGGACGCCACTGGCCGTCTTGGTCACCATACCGTCGAGGATCTCGTCGCTTCGAAGACTCCTTGCGAGGTCCGACACCTCCGACGCGCTCAATGCGGAATCGAACGGAAATCCAGCCGCCTCCAACATGGCCTTGATATTCCTAGCCGGGACGACGTAGAGCTCCTTGGTCGATTTCTCGCTCTGCAGGCGTTTCCGCAGTTCGTCCGCCATTGTCACACCGAGCGCACGGTCCGGACTACTGAACGTCGCGACGACGATGTACGGCGTATCTCCGTTTGGGACGCCGCCTCGCTGCTCGGGCTGTCTCGGAGTTTGCGCGAGCATCGGCGTGCTCGCGATGGAGAGTGCGACGAGGGCGATGACCCTGGCACTCGGACGTCGGATGAGGTTCACGGTCGTAACCTCCTTGAGGTGACGTGACGACTCCTTCGCGCGCGACCAACCGCCGTGCTGGCTCTCAATGAGCAAACTACGAAATCAAACTACGATAAAAAACCGCCCGGCGCGAGAGCGCCGGGCGGTTTCGTTGCGGACGCGTATTACTTGCCGCCGCAGAGCGCTTTCTTGAACTGCGGAATGGCCGCCTGAATCTGACCGAGCGCATTCATGATCTGACCAGCGGCTTCCTTGTTGTACGCGCCACCGGACGGCATCGCCATCGACGTCGTCGCCGTCATGTCCTCAGCGACCTTAGTCTCGGCGCAGGCCTTTTCCTTTGCGTCCTTGCCCTTTTCCTTTGACAGCTTCTGGGCGTTGTTGATCGCGTCCAAACCGACCTGGAACGATGCGAGCCCGATGTAGAACTTGGTTGCCTGGGAGCTCGCGATAGCATCGGCCGACTGCGCCGACTTCAACGCGCTTTCCCAATCAGCTCTGTCTTTGGAGTCTTGAGCTTTCTTGACAGCGGCTCCAACGGGCGCGAGAAGCGCTTGGCCAAGCTGGTCCTTGCTCGCTCCCGCGGCAATCGCTTTCTGCGCCAGCGCCATCGCGGTATCCGGCATGTTCAGATCGTTCGCGGTGACGATCGCGAAGAGCCACGCGTTCGCATTCTTGGGATCGACTTCGGCCGCGCGGCGTGCCGCCGCCAGGGCCTGCTGCATCTGTCCCGACTTGCGGTAACCTTGGGCCAAGATCAACTGCAGGCTCGCGTCATTCGGGAACTTCTGCGCTGCCTTTGCCGAAAGCTGCTGCACCATCGCTGGGTTGCTGTCCTGCTGCGCCGCGCCGATCTGGCGTTGGAAGTAGTCCAGCGTCGCCGCCGCAGTGTCCGCCTTCACGTATTCCTCACCGGCGGCGATTCCCTGCTTGTACTTACCGGCGCGCAACAGGAGCAGCCACTTCTGCTTGAGCATCGTCGGGTCCCCAGGGTTCTGCACGAGCATCGAATCGATGATCGGCAGCGCCTTGTCGGGCGAACCGAACTGCGCGAGCTGCGCTACAATCGACTGGCCGATCGTCGTGTTCGACGGATCGAGCTTGTAGATCGCCAGGTTGGTTTCGATGGCTTTGGCGGTGTCGCCCTTCTGCGCGTACGCCTCGGCGAGATTCGCCAACGCGATCATCGATGTGGGATCGACCGCGGCGATCGCCTTGGCAACCGCGATGATTGAATCGGGCGGTGCCTTCTGCGATTGATACGCCGACAACAGGCAGAGTCGCGCAAAGTTGGAGCTTGCATACGCCGCCAAACCGGCACGCGCCGCCTTGACGGCGTCGTCATACTTCGCCGCACGGAGTGCGTTGGTGCACAGCTTGTATGACGGGATGGCTTTGCTTGCCTCGGTCAGCGAACGCTCGATCTGCTTGGCCGCGTCGCCCGGATCCTTGGCGTCGACCGGCGGCAGTGGCTGCGTGACGGTGGTCTGCCCCGTCTTCATCAGCAGCCGCGGCTCGACATGGACGCCGTTCGCCGTCTTCGTGACCGAGCCATCGAGCACCTGTTCGCCACGAAGCTGTTTCGCGAGCTCCATGAGGTCCGACGCATTCAGCGCCGAGTCCGCACGATAGCCCGAAGCCTCGAGCGTGTTGTTGATATTCGTCTTCGGAATGACGTAGAGCTCTTTCGTCGACTTCTCACTCTGGAGACGCTTCCGAACTTCGTCGGCCATGGCGACGCCAAGCTGGCGGTCGGGACTGCGGAAGGTCGCGACGAGAATGTAGGGCGTGTCAGCGTTTGGCACGCCGCCGCGCTGCTGCGGCTGCTGCGCGACCTGTGCGAGCACTGGCGTACTCGCCAGCGACAGCGCGAAAAGGGCGATGCCCTTTGCACTCGGACGTTGCGTTGACTTCACGGTCTTAACCTCCCAAACGTTGAACTGAGTACCCCGCGACGTGCACTCGGGTTCGCAAATTCGAAATGGCGACAGCCAATAGCCACGCCTACCGACATCGCTTGAAATAGCATGGGCGAAGAGGGACTCGAACCCCCGACATCCTGCGTGTAAGGCAGGCGCTCTAACCAACTGAGCTATTCGCCCGACCTCGTGACCCATGATGATCGAGCGGGTTGCTCCGGCAATCCAAGCCACACAGCAACACAACGCAACTTTCGCCGCGTCGAAGCCCCCAGCCGTCTATCCCTCAACTCGCCGTCAACTAGCGCTCGAAACTCTACTTCAGAATTGCAACGGGTACGAGGATGCAGTATCCAACCGCAAGCAAGATTGGGGCGATTGTTTCGCCGCCCCGGGCCAAATCGGCGAACCCGGCAATGATGACCACTGCCGCGATTGCCCACCACATCATGCCTCGTGTCCGAGACGACGCCTCGTTCTCCGCCATAGGGGATGTAGTGTAGACCTTCCTAGGAATGGTGTCAAGCAACGTGCTGACGCGAAGTTAGGCCATCATGAGCGACACATTACGCAATGATTAAGAGTCGCTACAATGGCGGAATTTCTGACGGTCCGCCCCGCAAATCCGACTCGTCGTCCCCGCGCAACAAAGCCTCGATTGCGCTCCGTCGCGCGGCTCGTTCGGCAGCCTCGTCTGCCGCCAGCAACGCGGCGAGACGTTGACGGTCGCGCTGCCGTCGCGAAAAGTAGAGCGGAAACACGAGCACTAATAGCACCAGCCCGCCAATCGCGAAGTCGCCCAGCAACGCCAGGCCGCCATACCGTCGGCGCGTGCGCTGCTGCCAGCGCTGCTCGAAACCGTTGAGCGTGATGCCATAGGTCGCTCGAAATGCGCGATCCATCGAGCCGGCCTCGCGCCACGCGCTCAGAAAGCGCGCTAGCCCGGCTGTGGTGTCGAGCGCGGCGAGATCGACGACCGCCCGGTACGCCAGCGCATACGCGTTCTGGGCCGTCGTCGATCCAGCGTTGAACTCCGCGTCCAGCTCGTCGAACGTCGGCGTGCCCTTCAGAGCGAGAGCGACGTTCGCGGCGAGCGCATCCTCACGCCGCCATTCGTGCGCCGCGTAGCTTGCGTAGCCTTCGTCGAACCAACGCGGTGGCGCGTCGCCGAGGAATTCGTGCAGCGCGAGATGCGCGAGCTCGTGCCGCAAGACCTCACGCGGATCTCCGGCGTCGGCTCCGGCGAATCGCCCCTGCATCACGATGCGTCGCGAATCCGGAAACGTGATGGCCGCGCCCCACTCCGGCGCGCCCGGACCAACCCACTCGCGGAACAGTTTCCGGCTCGGGGCTATCGCGACCAAGACATGTTGCCGCGGCCGCGGCAAGCCCGGAAACGTGTCGTTGCGAATGGAATACTCGAGCAGCGATTCCGTCAGCGTCCGCTCGCTCGGAAAGTAGACCGCGGTGAACCGCCCGCGGTCCAGACGCTCGGGTGCTTCGTCCTGCGCGATGGCGCGCACACCAGACGCCGCGAGCAGAAACGCGGCAACGCCTACGGCGAGCCGCCGGCCTCCACGGTCTTGAGCACCTCTGCGCAGCGTTTTCCCCACGGGTTGAACTTGTTCGCCTCGTAGCCTGCCTTCCACGCTGCCGTCGCATGTTCGCGACGACCGTTGAGCCAATACGCACGGCCAAGCTCGTAGTACGCCTCGATCAGGTTCGGACCGAGATTGAGCGTTTTCTGAAAGAATGTCTGCGCGTCCTCGAACATGTCTCGCTCGAGATACACCAGGCCAAGATAGAAGTGCGCATACAGCGTGGCTTTCTTGTCGTTGTCCAGGCGGATCGCCCGCGACAAATGTTCGATCGCCTCGCCGAAGATCCGCTTCTTGAGACAAATATATCCGACGTTGATGCGGGCCAGCGCATTCTGCGGCTCGCGCGCAAGCACTTTCTGAAAGTTGAGCAGCGCGTCGTCGAGCTTGTCCTGTAGCATCTCCGACCAGCCCAATAACGACTCGGCATTGGCGTCGTTCGGCGACAGCTGGAGCGCTTTTCGCAGCTCCTGCTCGGCGCCTTCGTAGTCGCCGAGGGAAATCTTGCTCCAGCCCTTCTCGATGAACGTCGACGCGCCGATGTGATCCGCGTGAACCACCGGACGCTCGGCGGCAAATGTCGGCACGAGCGACGGCTGCGCGGATTTGAGCACCTTCCAGCGGTCCACCAGCTGCAGGACGTCGCCGCGCAGCGCGTGCAACTGCGCGATCTCCTGCTCCACGGATTTGAACAGCGCGCCAATCTCGGCCTTCAGCTCGGCCAGACCATCCGCGGCATTCGGTGCATCGAGCCGCGCGCCCAGTGCGTCGCGTCGGGCGCGCAGTGTAGGAGGTACAGGGTCAGGCACGTACGGCCGGCTCCAGCGTCTCGATGATGCGCTCGAACGCGAGGCGGTCGGTGCTCGTCAGCACGCGATCGACGTCCAGCACGACGACCACCTGCTCGTTCACCTTGGCAATGCCGCGCATGAATTGCGCGGGCAACCCATGGAACAGTTGCGGTGGCGGTGTGACGCTCGCGTTCGGGACGACCGCGACCTCCGATACCGAGTCGACGATCGCACCGATCCACCCGCCCGTGCCGTTGAACACGAGTATGCGCGTCTCGGCTGTGATTGGCGCCTCGGACAGCTCGATGCGATGACGCATGTCGATCACGGGGATCACCTTGTCGCGATACGGCATGACGCCTTCGATCCACTTCGGAACGCCGGGCACGCTGCTGGGCTGCACGTAGCGAAGCACGCGCTCGACGGCGAATATGTCGGCGGCGAACAAGTCCGCGCCGAGATGAAAGATCACGAGCTGCACCACGTCCTTCTTCATTGCTTGTCTCCGTCGCCGGCGATCGCCGCATCGAGCAGCGCGTTGGCATCGAGTATTCCGATCAACTCCCCACCACGACGAACGAGTCCAACGAGAATTCCATCCGACGCATCAGCGCCCCCCCCGGGAGCCTTGAGGCACTCGGCTTCGTCGATCGCGACCGCGTCGTACACGTCATCGATCGCCAATCCGACGCGGCGATCGTCCCGCATGAACAGCAACGCCGCGCCATCGAGGCGACCCTCCACGCGCAGCAGCGGACGCGGATCGTACAGCGTGATCAACTCGCCGCGGATCGTTGCGACGCCGAGGACCGTTCGTGACGCATCCGGGATCGATTGCACCGCCGGTGCGTCGATGACCTCGTCGACCGATCGCAGGTCGAGTCCGAAGCGTTCGCCCCCTACGCGGAAGACGAGAAGGCGCTCGACGCCGTCACGGAACATGGCACACTGCCTCGACGAATTCGGCGATGCTGTCGCCGATGCCGGTGAGCGGAACGACGCGATCGGCCCCGGCGCATTGAAGCGCGGCCTGCGGCATTCCGAAAATTGTCGCGGTTTCGCGATCTTGGATGAGCGCACGGCCGCCCGCCTCGCGGACCGCCCTCGTCCCCTCGGCGCCGTCGCGCCCCATTCCTGTCAGCACGACCGCGACCGTCGACGCACCGAAAAGATCGGCCGCCGATCGGAAGAGCAAATCGGCGGCGGGTCGAACGCCCCAGAGCGGCGGCGACGTATCAAGCGCAATGAACGGCCCATCGCCTTCGTCACGGACAGTCATGTGGTATCCGCCAGGAGCAACGTACATGCGACCGTGCACAACGGGTTCGCCGTGTTCTGCTTCGTCGATGCGAATGGGGCTCACCGTGTCGAGACGCTGCGCGAGACTTTTGGTGAAACCGGCTGGCATGTGCTGCACGACGAGCACGGCCGCCTGTAGTCCGCGTGGGAGCTGCGGAACAATCGCAGAGAGCGCGCGCGGCCCGCCGGTGGATGACGCAATGACGACGGCGCATGTCGCACGAGATACGACGTCGGCACGGCTGCTCAACCCATCGAGCGCGGGACGAGCAAGCATCCGCAGTCCGCTCATGTTCGCGTCGGCGGCGCCGCGAAGCGCGGTGAGCAGCCGATCGCTGATCATGCGAAGGTCGAGGCTGATGGATCCGGATGGCTTCAACACGAAATCCACGGCGCCCAGCTCGAGGGCGCGCAGTGTCGCGGCGTGGCCACCGTTGGTGGTTCCCGCACTCAGCATCACGACGGGGCGCGGAGTCTCACTCATGATGTAGCCGAGCGCGCTCAGGCCATCGAGCTCCGGCATGTCGACGTCGAGCGTGACGATGTCGGGATCGAGCGCATGGATTTGCTTGAGCGCGTCGTAGCCGTTGCGTGCGGTCCCCGCCACGCCGAACTCCCCGGAGTCGTCGATGATCTGGGACGTCAGCCGTCGCATGAAGGCGCTGTCATCGACGACGAGCACTCGCAGCTTCTTAGAGGACACGCGATCCCTTTTTCAAGGACCGAACTTCCACGCGTCCGTCGTCGAGAAACAAGAAGACACTGCGGCCGTGATCCGCCCCGACATCTTCGGCGATGATCGGGATCTTCGCGTGGGACAGCGCCCCGCGAACCGCCGCGATGTTTCGCTCGCCAACGTTGATCCCACCGGATGGAATCAAGTTGCCGAACATGCTCGCGCCACCGACGATCTTGGCGCGAATCCGCTCGACGCGCCCGCCAAGCAGACGCATTTCGCCGAGCAAGAGGGGAACGGCCGTCCCCGGGAACTTCGCCGGGTTCGAGCGGTCGCGCGACATCGTCTCGCTCGGCAACAGCACGTGCGCCATTCCACCCACGTGTGCGCGCGCGTCGTACAAGATGATCGCGACGCAGGATCCGAGTCCGATCGTCGAGATCGTTCCAGTTGCGGCGACCGCGTAGTCCGCGACCTTGACGCGAATCTCGACGAGCGCCGTGTTCATATGCGGCGAAAAATTCGCTCGCGCGCATCGACGGGCGCGAAGCGTGCGCGAATGGGGCCGAGCAGCGTCTCGACTTTTCCGAGCACCAAAAAGCCGTCCGGAGCGAGGGACGTGTAAAACTTCTCGAATAGCTGCTCCTGGGTCGTCCGGTCGAAGTAGATGAGCACGTTCCGGCAGACGATGAGCTCGAACGCTCCGGCCGGTGCGGGATCGCCAAGGAGATCGCGGCGCTCGAAGCGCACGAGATTCCGGACTCCGGCCGACACCGTCGACGGAGTCGTCGCGGAGAAGTACCGGGTTCTCAGCTCGTCGGGTGTATCTGAAAAGTCGCCAACTTCGTACTGAGCGCGTTCGGCGGCGGCGAGGCATTGCCGATCGATGTCAGTGCCAAGGATCCGCACGCGGCTGAGTTGCGAGAGCATCCCGTTTGTCGCCGCATAGCGATGAAACAACACGCCGAGCGAGTAGGGCTCCTGGCCCGACGAGCACCCGGCGCTCCACACCCGAATCGACGGCGTGTTTCGGTGCCACAAGTCCGGAATGACGTTCGCCGCCATCGACGCATATGCGTCCCAATTCCGGAAAAGCTTGGTGACATTGATCGTGAGGACGTCGAGCAACCGATCGTACTCGTCTGAATCGGCGTCGAGGATGCGGGCGTAGTCGTCATAGGTGTGTACGCCTCGCGCGCGCATACGAACCGCAATGCGACGACGAAGACACTTCTCTTTATAGCTGGCGCACCCGAATCCGCGCTCGAGTGAGATCTTGCGCGTCAGGACCTGAAAGTCTCCGAGCTGCGATTCCAACATCAAAACACCTGACGGACTGACTCGAGGTTGGTGCGAACGATCGCGTTGTCGGGATCGAGCTCGAGCGCCCGCTCCCAGCACCGCATCGCCTCGTCGCGCTCGCGTCGGCGGAGGCGGATGTTGCCCAACTTCAGATAGACGTCGCTTCCCAAATCGGGATGCACCTTCGTCGCTCGCAGATACGACTCGAGCGCGTCATCGTAATGTGTGGCCCGGTACTGTAAATCGCCGAAGTTCTTGTGGAGCTGTGCGACGCCAGGATCTTCGTGAATGCCACGATCGGCGGCGGCATGCGCATCATCATACCGACCCGCGCGCTCGAGCACGACAGCGAGGTTGTTGAGGAGCACCGCGGCGTGCGGATGCGCGACTGCGCCCTCTTCGAGCAGTTGGATCGCCCGCGGGAAATCGCCGAGCAACGCCGCCGTGAGCCCCATGTAGTGATACCATGCTGCCGTTGGCGTCGTGTTGGCGAACAGGGCGCGCGCGGCCGACAATGTCGAGTTGGCCGCCTCGAGATCTCCGGCCAGCAAACTGATGACGCCGGCGGAAGTCTGCGTCCGTGGATTGGTCGCGCCACCACGCCGGATCGCTTCATCGAGCGCTGTACGCGCCTCGTCGAAGCGATTCTGCTGCTCGAGCGCATATGCGAGATTGTGAAATACGGCGGGCTTCGCGCCGGGTTGCGCCGCCGCGTCTGCGAAGGTGGCGACCGCATCGTCCCACGCGCCCTGCCGCGCCAATACGAGCCCGACGTAGAAACGCGCCGAAACGTCGTGGCCACGAAGCTCGAGCACGCGGCGAAACTCACGAAGCGCCTCGTCGAGCATCCCGGTCTTGTAAAACGCGATGCCGAGGTTGCGATGCTCCTCGGCTCTTCCCTCGGAGATTGCCTGCGCCGGACCTGCGCTCTTGCCAATACGATGAATGAAGCCGGCGGTCAACAAGCCGTACAGCGCCTTTCCAACCTCGAATTCGACGAGCCCCGACTCCTCGACGATCTCCTGCACGTCGCGTGACCCGTTGACGAGATCGAGGACAAGGCGTTGCTCGGCAGTCAGCTCGACGTCGCTGTGGGCCGCTTTCGGCCGGTCGACCTCGAAGATCAAATCAAAAGTCGGGATCTTCTTTTCGATCAAGCTCCACTCGTCGACCCGACGCGCGCCCTCGAGCAGCAACGATTCCGGATTGATCGACACGACGTGATCGTGCGAATCCGGCGCGACGTCGGCCTCGAAGTTGAACGTTCCCTGATTCCACGTAAACAGGAAGTACACGGCTTCCTGAATCTGCACCTCGATCGCGTCGTGCAATTCCTCCATGCGGAGCGCGCCGGTATCGACGAGCAGCTCGCCCAGTCGCCTTTCACGACGACGATCCTGAATCGCGATGGCGGCTTCGAGCTGCGCCTGCGTAATCACGCCGCTCTTCACCAGCACGTCTCCGAGTCGGTCGCGGCGATTCACGATCGACGCATAGCAGATCCGCCCGCGCTCGAAGTAGATATTTCCGAAATTCGACCGATGCGTCACGCTCAAACAGCCGGTCTTCTTCCCCATCGCGAGGAGCTGAAGCACGTCGGGAAGGCTTGCCTCTTTGAGGCTGCCGCGAATGGCCATCTAGGCAGTCCTCCTCATCGCAAGTCCTCGATGAGGCGCGCCGAGGCGTCGGGCCATTCCCAAATGATCTTTTCGCGATCGAGAAAGAAGCTGTCCGTTGTCGCGCGCTTCATGGCAGCGCCCTCCGGGCCACTCTCATCGGGATCGAGAGCCGCTCGGATGAAGTCCATCGTCACCGGAACCGCCGCGACTTCCGCCGAGGCCACGACGCGATTGGCCGTGCCGATGATTTCGCGAACGCTCATCGCCGGACGGCTGGACAGATATTCGATCATCGCCGGGGTCGGATCGACGCCGAGCTCGCGAAGATAGCGGGCGTACAATCGCTCGCGCAGGGCGTGATCCGGCGATTGCATCTGAACGACGAGCCCACCCTCGAATCGCGAGCGCAATCGCTCCTCGAGGCCCGACAAGTCGCGCGGCGGACGATCGCTCGCGATGACGAGCTGCTTGCCCTCGGCATACAACGCGTTGAAGACGTGGAACAGCTCTTCCTGCGTGCGCTCTTTGCCCGCCACGAATTGCACATCGTCGAGCAGCAGTGCCGACGCCGCACGATATCGCGCACGCCAGCGGTCGACGATGCCCTCCTGGAGCGCGCCGATCAACTCGTCGACGAAAAGCTGTGCGGGCACGCACGCGACCGCCGATGCGCCAGTCGCTCCATGCACGAGCCCATTGCCGATTGCGTTCAGCAGATGCGTCTTCCCGACGCCGCTCGGCCCGTGAATGAACAGCGGATTGTATCGCGAGCCGGGAACAGCGACGATTGCGTCGGCGGCGCGCACGGCGAGCTGATTGCTGACGCTCACCTCGAACCCGGCGCGCGTGAACGCCGCCGATGGTCCGGGCGGCGGCGTCGTCGTGCGCAGCGCACGCTCGAGCAAATCCTCGGCTTCACTCAACCGGTCGGGATCACGAAACGCATCGTGTCCGGCAAGCGCCGGCTCGAGACGCTGCAATTGTCGCTGCAAATCGCGCAGCTTCGTGACACCCGCCTCGAACTCGCGCAGTACGGTCTCGACGCTCGTCGGCGGAGTGCGGTCGGCCAGCACGCGTTCGAGCGCCGCGGTATGGAATCCTTCGCTCCGCCAATACTCGATGCCCTCGATGAGCCGCGTCTTCCACTGCTCGACGTGATGCGCGACGGCTGACGCGATGTCGGTCAGGAAGTTCGCGAACTCACCACCCATCACGCGCGGTGCGGAGACCCGACCACGTTGTTCCGCCAAATCGCCGAGGATGGTGAGCACGGCATCCGGTTCGACCTGCTCGCCACCAAGCGTCTGAAACGCGATCAACCGGTTGAGCGCGCCCTGCAGCTCGCGGACGTTCTTGAATTCCAGCCGGCCCAGCTCGTCGATCACGCCGCCGCGGAAGCGAACGCCGCGCTCCTCGCACTTGGCCTTGAGGATCGCCATGCGCGTCTCGTAGTCGGGCGCGCCCATGTCGACGATCAGTCCACCCGACAGCCGTGTAATCAAACGCTCGTCGACGTCGGCGATCTCCGTCGGCGGGCGATCGCTCGTCATCACGATCTGTCGCCCATCTGCCTGCAGCGCATTGAAGATGCGCAGCAGCTCGCTCTGCGTCTCGCGGTGACCGGTGAGGAACTGCATGTCGTCGATCAGCAGCAGACCAACCTGCAGGTAGCGTTCTTTGAATTGCTCCGTGGTGCCGGCGGCGATCGCCTCGTGCAGCTCCTCCACGAAATCATCGAGCGTCACGAGCTCGACGACGAGATCCGTGCGTTGCGCCACCTGATTGCCGATTGCGCTCATCAAGTGCGTCTTGCCGAGACCCGAGCTGCTGTACATGAACAGCGGGTTGTAGACCGCTCCCGGCGATTCCGCCACCGCGCGCGCCGCCGCGACGGCGAGACGATTGGCCGAGCCGACGACGAAGTTGTCGAAGCGCAGCCGGGAGTCGATCTGCATCGGCGTCAGCCTCGCGAGCCGGCCGTGACGCCGGCGCTCGTGCCGGCGCTGAGACGCTTCAGTACTCCCTCGGCGATCGAGCGCAGTGTCTCGAACACACCGGGGCCATGGAGTGCGTCGGCGGGAAATTCGGGAACGCCACGGAAGTTGAGCGCGTCGGAGAGCTCGCCCGTGCTCAGGATGAGCTCACGGGGCAAGTCCTGCTTGTTGTACTGCAGTACGAGTGGAACGCTGCGCGCGTCGATGCCCTGCTCGGCGAGGTTCGCATGAAGATCTTGAAAGCTTTCGATGTTCTCGTCGATCTGTCGAGCCTGCGAGTCCGCGACGAATACCACGCCGTCGGCTCCCTGCAGCACGAGCTTTCGCGTCGCCTGGTAATACACCTGTCCCGGAACCGTGTAGAGCTGGAACTTCGTCGTGAATCCAGAGATCGAGCCGAGGTCCAGCGGCAGGAAGTCGAAGAACAGCGTTCGATCCGTCTGTGTCGCCAGCGACACCATGCGGCCTTTACGGTCGTCCGGAACTTGACCGTAGATGTAGTGCAAGTTGGTCGTCTTTCCGGACCTGCCAGGTCCGTAGTAGACGATTTTGCACGTGATCTCGCGGGTGGCGTAATTAACGAGCGACACAGGACGATGTGGGAGTCGGAGGCGAGTGGTAAGAGATGAGCGTCGGCAAAGATCGCTAAGTCGCCGCCGGTTCACGCCCAAACAACGCGGCCAAGTTTCGGTTGAGATCGAGCTCGAAGTCGGCGGCGATGGTTGGTCGAGGTGCGGCGGGCAGCGGCGGCGCCGCCGCAGCGAGGTCGTGACACAGCTCCTCGAAGTACATGCGGACGAGCCCGAGCGAGCTCTCCCCGTTGAAGACTGTTAGACAAATGTACGCCCCGCGCGCCGTGTTGACCGGCGACAAAAAGAGCTGCCGATCTGGTCCGGTGTAATGCAGACTCCGAAACGCATGCCCGTCCACGCGCTTGCCGAGCTCACCCGACGTCGCGTGCGACGCCGCGGCGAGCGCGCATGCCGTCATCACGTCGACCTCTCGCGTGAATCCGGCCTGCGCCACGACTTGTCCCGACGGATGCAGCAGCAACGCGAGTCGGGCACGCGCGTCGTCGACGAACCGCCTCAGCGGCGCTTCGACCCACGGCTCGACCGTCGCGATGTTCATTCCAACGACTCCAGCGCCTTGAAGAGTTCCACGCGGATCAAGCCAACGTTCGCGGCCGGATCAGCGACGACGACGATGACCAGGTCACTGCGGCCGCCGACGGCGCACACCCTCCCCCGCTCTGCATCGAGCTGGAGAAACGCCACGGCACCCAGCCGCGCCGCCCGCGCCGACAACCGCGCTTTGCGGTACATCGACGCGGCCAGGGCGGCCACGCGGTCGCCATCCTGGTCGAACCGGAGACTTGAATCGACGACTAACCCATCGTTCTCGGAGACGATCAAGCTGGCCCGCACGCCACGTTGGCGAGTCAACGCCTCGAGCATCGGTCGGAAGGGCGTCATGAGCGCCTCCCGGTCTGCAGCCACCCGGTCGCCCGTTCGACGCACCGGTCCATCACGCGTCGAAGGAGCCCCAAAGGGGTCGATCGCGACGCGGCCACGACCACCAGGCTGTCGTCGATCGTCGGAGCCATCCCGACCACCGCTGCCTGCGTCTCGAAGATGATGGATCGCCAGTTTCCAATATCCAAATGGCGCATCGAGCGCTCGACCTCGTCGGAGATGCCGCTCAGCTGCGCGCCAATGTCCTGCGAGACGTCGTCACCCAGGGAATCCAAGTACAAACCGCCGAGCACGTAGCCGTTCGCGTCGAGCAGCAGCGCCGTCTGCCCGTCGTCGAGTAAGAGATCGGCGAAAATGCGTTGCGGGTCGACCGCCGGCGTCGAATCAGGTAGCCACACCGTCGTGTTCCCCGATGACCGCCGCACCATCTCCAAGGCGTTCGAGACGTCCGCGCCACCGCCACCCGCGGCAGCCCGGCTCAGAAAACGCTCCGCATCGTCGAAGCGCCCCTGCTGGAAGCAGATGTATCCGAGTCCCTTCATGGCACCGATGTGATCCGGCTCGAGGCTGAGTACCGACTCCCATTCTTCGATCGCGCGCGGAAAATCGCGTCGGTCGACGGCGATGCGCGCGATCAGATCATGCGCCTCGGCACATTGCGGATGTCGATCGAGCCCGCGCAGCGCGATCTTGAGCGCGATCTCGATCTGTCCTTGGCGACGCAGCGCTTCGCCGAGCTGCAAGAACACGAGGCTCGACGGATCGCGCGCCAGCTCGTCGCTCCACCCCCGAATGTCGTCAGCCATTGGCGTGCGTCTCGAGCGCCTGCTCGAGCTCCGTCAGTGCACCGAGCGCGCGGTGAACGAGCGGCGCGGCGGCGTCGCGCGGCGCCAAGCGCAGGAAGTGCTCCCACGACGCGCGCGCCGCCGCGAGATCACCCGTGCGCGCGACCGCGAACGCGAGATCCAAATGCGCGCGCGCTGTGAGCGGATCCTCCTGCACGGCACGACGCAGCTCATCGACGGCCTCAACGCGACGACCAGCACGTGTGTGTGTGCGAGCCGCCTCGAGCCGAAGCTCGATGCCGCTGCGATCCGGCTCCGGCGTGACGCGACGAGGCGAGCGAAGCGCGATGATTCCCGTCGTCGTCAAACCGTACGCGATCTTCGCGATCTCGAATTCGTCGCGCGCCAAAACGGCGGCGATGTCCCGGAGATCACGCTCGCCGTCGATCATCGTCAACACCTGCCACTCGTGCGGAAGCAGGTCGAGCATCGCACCGTCGCGGGCGGAGTCGATCGGCGCGAGCTCCGGAATCACGGCGAGATTCGGAACGATGTCGACAATGCGCGACCACTCGTCGATGCGACGCGCGCCCTCCATGAGCAGCGACTCGGTCGAGACGGTGATCAGCGTCTCGCCCGGCATCTCTTCGCGCGTGCGCTCCTCGAACGAAAAAAACCCTTCACTCCACGACATGAGCTCGAAGACGACACTCTCCAGCTGCAAGCGGAGTTGACGCTCGAGCTCCTTCTGAGTGATGGCGCCAACGTCGACGAGCAGGTGCACGATCTCGCGGCTAGCGCGACCGTTCTGTCGCCGCGCACGCGCGAGCTCGAGGTCGGACTCGCTGATGCGGCCGGCCTGCAGCAGCACCATCTCCATCGGGAGCGTCTTGCTGCGAATCGTTGCCTGGACAACGCGGCCGTTGTCGAAGCACACGATGCCTTCGTCCTCGCGAAGCTCCGACGATACGCGCAGCATCCCCGTCTTCCGGCTCAGGTCGAGAAGCTGAAAGACGTCGTGAATTCCAAGCTCGCGAAGCGGTCCTTCGATCGCCATCGCTATGCCCTCACGCGTGGCGAGAGAATGCGGTGCAGATCGGCGGCCGTGCGCATGTCGCGACGCGCGCGGCGTGCGTATTCGGTCGCCGGTCCGAGCTCGACGACCTTTTCCCAGCGCGCGATCGCGTCGCGATACCGATGTTGCTCGACGAGGATCGCCCCCTCATAAAACAACGCGCCGACGTGCGAGGGATCGAAGCGCAGCACGCGCGTGAATGCGTGTACGGCGTCGCGCTTTCGTCCGAGCGCCAGCAGCGTTTCGCCGAGCGAAAGCAGCGCATCGAAGTGATACGGATCGCGATGCAGGAGGTCCACGAGCAGCGCGAGTGCCTCCGACGGCCGGCCGAGTCGACGGCGGAGCGTCGCGAGCTCGAGGGTCGCTTCCGCATACGTCGGTACCGCGTCCAGCGCCGAGACGAGCTCCTGGTCGGCGTCGCGATTCTGCCCCTTTAGTTGCAGGAGGCGCGCGAGCTGAAATCGGACCACGGCAAAGTCTTGATCCAACTGAAGCGCATGGCGGTATGCCGAGATTGCGCCGTCGATGTCTCCGAGCGATTCGGCGATGTTGCCAATTCTCTGATGAATGTCGGCCCGCATCGGCGCGGCGCGTCGCGCCTTCTCGAGCGCCGAGAGCGCCGCTGCCGGATCGCCGGAATCGGCGCACGCGGTGGCCACGAGCATCAACAGCCCCACGTCGTCAGGATGATGCTTCGACAGCGACTCGGCGAGCGGACGCGCTTCGCTCGCGCGAGAGAGCCGCACCAGAGACCATGCTTCACCGATCGCGGCGGCACGGAGGCCGGGGTCCAGTTGAAGCGCGTCACGATATCGCTCGAGGGCTTCACCGAACAGACCTTGCTTGGCGAAGACCTCTCCCAACAACGCGAGTCCTTCGGCGCGCGGATTGCCCCGCGCCATCGCGCGGTTGACTTCGGCGGACGCCCGGTCGAACAAACCCTTGGACAGGTAGTCGGTCGCCATCGCGAACGGCGACGAGTCCGTGTTGCGTGGTCGTTGCGGCTGTTCGACGACCGGAGCCAACTCCGTGAAGAGCGAGTCCAACGTCTTCGGGTCGAATGCGAAATCGGCGATTGCCGCGTCGCCCGCGCGGTCGCCTCCGAGATCCGGCTGAATCGAGAGATCCGGATCCTCGTATTCGACGTCCATGGCCAGCTCGAACTTCTGCGCGACGTAATACGGGTCGAGCTCGAGCGCACGCTTCGTCTCGCGCAACGCTCCTTCGAAGTCGCCGAGATTCGACAGCGTGAAGCTCATGTTGTAATGGGCCTCGGCAAACTCAGGGCGGGCTTGAATCGCTCGCGCAAACGCATTGCGCGCGTCCTCGAACTTGCGCAGCTCAGCGAGCACCACGCCGATGCCATTCCACGCAACGGGATGTTCGGGCGCCGAGCCCAGTACGAGACGATATGCGTCGAGCGCGAGCGGGAACCGCTTCGCGCGACTGAGCAACAGCGCGAGATTGAGCCGGGCCTTCGCAAAGCCCTGCTCTTCATCGAGCGCGAGCTTGAACGCGGCGACAGCCTCGTCGACCGCGCCGCGATGATACAGCGACACGCCGAGGTTGTTGTGCGCGATCGCATACTCGGGCTCCGATTGCAGCGAGCGTCGATAGCTCTCCTCGGCGTCGGCGAATCGGCCTTGTTGATGTAGCGCGACGCCGCGCTCGTTCCAGAGCTTCGGGCTGTCAGCTTGGCGTTGCAGTAGCTCATCGTACAGCAGCAACGCCTCCTGAGGCTGGCGCATGAGCAGGTGCACTTCGGCCATCGCCTGCAATACGAGATCGCGCTCCTCGCCGCGCTCGAGCGCCACGCGATATTCGCGCAATGCCTCGGCGTAGTAGGCCTTGCTGCGAAACGCGAGACCGAGGTTGTATCGGGCGAGTTGGCCTTCACCGGACACCTGCAGCTCTTTCTTCGCGGCGATCTCGTCACCGTTGGTGCGGACGGCGCGCTGCTGATCGATCGCAAGGTTTGCATATGCGCGCGACAGCGTCGGGTTGAGCTTGATGGCGCGACGCGTGACGGCTTGCGCCTCCTCATGCCGCCCAATGTCGCCGAGCACGAAGCCCATCAAGTAGAGGGCGTCGTGATTTTCCGGATTGAGCTCGATCGCGCGATCCAGCGCGCGCAATGCCTCCTCGTTCAAGCCGCGATGATACAAGACCTCACCAAGCGTGAACTGAAGCAACGAGCTCTCGGGATCGAGCTCCACCGCCTTCTCGACGCACGACTGCGCGTGCTCCATGTCCCCCGACTGCTTTTCCGCCAGGGCGAGTTGGAGCAGCGCGCCAACGTCGGTCGGATTGTGCTGTAAGAGAACTCGGAATTCTTCCGCGGCGTCGTCCTGCTGGTCCAGAAGCGCGAAGGTTCGGCCGAGCTCCCAGCGGGCGTCCCGATCTTCCGGCCGCGAGCGCAGACGTTCGCGCAACTCAGGGATTCGCGTGTCGTAGTAGCCGGTATTGAAGTAGGCGATCTCCAGGTTGCGCCGCGCGACTTGCATCTTGTTGTCGAGCTCGAGCGCCTTCATGAACGCGGCGACCGCCTCTTCGTACAACCCTTTGTTGTAATACAGAACGCCGAGGTTGTTGTGCGCCCCGGCGTCCGACGGATCAATCCGACGGGCGAACGACCGAAGTACGTCGCGATCGCGCTCGGACGTGAGAACCATGGTCAGGCGACGCGAACGGCCTTGAGGATGGCCTGCAGCGACGCAGCGTCGGGAAGAAGCAAGAAGTACCCGGACAACTTTTCGCCGATGTCGCTCAAGCGAAACTCGCTCTCGACGCAGAAGACGTAGTCCTTGTCGCTCCCGAATTGCAGGTAGGCAGTCGTCAACACGGCGGTCGACATGTCGATCGCGAGGCTTGGTGGCGATGGCAGCAACATCATTCCCATGAAGTCGCTCAGCGCATTCATGTATGCCGAGCTGAGAATGTTGCCGGCTTCCTTGATCGCCGACTGTTGCATCTCCGAGAATTCGTCGGGCGGACTCTGGCGGCGGAGCAACAGCTCGGCCAAGCGAATCGCTGTGCGGCGTGGAAAGACGAGCAGCGTGCGTCCCGTCAGGTCGCCGAGCATGTGCATCAATACGGCGGCGACCGGCTGATCCGGATCGCCGACTTGTGGTGGTACATCTTCGAGCCGGGCGATGTTGATCGTCGGCACGCTGATCATGATGGTTTCGCCGACCATCTGCGACAGCGCCGTCGCGGCATGACCCGCGCCGATGTTGGCGACTTCTCTCAGTGCGTCCAGTTGGAGGGCCTTCAGCGAACGGAGATCTTCCATGAGCATCCTCAGAGGAGACTGCTGACGTCGACGATGAGCGACGGCGTTCCGTCGCCCAGAAGCGTGGCCCCGCCGAAGAACGGCAGTCCGTCACGCACCGCGTCGTATTGCTTGACTACGATTTCTTCCTGACCCGTGAGCTCGTCGATCACCAGTCCGGCGCGGCGATCGCCAAGATCGATCACGACGACATGCTCGAGCGCGATCTCGCTGGGCGCCTGGTACGCGGGCAATCCAACCAGATCACGGAGGCGCATCAGCGGCAACACCTCGTCGCGCGCCAACAACACTTCGCGTCCCTTCACGGTACGGAGAACGTCGGGATGCAGCTCGATCGTTTCGCTCACGTGCGCCAGCGGAATCGCGTACACTTCGGCGCTCACGCGCACAAGCAGCGCGCGCATGATTGCCAGCGTCAGCGGCAGACGCAGCACCATCGTCGTGCCCTGCCCCGGTACCGAGCGAATGTCCATCGCGCCGCCGAGCGCACGTACGCGCGTGTACACCGCATCGACACCGACGCCGCGGCCAGATAGGTCGGTGACTTTGTCGACGGTCGAGAAACCGGGTCGCGCGAGCAGTCGAAGCAACTCGTCTTCGGTGAGGTCGGTCCGATTCGCATCGACCAGCCCGTCGCGCTTGGCGCGAGCCAACACACGCTCGCGGTCGATTCCCTTGCCATCGTCGCTGACTTTGATCACGACGGCCGACCGATCGCGCGCAGCGCTCAACACGAGGCGGCCAGTTGCTGATTTTCCGGCTGCGGTCCGGACATCCGGCGGTTCGATGCCGTGATCGATCGAGTTGCGCAGCAGATGCACGATGGAATCGCCGATTTCATCGAGCATCGACCGATCGAGCTCGATGCCTTTGCCATCGACGACGAAGTCGATCTGCTTGCCAACCGCCCGCGCGGCGTCGCGCACGACGCGCGGAAATCGATCGAACACGTGCGACACCGGCACCATGCGGCTCGCCGTGATCTCGTCGCGCAATTCGGCAATGAGTCGCGACGATTGCGTCACCGTCTCCTCGAGCGCCAAGTCGCCGATCTCGCCGGCAAGCTGTGTCAGGCGGCCACGCGCAATCAGCAGCTCGCCGATGAGATTCATCAACGTGTCGAGACGCCGAACGTCGATGCGCACGTGGCGCGCCTGTCCGACGACTGACTTCGTTTCGCCGGAGGGTGCGGGGACCGTGGCCGTCATCGCTTCGACTGTCACCGGTGCCGACGGGCGCGGGGCCCGCGCCGGCGCTGACACACGTTGCGGCTCGTCGATTCGAACGAAGACCACATCGCCCGCTTTGCGAATCGTTCGTTCGATTTCCGCGGCGGGCGACGTCGTCACGACGCGCACCGCGAAGTCGGTCTCGAATCCGTCAGCCTCGATGTCCTCGAGCGGCGGCTCGGTACTCGTCACTTCTCCGATCGCTCGGAGCGATTTGACGATGATGAACGCGCGAACACCGCGCAGCGGCGTGTCGGGCGCCAAACGGATGCGAACCAGCGTGCCTGCACCGGTCGGTGCGGGCGTCGTCCATCCGCCGCTCGAGCGCCGGGGAGCCGAGACGCCGAGCGCGTGCAATGTCGTTACGAGCTCGGTGGCGACGACCTCGCCATCGCGACCCGCGACGGCCGCTTCTACCGCTTTCTCGAGGACGTCCGTCGCCCGAAACAACACGTCCATGATCGCGACGTTGATCGCCAAATCTCCACGACGGATGCGATCGAGGACCGTCTCGAGCTCGTGCGCCAACTCGGCGACAATCGCATAGCCCATCGTCGCGCCCATGCCTTTGATGGTATGAACGCCACGAAAGATCGACGCGACCGCGGGAGCCGCGCCTGGGCCCGTCGCGTCGCGCTCGAGCTCGAGCAACGCCTTGTTGACCGCGGCGATGTGCTCTCGGCTCTCGGTGAGAAAGAGCTCGGCGTACTGGAGATTATCCACGACGGGGCTCGTGCAGTGCTCAGCCCAACACGCGCTGTACAGCCTCGAGCACGCGGCTCGGTTGGAACGGCTTGACGACGAAATCCTTGGCGCCGGCTTGGATCGCTTCGACGACGAGGGCTTGCTGGCCCATCGCGCTGCACATGAGGATCTTTGCATTCGGATCCTTCTTGCAGATCTCGCGGACCGCGTCGATGCCGCCCATGTCGGGCATCACGATGTCCATCGTCACCAAGTCCGGGCGAAGCTGCTGGTACTTCTCGACGGCCTGCAATCCCGTCTCCGCCTCTCCCACGATCTCGAATCCCGCCTGCGTCAGGATGTCGCCGACCATGGTGCGCATGAAGATCGCGTCGTCACAAATCAGAACGGTGTGGCTCAAGTAACGCCTCCCTAAGAGAGCAGAACCTGCTTGATCAGTGCGTCGAGATCGAGCACGACGACTGGGGCATCATCCACTGTTGCCATGCCGCGTACGATCGTTCCCGAATGGGCGGCATCTCCATCCTCGACGTCGAGTGCGCGCAAGTCGACCACTTCTTCGACGACGATTCCGACAAATCGATCACGGTAGCGCAGCAACAAGATCGATCCCTCGGGGACGGGCGTGCTCGTCGGATCGAGACGCACGCCGAGATCCAGTACCGTGACGATCGTGCCGCGCATGTTGATCAAACCGCGCACATAGGACGGCGCCCCGGGAACGCGCGTCATCGGACGAAGCGGAATGATCTCTTGTGTGGCGGCGATGTCGCACCCGTACGTCGCTCCCCCCACGCGAAACAGCAGCGTGGGAGAGAGGACTGCTTCAGGTATCGACGCGGTAGAAGCCAAAGAAGTCGAGCGGGTTGGGAACCGCAGTTTCAGCGATGGAGACATCTGGACCAGCGGCGACGACGAGCGCGCGGTGCAGCTCCTCCGGCAGCGGCGAGCGGAGATCGATCGTTTCTCCAGTCACCGGATGACGGAAGATCAACCACGCCGCATGCAGAAAGTGTCGACGCAGCGGGAGCCCCATCAGCTTGCGGCCTCCGCCTCCGCCGTAAGTATCATCACCGACGACCGGATGCCCGATCGAGGCGAGGTGTACTCGGATCTGATGCGTGCGTCCCGTAAAGAGGTGAGCCCGAAGCAGATCAGCGGAATCGAAACGCGCGAGCCGTGTGAGATCCGTCCTCGCCGGCCGTCCAGTACTGACGACTGCCATGCGCTTTCGGTCTCGCGGATCGCGGGCGATCGGCTTTTCGATGGTCATCCGTTCTTCGGTGAGATGACCCCACGAGAGCGCGGCGTATCGCCGAACGATTTGCCTCGCCTGTAATGCCGCGCCCAACCCGCGGTGCGCGCGATCCGATTTCGCCACGAGCAGCAAGCCGGATGTTTCCTTGTCCAATCGGTGGACGATCCCCTCGCGTCCTTCGTCCGCGGCCTCGGAAAGCGATGCGCCTCTTCCTTTTAGCGCATTGACCAGTGTGCCGGTCCAGTTGCCTGGCGCGGGGTGCACGACCATCCCAGCCGGCTTGTCGACCACGAGTAGATCGTCGTCTTCGTACGCGACGACGAGCGGAATGTCCTCGCCCAACACCTCGCGTCCGGGCGCCGGCGGGATTTCGACCGTGATCTGCTCACCCGCGCGCGCGCGATAACTCGGCTTCTCTCGCCGACCGGCGACAAGGACATGCCCCCCGGCGATCAGCGTGGCCGCTTGGTTGCGCGAGATGTCGAGGTCGGTGGCGACGAGAACGTCGAGACGAGGAGCGTCGTCCGGCGC
Source organism: Gemmatimonadaceae bacterium (assembly GCA_025934075.1). Classification (GTDB taxonomy): domain Bacteria; phylum Gemmatimonadota; class Gemmatimonadetes; order Gemmatimonadales; family Gemmatimonadaceae; genus JAQBQB01. Next base: position 36,937 of record JAICYT010000010.1, read on the forward strand.
ATCGATACTGTGGCGCGTGCTAGGCATGTCGGCCTAAGACGACGAACGCGCTTCGCCGCCCCCCGACGATCCATCTGATCCCGACTCTCCCGGCCTTGCCGCTGCCCCAGCCGCGGCGGCCGCGGCCACCGCGCGGTCTTCCTTCCACAAGAC
>JAICYT010000251.1 GCA_025934075.1 Gemmatimonadaceae bacterium
TCCGCTGCGCGCCGACGAGATATTCCTTCGTCACGTGCATCAGCGTCGTGGGCGAGGCTTGGAGTGCGGTACGCTGCATGTAATGCAAGACGCCACGCACTCCGCCCATCTCTTCGCCGCCGCCCGCGCGTCCCGGTCCGCCATGGACGAGATGCGGCAACGGTGATCCGTGGCCCGTCGACTCCTTCGCGCTGTGTCGATTGACGAGCATGAGTCTTCCGTGATATGCCGCCGTGCCGAGCACGACGTCGCGCGCGACGCGGTCGTCGGCGGTGAACAAGGAGCCGACGAGACTTCCCTTCCCTCGCTTCGCGAGATCGATCGCGTCATCGACGCGGTCGTATGGCATCACGGTGTTCACCGGTCCGAACGCTTCGATCTCATGCGCTTCGGGCGAGCCAAACGGATCCTTCGAGTAGAACAGGAGCGGCGGAAAAAATGCGCCGCGCGAACGATCCGCACCAATGACAGTGTAGTCATCGAGATCCCCGTACACGAGCTCATTCGAGCGCGCAATAGCGTCGACGCTCCGCCGCACTTCGGCGACCTGCGAGCGACCAGCCAGCGGCCCCATGCGAACGCCGTCGAGCGCAGGGTCACCGATCGTTACCGACGAGAGCCGTTTTTTGAGCGCCGCCATCACGCCTTCGAGATATGCGGCGGGGACGATCGTTCGCCGAATCGCCGTGCACTTCTGCCCGGCCTTCGACGTCATTTCACGCGCGACTTCCTTGATGAAGAGATCGAACTCCTCGGTGCCGGGCGCGGCGTCGGGGCCGAGCATCGAATAGTTGAGGGAATCCGCTTCCATATTGAAGCGGACGTTCTCTTCGAGAATTGCTTTCGACGACTTGAGCATCTTTCCCGTCGATGCCGATCCGGTGAACGCGACGGCGCTCTGCGCGTCGAGATGATCGAGCAAATCACCGGCGCTGCCGCATAACAGTTGAATGGCGCCGTCGGGAAAGATTCGCGACTCGATCATCGCGCGGAAAACCGCTTCCGTGAGATACGATGTAATCGTCGCCGGCTTCACGATCGCCGGCATGCCGGCGAGCAATGTCGGCGCGAGCTTCTCCAACATGCCCCATACGGGAAAGTTGAACGCGTTGATGTGCACAGCGACGCCCTCGAGCGGCACGCAAATGTGCCGTCCGACGAACGTTCCGCCCTTCGACAACGCTTCCATCGGCCCGTCGATGTAGAACGTCTCGTTCGGGAACTCTCGTCGCCCGCGCGACGCATAGGCGAAGAACGTCCCAATGCCGCCCTCGATGTCGACCCAGGAATCCTGCTTGGTCGCTCCCGTCGCCGCCGAGACGAGATAGAATTCGTCTTTCCGCGCCATCAAGTGCTGCGCGGCTGCCTTCAACATCAGCGCCCGCTCGTGGAACGTGAGACGTCGAAGCGCTGGGCCGCCCACGCGCTTCGCGTAGTCGACCATTCCCTTGAAATCGATGCCGCCGGTCGACGCCTCACCGATCTGCTCACCAGTCACTGCGTGATAGAGACTGGTCGCCTGACCGCCGCCGGTCACCCACTCCCCCATCACATAGCTCTGCAACCGCCGCGGCTCGGCGCCGGCGATGCCGATTGGTCCAATACCTGTCGATGTCGCGGTCATGATTGTTTCGTCTCGTGCCACGTGCGGTATGACGCCTGTTGTTGCTCGAGATCCGGTGGCGCTGTGCGGAGCGGCTCGCACGGCGTCAGCGTCGCGTGGAGTCGTTTGGGAAGCGCTTGATACAACCGCGTGCCATCGGTCTTCCACGCGATCATGTCGTCGCTCACGCTCTTCACGATCTTCGCGGGGCTGCCGACGACCACGGATCGCGGCGGCACTTCCATGTTCGTCGGCACGAACGTGAGCGCACCGACAACGCATTCGGCGCCGATGACGGCGTGGTCCATGATCACCGCGTTCATGCCGATCAGCGAATTGCGTCCGATGCGCGCACCGTGCACGATCGCGCCATGCCCAATGTGCGCGCTCTCCTCGAGCACTACCGTGATACCCGGGAACATGTGCACCACGCAGTTCTCTTGCACGTTGCAGCCGTCTTCGATGATAACGCCGCCCCAGTCGCCACGAATTGCCGCTCCTGGCCCAACATACACGCCACGCCCTATGATGACGTTTCCGGTCACCGTCGCGTTCGGATGAATGAACGACGATTCGTGGATCACCGGACGGAAGCCGTCGAAGGCGAAAACGTTCGCCACGTCAGACGCGTTCCATGATCGTCGCCATCCCCTGTCCGACGCCGATGCACATCGTGCAGAGGGCGTATCGTCCGCCGGTCTTTTCCAACTCGCGCGCCGCCGTCAACAGCAATCGCGCGCCAGACATGCCGAGTGGATGTCCAAGCGCGATCGCGCCGCCATTGGGATTGACGCGCGGATCATCCTCCGGAATTCCGAGCTCGCGGAGACACGCCAGCGATTGCGCGGCGAACGCTTCATTCAGCTCAATGACGTCCATCTGATCGACGGTCAGCCCCGCACGCGCGAGCACCTGGCGCGACGACGGTACCGGACCCATGCCCATGAGGCGCGGCTCGACGCCCGCGACCGCGCTCGTCACGATCCGCGCAAGCGGTGTCGCGTTGAGATCGCGCACACCTGCGTCCGAGGCGATCAGCAGTGCAGCCGCGCCGTCATTGAGCCCCGATGAATTTCCTGCCGTCACCGATCCGCCGTCAGCGCGGAACGCCGGCTTGAGCTTGGCGAGAACCTCGAGCGTCGTGTCGGGCCGAATGAATTCGTCCTGATCGAACCGCTTGGGGTCGCCCTTCTTCTGCGAGATCTCCACCGCGACGATCTCACTCGCGAATCTTCCGCCGCTTCGCGCGGCTGCTGCCCGCTGCTGCGATCGGAGCGCAAAGCAATCCTGATCCGCACGCGATACTCCGTACTGCTCGGCCACGTTCTCCGCGGTTTGCCCCATCGAGTCGGTGCCGTACTTCGCCTTCATCTTGGGATTGACGAAGCGCCAGCCCAAACTCGTGTCGAAGATCTCGATGTCGCGCGCGAACGGCTTGCTTGCCTTCGACATCACGTAAGGCGCACGGGTCATGCTCTCGACCCCGCCCGCGATATAGTAGTCGCCCTCGCCAAGCTTCACCGCGCGCGCCGCGTTGGCTACCGCGCTCATCCCCGACGCACACAGGCGGTTCACTGTTTCGCCCGGGACGGTGACCGGAAGACCGGCGAGCAGTGACGCCATTCGCGCGACGTCGCGGTTGTCTTCGCCCGCTTGATTCGCGCAGCCCAGCACGACGTCCGCAATGCGAGCCGCGTCGAGACTCGGGTTGCGGCGCACGAGCTCCGCAATGACGCTCGCCGCGAGGTCGTCCGGTCGGACCTCGCTCAGTCCGCCGCCGATGTTGCCGACGGCGGTTCGCACACCGTCTACGATGTATGCCTCAGCCATTCTCGGAAGCTCTCTATGCCGGAAGAAAAACTTGATTCGTCTTGTACACCGTACCGCGAAACAGCGCTACGACATCGGACGGATCATCCGATCGAAGCACCGTCACGCGATAGAACGCGAGCCGGTTCGTCGCACTCTCTTCTTCCGCGACCGCTGTCAACACATCTCCAACCGAAACGCGCTTCGGATACGTGATCGAGTTCTCGATGCTCACCGTCACACGGCCATGCGTGTTCGACGCAAACGCCAGTGCGCTGTCGGCCAGCGAGAAGGTCACTCCGCCATGGCAGACCCCGAACCCGTTCACCATGTCCTCGCGCACTGTCAACCGAGTCGAGACAGCGCGCGGTTCCACTCTCACCAAGGTGATGCCGAGCCACTGACTGAACGCGTCCTTCGCCATCATGCCAAGTACCACACGCTCGGCAACGATCTGCTCGCCGTCTTCCGCCGCATTCATTCGAAGAAGCGCCGTCCGTCGCGAGCCATGCGCTTGAGCAACGGGCTCGGCCGGTAGCGATCTTCGCCGTATTCTGCCTGCAGCCGCTCGAGCCAACCGTGCACGCGCTCCAGTCCGAGCTCGTTCGCCCACGCGAGCAAACCCTTTGGATAATTTACCCCCTTCGTCATCGCGAGATCGACGTCTTCGGGCGACGCGACCCGCATGAACACGGCATCGATCGCCTCGTTGATCAGCATCGCGAGGATGCGCTCGAAGATGAGCAGACCAGTATTGGCGTCTTTCGCTGGCTCGGGCGTCGTGGCGCCAGCGCGATAGTCGTAGTAGCCGCGCCCGGTCTTCTTGCCCAAGAAGTTGGATTCTACCAACCGCTTCTGCGTCAGCGACGGCTTGTAGCGCGGATCGAAGAACATCGCTTCGAACACCGAACGCGTGACCGCGTAGTTGACATCATTGCCGATGAAATCCATCAGCTCGAATGGGCCCATACGAAACCCGCCCATGTCTTTCATCGCCCAGTCGATCGCGGCGACGTCGGCCACGCCTTCCTCTAGCAGCCGAAGTGCTTCGCCATAGAACGGGCGCGCAACTCGATTGACGATGAACCCGGGTGTATCCGACGCCATCACCGGGGTCTTCTTCCAACGTCGCATGAGATCGAGCGATGCGTGCGCGATTGCCGGATCGCCGCCGAGCCAGGTGACAACTTCGACCAGCGGCATGAGCGGCGCCGGATTGAAGAAGTGAATGCCGACGACGCGACTCGACCGCTCGCATGCCGACGCGATCCCGGCGA
>JAICYT010000293.1 GCA_025934075.1 Gemmatimonadaceae bacterium
ATTCCGGCAGGAGCTCGAGGGTCTCCAAGACCAGCTTCCGCCGCGGCCGTTCAGCGAGATCGGCGCGCGCATCCGCGCCGAACTGGGCGCGTCGCCCGACGAGCTCTTTCAAGATTTCGATCACGCGCCGATCGCCACTGCATCACTCGCCCAGGTTCATGCCGCGACGCTGGCCGACGGTCGTCGTGTAGCGGTCAAAGCCCAGCACTCCGACATCGATCGCATCGCCCGCGTCGATCTCGACACCATTCGTCGATTACTTCGCATCGTCCAATTCTTTACCGGCGTGCGTGGCCTCGAATCGTATCATCCCGAGATCAGCCAGATGATCGCCGAGGAGTTGGACTTCACCAAGGAAGCGGAGAACATCGAGCGGATCGCCGACAACTTCGCGGGTAACGTGATGGTGCGATTTCCGTCGGTCGTCCCCGAGCGGTCATCGCGCCGCGTATTGACGACGACCTTCATCGACGGCACCAAGATCACCGCATTCGACGCCCTGGCCGCGCGCGGTCTCGACCGGCGCGTTCTCGCTGAGCGAATCGTCACCGCGTATTGCCGGATGATCTTCGTGGATGGTGTGTATCACGCCGATCCCCACCCCGGAAACATCTTCGTGGCGGCGGACGGCGCGATCGTGTTCGTTGACTTCGGCGCGGTCGGTGTACTGGCGCCGCACATGAAGCAAGGCATTCCGGAATTCTTCGAGGGCGTGATCCGGCGCGACCCTCAACGCATCACCGGCGCCATTCGCACGATGGGTTTCGTGGCCCGCGATGCTGGTCGCGGCGATGTGGCGGGTCGCGTCATCGCCTACTTTCAAAGGCGGTTCTTCGAGCAGATCGCCAGTGAATCATGGAGCCTGGGCAGCTTGCAGGTCGACATGCGATCACGACTCGATGCGCTGGCCGATCTTCGCCGGCTCGACGTGTCGTTTCGCGAGCTCACGTCGACGTTCCAAGTTCCAAAAGACTGGGTACTGTTGGAGCGCACGCTGTTGTTGCTGCTGGGGTTGTGCACGGAGCTCGATCCGTCGTGGAATCCGATGACGGTGATTCGCCCTTACCTGGAGGACGTCGTGCTCGGACAGGATCGCGATTGGGGAGATCTGCTGCGCGGATCGATCAAGGACATGGCGCGAACGGCGATCGCCATCCCCGACGATTTGCAGCGTGCGCTCATCCGCGTGAACAGCGGGGACCTCGAGGTGCGCGTCCCCGAGATCACCGAGGCGGCGCGCATGCTCTACGCCGCGTCACATCAACTCATCTTCGCCATTCTCGGGGCGGTCGCGGGAATCGTCGCGTTTCAGGCGTACGATCGCGGTCGAGAGTGGCTCGCGATTGCACTGACTGCTGGCGGTGTCGCCTGCCTCATCGCGCTGGTCAGATCGATGATGACGCACGGGCCGCGCCGTTGACGACCGGTGCTACTTCAAGCCGTAGACTGCCGCCGCGTTATCGTGGAGAACCATTTTCGCGAGAGCCTGCGCACCGTCCCTACTGATCTCACCGTCTCGCATCATTCCAGTGAGCGCGATTGCGAGCGCTCGACGTGCCGTGGTCGACGCCACCCAGGCGACCTGCTCCCATCCTTGTTCGGCTCCGCCGTCGAATGCGTCGCTGCCAAAGAGCACTTTGTCCGGCCATTCGCCTAGCCATTGGCGAAGCACGCCGGCCAACACCGTCGGTGAGAGGATGTCGTCCATCATCGAGATATCGGCGTAGACATTCGACTTACCCAGCAGCCCTTGCGTCTCGCCGATCGACGGCCACCCGCCATGCACAATGATGAACTTCGTTCCTCGCAGCGTCGAATCGTTGAACGCCGGCTCGAGCAGGTGCGGCGAGCTGCCGTGCACCGAGTAATACCCGCCGAAGGTTTCTAGAACGTGGATCTGAACGGCGAGCTTCTGTCGGCCCGCTTCGCGGCAGATCGCTCGAAAGAGATAG
>JAICYT010000256.1 GCA_025934075.1 Gemmatimonadaceae bacterium
CGTCTCCAAGGTGTCAGTGAGGAAGAACGGCCAATCGCGGACATAATACGTGACTATCGGAAGGAAGGCCACGGTGACAGGAATTGGTGACGCGTCAACGGCACGCGCGATAAGACGTGTATGCGTCGCGGCGACATGCATCGCGGTGAGCGTCATCACTTCGGCGCCATTGTCGGGGCAAACAAGTGACACGTTGGTTTCACGCGAGCTCGCGCCCGGCGTATCCTACCGCCAATTCGTCGATGCTCGCGGCCCGCTCGTCATGTATCTCGTCCGAGTCGACCTTCGACGCAGCGACATCGATCTGCGAGAAGCGCGCGCCGACGCGCAACTCAAAGGTCGTGAGAAGACGTCGAGCATGGTGCAGCGGGCTGCGCGCGACGGGTCGACCGTGCTCGCCGCCGTGAACGCGGATTTCTTCGATCTCAAAACTGGCGAGAATGAAAATCAACAAGTCATCGCCGGCGAGTGGTGGAAGGGACTCAAAGTCACCGACTCACCCTACGACACATACGACAACGTGCATGCGCAGTTTGCGCTCGACGCGGCGCGCAACCCGTTCATGGATCGATTCATTCTCGATGGCAGAGCGTGGGAGACCGGGCGCACCGCCACGACGCCGATCATCACCGTCAACCGCGATCCGTCGGGCCATCCGGAAGGCACCGCACTCTTCACGGCGCGCTTTGGCGCGACGACTCCACGCGACACGACGCGTCAAACCGCCGAGGCAGCACTCGTCGCAACCGGAAGGCGCGGTGATACGCTCACGTTCATACGCCGAGGCCGCGTGTCAGAGCAATCTGGCTCGCGGATTCCGGCGAACGGCGCAGTGCTTGCCGCCTACGGCGCCGGCTTGCGCCTGCAAGAGGTGCAAGCAATGCGTGACGGCGACACGGTCAATGTGCTCCTCACGACGCTACCGCGCTTGCCTAAAAATGCTGCTCCCGCACTCATCATTGGCGGTTGGCCTAGGATATTGCGCGATGGCGCCAGCGTTGTTGGCGACGCCGCGACAATCGAAGGAACCATTTCGCGCAACGCCGAGATGAAACATCCGCGAACGGCGCTGGGTTTCTCTCGCGACAGCTCGACGCTCTACATCCTTGCCGTCGATGGACGAACACAGCGAAGCGTCGGCGTCACGCTCGACGAGCTGGCGTCCATCATGCGTCGCGTTGGCGCGTGGAACGCCATGAACTTCGACGGCGGCGGATCGACGACCATGGTCATCAACGGCGCCGTGGTGAACGTGCCAAGCGACAGCGCGGGAGAGCGAGCGGTCGGGAGCGCGTTGATGGTGGTCCGGAAAAAGTGACTCCTTCAACGACCACCTGGGCGTAACGTTCACGCCTCTGTCACCGGAGCCACGGCGAAACAGAGAGCCGCGGACCTATGAGCAGTAAAAGGGAAGTGAGTCCGTGAACGCCTGACCGGCGGCGAGTGCCACGGTCACGGACGTCCATGTAAATCGGTCCGTTCGCGCGCTGAGTGAATGTTGCCCAGGCGACGCGGCGAAGGCGCGCGACGTGAGATGATCCCCGTCGTTGACGGCGACTCTGAACGTGTCGACCCCAACTTCGATTCCGTCGATCGAGAAGTGGACAGGCACGATCGACGAGCAGGTCTGCGGCGCGAACACGAACGACACACTGGCCGACGGCGCCGAGATTGCCGCGCTCTTGCAGGCGGCGAGGGCGACTGAGCCAATGATCGCGACGGGAAGCAAGGCTTTGAGCATTGCTACAGGGACGCCTTGCATCCTCGAACGTCACGAGTGTGATTGAGCGCACAGATCGGCGAGCTGCATCGCGTTGTACGGCGCGTGCACCTTCGCGTCGTTGTCGAAGTAGACGTACGCGTCACGCCGCTGCGCGCCGGCCGTCCACGATCTGATCCGGGCAGCCCACGCGGTGAGCTCTTCGTCCGTGTAATCGCTCGAGTAGAGGGCGCTCGATCCGTGCAGTCGCACGTACACGAAGTCCGCGGTCACCGCTTCGGCGTAGTCGAATTTGCCGGCGGTATCGGCGATGACGAAGGCGTTGCCGTGCGCCCGCAGAATGTCATAGAACTCATCGGAGAAGTATGATGGATGCCGCACTTCGAAGGCGTGCCGATACGCCACGCGCGCTGTCGCACGCAGTAAAGCGCCGCGCTTCAATCGATAGTCGTGTTGGCGGGCCACCGCTTCGCCATCGCCAGAGTCGCGCGGCAATGATCGCATGAACGAATCCATCCGCTCGGCGTCGAAACGGTAGGTTGCAGGCAGCTGCCAGAGAAATGGGCCCGTCTTGTTTCCGAGCGCAAGAATGCCGCTCGCGAAGAAGTTACCGAGGGCGCTTTCACAATTGCGCAACTTGAGGTTGTGCGTGATGAAGCGACCACCCTTCACCGCGAAGACGAAGTCCTCGTCGGGGACTTCGGCGACCCAGCGCTCGAACACCGCAGGTGATTTGAGGCTGTAGAACGTTCCGTTCAACTCGACGGAGTTGAACACTCGGCTCGCGAAACCGAGCCAGGAGCGTCGCGGAACATCCGGTGGATAAAACGTTCCGCGCCATCCCGGATAGTCGTATCCGGAGATACCCACATAGCGGCGTGTCATTGCCCGGTCCATCAGCATGAGGCGCGCCTCATCCCACGGTGGCCGGCCTAGTCCCTCGCTCGTGAAGTGACACTCTCAGCTGGCCGGATCGACAGCGCGTGACGAAAGATGTTCCGCGGATCCCACCTCGCCTTGACTCGTTGCAGCCGCGGATAATTCTCGTTGTAGTACATCGCGTACCACGGAACGCCCGACGTGTTGAGAATGGGATCGGCGAGATCTGTGTCGGGATGATTGATGAATGCCCCGTCATACGCCTCGCCCGGCACTGGTACGCCGCCGGTCTCCGCGAAGAGATCTCGATAGAAGGCGCGTACCCATCTCAGATTCTCCTCGGCGTCCTGCGGATCCATCCATCCTGTGTTGCAAGCCATGTCGACAATCGAGCTGCGCTGAGCGGACGCGGTTGCGCCGGGGGCGACCATGTTCACACGTCCGCCGTAAGTCGCCATGCCGAGCACGCCACCCATGACATCGTGATCGGTTCGGGTCAGGTAGTCGTATGTTATGCCAATCTGCCGGTCGTCGAGTCGCTTCTTGAGCATGGCATCTTTGACTTTGACGCTCACTCCACCGGGTGGCGCCGCGAACAATTCCGGCAGGGGGTTCAATGCGAACTCCAGCCACGACATTCGCCTGATCTCGAGGTTGGGGGGCACAGCGCCGGTCCCGCTCAACGCGGCCAGATGGTCACGCGCTTGCTGATCTGCGGCTGCACCGGCGGTACTCACGCCGCGCACGATGATCTTGCCAAATGCCTTGCGATGAATCTCTAATAGCGTCCACAGCGATGCGTTCGGCGAATCCACGCCGGCATTCCGTTCGCACCAGTCGCCATGATTCTGCAACAGCCGAAGAAACGCTCGTTCGTCGATATCGTTCCAACTCCATTCCGCGGTGAAGGTCGTGATCGACCGAGGCGCGCGCGGCAACAGTGCCGCGGGGTCGTCGCCCGATACACCGGGCGATCGAAACCAGTAGCGGGTGACGACGCCAAAATTCCCACCTCCCCCGCCTGTGTGGGCCCACCAGAGCTCATGGTTTGGATCGGAGGGATCGCGCGTCGCGACGACGCTGATCGCCTTCCCCCGTTCGTCGACTGTAACGACCTCGACGCCGTAGAGATAATCCGCGGCGAGGCCAAGCTGACGACAGAGAAAACCGAACGCGCCGCCGAGTACGTGTCCGCCCATGCCGATCTCTGGATACTCGCCTAGCGGAATCGTGACTTTCCACTTCTCGAATAGCACTCGAAATGCATCTCCCACTGTAGCACCGGCCTCGACGGCCACGGCGTGCCGATTGGCGTCGTAGTAGATGCCGTTCATGGGCGAGACGTCGATGATTACCCGAACGTCAGGATCCGAGACGAATCCCTCGAGGCAGTGTCCGCCGCTCGTGACCACGAGACGCCGCCCGGCATTCACAGCCTCCTCGACAGCCGCTATCACTTCGTCGGTCGACCCGGCGAGCCTGACATAGTCCGGGCTTGCCCTGAACCGCTTATTGAACCGCTTTTCGATCACCGCGAGATATCGCGGATCATCCGGACCGATGTTGGCGACGGAGCTCGAAGTATCGGTGCGCGATCGTCTCATGCGTGTCTCCGCTGGCGGCAATATCACCAAATTAGCCGCATCGGGAAGTCGCGAAAACACGAACGGCAGCGCGTCGCGCTGCCGTTCGTGTTCAGCATGAATGTTCGAGAAAACTTACTTCTTATTGTTTCGCGACGCTTGCGGGGTGTAGCGCCCGCTTTGATCGTGCTTCTCTTCATCGCCGAACTGCGGCGCAACCTCTTCGCCTCCGCTCACACGCTCCACGCGGAATGTCTGCTTGTAGGTCTGGCCGTTTACGGTCAAGGTGACGAGATA
>JAICYT010000283.1 GCA_025934075.1 Gemmatimonadaceae bacterium
TCCAATCAATGTCACGGCCCGAGTGGCTGCTGTCTCGACCAGCGCCATCGTCGTGGCCGACACCGCCAATCCAGCCAACGGATTCAGCGACGCGGAGTACGCGGGCTTTGCGACGACCTTCGACACTCTCGTCGGGCCGCTCGACATTCAGAACTTCGGTCAGCCATCAGATATCGATAAGAACGGAAAGATTCTCATCTTCTTCACGAAGGAAGTGAACAAGCTCACACCGCGCGGAGCTAATGGCGTGATCGGAGGATTTTTCTTCGAGCGTGATTTGTTCCCAAAGCGTGACAGCTTGGATCTACAAGGCTGCGCCGCCAGCAACGCCGCCGAGATGTACTACTCGATGGTGCCCGATCCTCTTGGGCAGTTCAGCGACGCGCGGAAAAAGGCCGACGTTCAGAACGTGACGCCCTCGACACTGGTTCACGAGTTCCAACACCTGATCAACGCCGGCCGCCGCCTGTACGTGAACAACGCCGACGCATTCGAGGACGTGTGGCTCAACGAAGGACTGAGCCACATCGCCGAAGAGTTGCTGTACTATCGCGTGAGCGGTCAGACGCCGCGCCGAAACATTGGCGCCAGTGTCATTCAGGCTGATCAAACGTCGGTGAACAATTTCAACAACTATCAGGGCGATAACTTCGGCCGCTACGAGATTTTCTTGGGCATGCCGTCGCAGACGTCGGTCTATGCCGGCAACGATTCACTCGAGACGCGCGGCGCCACGTGGAATCTGCTTCGCTATCTCGCCGACCATCGTGGATCGTCAGACGCGGATACGTGGTCGCTGCTCGACAATTCCAAGCTCACGGGGCAGAAGAACTTGGCGAGCGTGTTCGGCGCGAGCTACATGACGCAAATCCGCGATTGGGCAACGTCGGTGTTCGCCGATGACATCGCCGGCGTGACCGATGCGCGTTTCCTGGAGCAGAGTTGGAACATGCGCAGCATCTTCCCGCGGCTGGTCAACGGAGCCGGCGTGCCGCTCAACCGGTTCCCGCTCGCGGTCGTGCCGCTGTCAGATGCATCGCCGGCGAACGTATCCGTTTTTGCGGGCGGGGCGGCGTATCTGCGGTTCACGGTGCCCGCCGGATCGCAAGCGTCGATCGACTGGTCGACCGGAGGCTTGCCGGTGTCGCCGCTGATGCAGTTTACAGTGGTGCGATCGCGGTAGTCGGTGGAGCTCGATGGTGGAACGGTGGAACGGTGCCAGCCTAGACGGCGCGTTCCACCGTGCACTTGTTCCCGAGTGCTCGACGTTCAGGGCCCGCTAGCCCGTTCTTTCTCTTTCTCTTTCTCTTTCGCCGACTCCTGCGCGCCCGGCTCGCTCGCTAGAACCGCGCGCGCGATCTCGACCATCGGCACCGAACGGTCCTGACTCGTGCGCTGCAGAATGCGATACGCCTCCTGCTCCGACGATCCCGTGCGTCGCATGAGAATTCCCTTCGCGCGCTCGATCGTCTTGCGATTCTCGAGCGCCGTACGCGCGGACTCCGCATCCTGACGCGCCGAGAGTAATTCCTTGGCGCGCGTCGCGGCGAGACGAATCGTCGAGTCCAATGCGCGCGGCGGCGCAGGCTTCGGCAAGAATGCGATCGCCGCAGTCGCCGTAACGTCACGATCACTCAACGTGAGCGTGTGGTCGCCGCTGAACAAGACGACGGCGACACCCGGCACGGTTTGCGTGATCTTTTCCGCCGCTTCGATTCCCGAGCCGTCAGGCATGTGCACGTCGAGCAGCACGACATCGGGAACGACGTCCTTCGCTCGCTCGATTGCCTCGCGGCCAGTCGACACTTCGGCGACGATCGTATGACCAAGCTCGCTGAGAAGATCGACGAGCAACGAACGAGCGTTGTCGTCATCTTCCGCGACGAGCACACGGATGCGTGAGACTGGTTCTGTCATTGGGGTGAATTTGGACGCGAAAGCCCGCAGATGCTAGCGGTGATTATCGCGGTTAGCCTTCGCCGGCAACCTGCGACAGCAGTTCAGATGTTCGCACCGGCTTCCGGAGAATGAAATCTCCGTCAGCGCCGGCAGCGACGCGCGGCTCCCAACCTGTCACGATTCCAATCCGCATCGACGGCCAGCGCTCTCGCGCGAACGTGACGAGATCCCAGCCCGTCCCATCGGCCAGGCCGATATCCGTGATGAGCACATCATAGACGGGAATCGCTTTCTGGAGAAGTCGCGTCGCGTCGTCGAAACCCGGCGCTGTGTCGACCGCGTGACCGTCCGACTCGAGCAGGGCCTGCATGAACTCGCGACTGTCTGGATGATCTTCGACTAGCAGCACGCGACGCGCAACCCGTCGTCGCTGCTCGATTGTGATCTCCGTCACTTGTGGCAACGAGGATTTGGGAAAAACCAAACGGATCGTCGTCCCGACGTTGGGGAACGATTCGATCTCGGCACGACCTCTGTGCCGCTTCACAATACCGTACACCTCCGCGAGCCCGAGGCCGGTACCAGCCCGGCCTTTCGTGGTAAAGAATGGCTCGAACGCGCGCTCGCGAACCTCGGCGGACATGCCAATGCCAGAGTCGCGAATCTCCAGTCGAACTTCGGAACCTCCAACCGTCGTGGCGATGCCGAGCGTGCCGCCGCCCGCCATGGCGTCGAGCGCATTCTGCACGAGATTGAGCAGCGCTTCACGCAACTCACCGGCAATGCCGCGCACCATCGCGCCTTCGGTCAGGTGGCGCTCGAGATGGATCACGCCGCCACGCGCACGCTCGGCCCATAAGGGACGCGTCATCGCGACGACTTCGTCGCACACCAGTGAGAGATCCACCGGCTCTTCGCGGTCGGCCTGCAACGGCTCCTGCCGAATGAAGCGACCGACCCGCGCCGCCGTCGCCGCCCCAGTCTCGGCCGCCTTCGCAATGCGAACCGCGTAGTCGCGCACGGCCGCCGGATTGTCGGCGTGCGCGTCGAGCA
>JAICYT010000085.1 GCA_025934075.1 Gemmatimonadaceae bacterium
CACGAGACCGAGCCGCGTCTCGCCGAGGCGGTCGCGTGACGACTCCCGTTGTCGCGTTGATTGGTCGGCCGAACGTCGGAAAATCCGCACTGTTCAATCGCATCGTTGGCGACGAAAGCGCGATCGTGTCGGAAGAGGCTGGGACAACGCGTGATCGCCATTTTGCCGAGACCGATTGGTCGGGACGCAAGTTCTGGCTCGTCGACACCGGCGGTATCAACGACGATCCGCGCGCACCGATGGACGTCGAGATTCGCCGTCAGGTCGACGAAGCTATTGGTGAAGCCGATCTGCTGCTCTTTGTCGTCGACGCCAAAGTCGGTCTGCATCCGAGCGACTATCACGTGTCCGACCTGCTGCGCAATTCGGGCAAGCCGTGGATGGTCATCGCGAACAAAGTCGACGATCCGCGCATGACCGATTTTTACGAGTTCTATTCGCTTGGCGTCGAAGAAGTCTTTCCGGTCTCGGCGATCAACGGAAAGGGCTCGGGTGATTTGCTCGACGCCGTTCTCGCGCGGCTTCCAGACGGCGAAACCGAATCCGAGGAAGCGCTCCGTGTCGCGGTCATCGGGCGCCCGAACGTAGGCAAATCGTCGTTCGTGAACAAGCTGCTCGGACAAGACCGCCTCGTCGTATCAGAGATGGCGGGAACGACCCGTGATGCGATCGACACGCCGATGCGGTTCCATGGCCGGCAAATCATCTTCGTGGACACGGCCGGCCTGCGTCGTCAGAGCAAAATCGATGACGGCATCGAGTTCTACTCGTCACTTCGCACCCGACGCGCCATCGAGCGTGCCGACATCTGCATCTTGATGGTCGACGCGACTGAAGGCGAGATCCAGAATCAGGATCTCAAGATCGCCGCGCTTGCATGGGAGGCCGGTCGCGGTCTTATTCTCGTCGTCAACAAATGGGATCTTGCGGAGAAGGACGATAAGGCATCGGCGAAGTACGAAAAGGCCGCGGGCGAAAAGGCACCGTTCCTCAAGTTCGTGCCATTTCTGTTCACGTCGGCGCTCACGGGCCAACGCGTGAACCGCGTTCTCGAGCTCTTGCTCGAGGTCGAGCAGGAACGGGCCAAGCGCATCACGACATCCGAGGTGAACGAGAGGCTGGGCGAGCTCGTCGCGCGTCTACAGCCGCCGCAGGCCGCGGGTCGTGAGGTGAAGCTCAACTACGCAACCCAAGTCGAGACTGACCCGCCGACCATCGCCGTTTTTGGCAACGCACCCGATTTGGTGGAGGAGCATTACGTGCGATATCTGCACAATGGCTTCCGATCGTTTTGGGGTTTCACCGGAAATCCGCTGCGCATCGTTCTGCGCCGCAAAGCCGGGCGATGATTCAGCTCGTCGCCGCGATCGTTGCCTCATATCTCCTGGGGTCGATTCCCGCGGCGTACTTGGCGGGAAAATCCCGAGGCATCGATCTCCGTAAGCACGGATCCGGAAATCTGGGTGCGACGAATGTCATCCGCGTCCTCGGCACCAAGATCGGGTTGCTCGTCTTCGCGTTCGACATGGCGAAGGGCGCGCTCCCGGTCGCACTCTTTCCGCGCTGGGTGACGGCGGCGCCGCCCCCAGTCAGTGATCCAATCGCCATTGGCATCCTCTGCGGCATCGCCGCGATCGTTGGACACGTCCGCCCGGTCTACCTGAAGTTCGGGCGTGGAGGGAAGGGAGTCGCCACAGCTGCCGGTGTGTTTCTCGCGCTGGCACCAGTCCAGACAACACTCGCGCTTCTGATCTTTGCCGTCGTGCTCTTGTCGAGCGGATTCGTCTCGCTCGGGTCGCTCACGAGCGCCGCTGTGCTTCCGATCTTGCTCGGCGTGACCGTCGGTGTTCGGTCTCCGCTCTTCGCGATCAGCGTTGTGGTTGCGCTGTTCGTCTTCTGGACGCACCGAGCGAACATCGTCCGCCTGCGAAACGGCGAAGAGCATCGCTTTGGCAAAGCAGGCAAGCCCGCGAAGCGCCCGGCGGCGACCCTCGCGATCAGCCTCGTCATCGTGCTCGCTGTTGCGATTGCCGCGAGGCTCGCCTAGTGCGGTGCGCCGTCGTCGGAGCCGGCGCGTGGTGAACCGCGCTTGCCAATCTTCTGGTCGACAACGGATTCGACACCATCCTTTGGGCGCACGAACAGGATGTGGCGAGCTCGATCAACGAACATCACGAGAATCGACGGTTTCTCACCGGGCTGCCGTTGTGTGAGGGCTTGCGCGCGACCAGCAGTCAGCAGGAAGCGCTGTGCGACGCCGAGATAGTCATTTACGCCACGCCGTCGAACTACCTGCGCCGACTCGCGATGGATGGTGCCGCTCACGTTCCGAGCAACGCGATCTTGGCTGTTGCGACGAAAGGCATTGAGCGCGGCACGCTGTCGCTCATGACGTCCGTCATTGAGCACGAAGTCCCGGAGCGGGCCGTGGTTGGCATCTCGGGCCCGAGCTTTGCCGCCGAGGTGGTTGCGGGGCACCCCACGGCGGTCGTGGCTGCGTCGGCCAATCTCGACGCGGCGTTGGCCGTTCAAGGAGCGCTGAGTAGTTCGACATTCCGTGTCTATACAAATTCGGATGTCATCGGCGTCGAGCTTGGCGGCGCGCTCAAGAACGTCATGGCGGTAGCAACGGGAATCGTCGAAGGTGTCGGACTCGGTTACAACTCGCGCGCTGCGCTCATCACGCGCGGGTTGCACGAGATGACACGACTCGGCGTTGCGCTCGGCGCGGAGGCGGCGACGTTTGCCGGTCTCGCCGGCGTCGGCGACCTCGTGCTCACATGCACCGGGTCTCTGAGCCGAAACCGTGCGCTTGGTTTGGAAATTGGGAAAGGTGCGTCGCTACAGGAGGCGCTGGCCGGAAAGGAAACCGTCGCCGAAGGCGTGCCGACAACGGCCAGCGCGCTCGAGCTGGCGGCCAAGCACCATGTCGACATGCCCATCGTCCAGATGGTGTCTCGTATTCTCTTTGAGGGCCACGCCGCGCGCGACGCGGTGCCCATCCTCATGGCTCGCGAACTTCGATCGGAGCAAGACTTGTGAGCCCATCGTCACGCGCTGCTTCACGCACTGCGGCCTCGGCCGAACCCGTTCAGGAGTTCTTCTCGATCGGCGAGGTATGTGACCTCACCGGACTCAAGCCGCACGTGCTGCGGTATTGGGAAAGCCAGTTTCGATTTCTGAGCCCCGCGAAAAATCGCTCGGGTAACCGCGTCTATCAGCGGCGCGAAGTCGACCTCATTATGCTCGTCAAGCATTTGCTCTACGACGAGAAGTACACGATCGAAGGCGCGCGTCAAAAGGTCGACGAACATCGCAAGGGAGGCGACCTCAAGGTCGTCGCGCGGGGTGCATTGACGGTCCAGGCGCTCGAGTCGCTCGAGTCCGAGCTGAAAGAATTGGTCGCGATGCTCGAGTCGCCAGACGGCGCCGGCTAATCGGATGCGCCTACTGATTACCAACGACGACGGAATACTCGCCCTCGGCATCGAGTGCTTGCGCGCCGCCGCGGATCCGCTCGGTGAAGTGACCGTGGTCGCGCCCGATCGCGAGCAGAGCGCGACGAGCCACTCTCTCACGCTGCATCATCCGCTGCGGCCGATTCCACGCGGCGAGCGGCGATGGCAGGTCGATGGCACGCCGACGGATTGCGTGATGCTCGCCATCGAAGCACTCATGCCGGAGCGTCCCGACTTCGTGTTGAGCGGAATCAACCACGGCCAGAACATGGGCGAAGACGTGTTGTACTCCGGCACCGTCGCGGCCGCCATGGAAGGCCTTGCACTCGGCGTCCCGTCGATCGCGATCTCGTTCGCGGGCGGAGATCTTCGCGCTGACGTGACGCAGTTGAGAGAGCAGGTGAAGGTGCTCACGCCACTGCTCAAGCACCTCACGTCGCTTCCGAAGTTCCCAAGCAAGACGCTGTTCAACGTGAACTTACCGCCTCGACCTGCCGGAGAAGTGAAAGGCGTGAAGCTCACGCGCCTCGGCCGCCGCGTGTATTCGGAATCAGTCGCGCCCATGAAAGATCCGTGGGGCCGGCCGATTTATTGGATCGGCGGAGGAGAAATCAGTTGGAGCGGCGAAGAAGATTCAGATTTCCGCGCAATCGAAGACGGCTATGTCTCGGTGACACCGCTGCATCTCGACCTCACATATTACGACGTATTGCAGGGAGCCGGGACGTGGTGGCGCGACCTGTAGACGGCGAGCTCCGCGGCGCGCGATTGCGTCTCGTCGAGGCGCTCCGCGAGAAAGGGATCCGTGATCTTTCCGTGCTGCGTGCGTTCGAGATGACGCCGCGCCACATGTTCGTTCCAACGGGATTGCGCCATCGCGCCTATGAAGACGCGCCGTTGCCGATCGGAAGCGGACAAACGATCTCGCAGCCGTGGGTTCACGCCCGCTATCTCGAGCTACTCCATCTGACAGGAAAGGAGCGCGTGCTCGAGATCGGCACAGGCTCGGGTTATCAAACGGTGCTATTGGCACATCTGGTTGCTCAGGTGTTCTCGATCGAGCGAATTCCGGCGCTGATGCAGCAGGCTCGTGAAAATATCCGACGTGCCGGCGTCAACAACGTGTCCGTTCTCCTCGGCGATGGGACGATTGGATGGCGCGAGTACGCGCCGTACGACGCAATACTGGTGAGCGCGGGCGCGCCGTCGATTCCGCAGCCGCTGTTGGACCAGTTGGCCGAGGGCGGCCGACTGCTCATTCCGGTTGGCGATCGCGAGGAACAGAAGCTCGTTGTCGCCGAACGAAAGAACGGCCAGATCACAATGCGCGACGAGGCGCCGGTTCGCTTCGTTCCTCTGCTCGGCTCACATGGTTGGAACGGCGATGCAGGCGGGACTGGAGGCGCATAGGTGCGATTGCATGTCCTCGTGCGAGGCCGCGTGCAGGGCGTAGGATTTCGCTGGCATGTGCGCGAGATAGCGCGCAGGCTTGGTTTGCGGGGCTGGGTGCGCAATTGTCCCGACGGGGCGGTGGAGATCGCAGCGGAAGGAAGTGACGAATCGATTCAGCGTCTCCAGGAGGAGCTGCGAAAAGGCCCGCCTGGCGCCGTCGTTTCGTCCGTCGAGGATCTCGATCCGCTCGATCAGCTTCACGATCAACCTTTTGCGATCATGAGGTAGATGTGACAGCCGCGGAGACCAAACAAACCGAGAATGAGCTGGAACGTCGCGTCAAAGCACTCATCCGCGACGTCCCGGATTATCCGAAGCCGGGCATTCTGTTCAAGGACATTACGCCGCTTCTTGCAAACGCATCTGCCTTCGCGGCGGCCACCGACTCGATGGCTGATGCCTTCGCGGACGCCAACATTTCACATGTCGTCGCGATCGAGAGCCGTGGGTTCATTCTGGGCGGCCCAGTCGCGCAGCGATTGGGCGCCGGATTCATCCCGGTTCGCAAACCCGGAAAGCTTCCGTCGGTAACCCGCAACGAGCGGTATGAGCTCGAGTACGGTTCCGATGTCCTCGAGGTACACGCCGACGCGTGCGGCGACGGAGATCGCATACTCATCGTCGACGATGTGCTGGCCACCGGTGGAACCGCCGATGCGAGTCGGCGGCTCATCGAGTCACTGGCGGCGACGGTTGTCGGCTTCTCATTTCTCATCACGCTCTCTTTTCTTTCTGGTCAGCAGCGTTTGCTCGGCAGCCGTACACATACGATCGCCGTGTATTGATGAGGCCTTCCGGATGAGCCGCGCGCCTGTCGCGGGCGGGACGGCGGCAGATTAACTTCTACTGTTGCCCAGGATGGGTCTGCGGCCGTCACCGGCCATTGAGCCAGCCAACACGTTGCCCCTGTAGCTCAGATGGATAGAGCAGCGGTTTCCTAAACCGTTGGCCGCGTGTTCGAGTCACGCCAGGGGCATTGGACCGACCTCACCACTTATTAAACAATGACCAGCACTCGTACCGATCCCGACAACGCTTCCGGAACCGCCAGTGCGGCCGATCGTGCACAGACTTTCATCGACTGGACCCGAGTCAATGCACGCCTGCTGACGATCGGCGCCGCGATCATCGCGGTCGCCGCCGCAGCCTATTGGTTCTATCTCCGGTCACAGGAGATTCAATCGGCGAACGCGGAGAAGGCGCTGATGAACGCCAAGCAGTCGATAAGCGCGGGGAACCTGACGCTGGCCCAGAGCGACCTACAAAAGGTCTACTCGCGGTACGGTTCGACGTCGGCTGGCGTCGAGGCGGCGATGCTGTTGGCGCAGATGGACTTCGACGCCCACAAGGTCCAGGACGGCATCTCGGTGCTCGACAAGGTGTCTGGCTCGGGGGCCGCATCGCGGATGGAGTCCACGATTCTCGGTCTGGAAGGCGACGGGTACATGCAGATGGGAAAGCCCGTCGAAGCAGCCAAGCGCTACGAGCGGGCCGCTGATGCCACGACAGCCGAAGCCGAAAGAGCCTACCAGCGGTCGAAGGCGGGCCGGGCATATACCGTAGCCGGCGATACGGCCAAGGCGCGGCAGATCTGGACGAGCATGCTCAGCGATCCGACCGCGCAGTCGATGGCGCCCGAAGCGCGGGTCCGGCTGGGTGAGCTGACCGCGCAGGTCGCAAGGCGGTAGCGATTCGCGGGTTTGCTGAATCCGGTCCAGCGACAATGTAAGTCTTCGTTCTCGCTGGACCTTTTTCATGTCTCGACCAGCATCAACAAGAATCGTCGAAGGTGTCGGTCGGGCTCGGTTATAACTCGCGCGCTGGGCTCCTCGACTGTCGTGCCGGTCGACCATCAGCCACCGATCTGAGGCGGCTGGAATCCGATGACGGAGGCGAGATAGAGCCACCGCCGCCGAGCTCGTGCGGCTGGCATCGAAGCGATCTCTTAGTACGTATAAGATGTATTATGTAAACTATACCCGGGGAAAGTCTGTGGAGAAGTCGGATCTCTGCACCTGTCTGGATTTGGCGGTTTGGCTAATGGATTGTGACGACAGATCTTAGCTTAGATCTCCGCCAGCAATCCTTGATAGACGACGCGTCCCTCGCCAGCCAAGCTCGGCATCCAGCACCGACCGTCATGGGCGAGCCGGACCTGAAGAACTCGGCCGGACGACGTGCGGATCTTAACGGCTCCGCTTGCCTCACCCCATGTGGTCAGGAGGATCGCAGTCGCGACTGCGCCGCTACCGCACGCGAGAGTTTCTGCTTCGACCCCCCGCTCGTAGGTTCGAACGCGCCAGCCACCATCGGCAGCTGGTGACACGAAGTTGACGTTCGCCCCGCTCGCCATCGTCGAATGGCTCCGCAGAGGTCGCCCGCGGCCAACGACATCGATCTGGGCGACGTCGGCACATCGAATCACCAAGTGCGGCACGCCTACCAGTGCGAACCCTAGCCTCGATTCTCCCCGCTCGGCCGCGACGCCGGCTGCGTCTGGTCTGACGTCCGTGACCGGCTGCAGATCGACCTCGGGCATTGAAGCGGTAAGCCGCGCGCTCACGACGCCCGAATCAGTTTCGATGTCGAACCCTCGGGCGCTCCCTATACCCAACTCCACGGCGAGTCGAGTCGTGCAAAGGGTGGCATTTCCACAGAAGTCGGCTCGCGAACCGTCGGAGTTGAGATAGACGAGTCTCACGGCCGCGATCGCCGACGGCTCGAGAAACACGATGCCATCGGCGCCGACGCCTGTCCCGCGGGCGCAGACCCGCCGCACCGTGTCCGGCTCAGCGAGCTCGCCTGGCGGCGTGGCGCGGGCGTCGATCATGACGAAGTCGTTGCCCGACCCGCTCATCTTGTAAAACGGCCGCCCGACGAGAATCATCGCTTCCCCTCAAATGTTGAGGTTATAGCTTGTTGGTCATCGCCCACCATCTCAAGCGCCAGACCATCCAGATCGCCTCACGGACGATCGTCTTGGACATCTTACTTTGGCCTTCCGTCCGGTCCACGAACACAATCGGGATCTCGATGATGCGAAAGCCGCGCTTTGACGCCCGGTAGCTCATCTCTATCTGAAAGGCGTATCCGTTTGACCGAACCTTATTCAAATCAATAGCTTCCAGTACAGCTCTCCGAAAGCACTTGAACCCACCGGTCGCGTCCCACACCTCGAGCCCGGTCACGCGACGCGCATAGACGTTGGCAAAGTAGCTCAGGATCAGGCGCGCGATGGGCCAATTGACGACCGTGACCTTTCCCTCCCTGTAGCGCGAGCCGAGTACGAGGTCGGCAGCCTGGATCGCGCGGAGAAACTCCGGCAGGTGGTTCGGGTCGTGCGAAAAGTCAGCATCCATCTCGAACACGAAATCGTAGCCGCGTTCGAGCGCCCAACGAAACCCCGCAACGTACGCCGTGCCCAGACCCATCTTCTTGGGACGGCACAAGATGTCGACGCGTGGGTTCTGAGCCTTGATGGCCCGAACGATGTCTGCTGTGCCATCGGGCGAGCCATCGTCGACGACCAGAATTTCGAGTCGAGAATCCTGACCAAGAATGCTCTCGATCAGACGGGCGATGTTCTCGCGTTCGTTGTAGGTCGGGACAATGACAAGGGCGCGCTCTGCCTCGAGCCCGCCCCCACCAGTGAACGAGATTTGCCCGCCGTCGGTCATTCCTATTTGACGATCACCAGGTTGTTGCCCGCATCGTCGATTACAACGGCGATGTCTCCCAGCCTGGTGAATGCGATTCGCGAGAGCGATGCACCATTCACCGTTGCCCGGCCCGCGATCAGATTCGGGTTGAAGCTGTTGTCGTCCTTGGGCGCCGCGTATACCGTGTTGCCTTGCGACACCCAAAGCTGTGCGGCGTTGGCCGGCTGTGCCACTCCACGCACGTTCTGGAAGAAGTCTACCGACCCGTTCAATCCACCGGTCGCGAGCCGGACCATGAATACTACGCTGCTACCGTCGGCCACAAACAATGTCTTTCCGTCGGGAGAGATGGATAGGTCGACCACCGTGTTCGTCGGATTGAATTGCCGAACGATGGCTCCGGTCGAAACGCGAATCTCGTAGACCGAACCGAGTGCCGTGCCAGCGTAGAGCAAAGTATCGCCCGGCGCCATCTTCATGGCGATGACTGTTCCCGGCAGTGGCACCTGGGTGATGACCGTCTTGGTCGCGATGTCGATTATCTCGAGCTGGAAGCTGTTCTCATCGACGAACGCACGTGCTCCATTCGACGTCATGACCATACGAACCGGCGTGGCAGCGAGGCCGATGGAATCGGTAGCGAGGTGCGTCGCCGGGTTGATGAGGTAGAACTGCGAGGTCGCGCCCCCGGCCGCCGCCGCCGCGACGAGCGTATTTGTGCTATTCGCCGCTACGTCGACGACTTGACCGGTAAGGCTCAAGCTCCAGGCGAGCGTGTTGCTAGTGAGGTCTACAGCTGCCACGGAATTCGACAGCGCTGCGTAGGCTGTATTGCCGGCGGTTACAACGTCGGCGATGTGGCTGCCCATGGCGATGGTGGCCGCGACTGTCGCCCCTGGGTTGCCGATGACGCTGACCGCCTGCGTCCCATTGATGCCACCGGCCGATGCCGTGATGGTCGCGGTGCCTGCGGCGACTGCCGTCACCGTCCCAGTGCTCGCGCCGACCGTCGCGATGGCCGGGTTGTCGCTGGTGAACGAAATGGCCGCGTTGGTGACGCGATTGTTGTTGGCATCGACGGCCTGCGCCGTCAACGTGAAGGTTTGTCCGATCGATAACGTCGGCGCGGTATTCGTGATGTTCACCTGAGAAACTGCGCCGGCGATGCCTGTTGCCGTGAACGTGACCGGGGCAATTCCGGACGCGGTCGCCGTCAGCGTGTTCGTGCCCGCTACGACGCCCAATCGCCAACTGCCAATCGTTGCGATGCCGTTGACATCGGTGTTGACCGCCGCCGTAGTAACGCTTCCACCGCCACTCGCGACGTTGAAGGTCGTGAGTACACCAGCAACTGGATTTCCAAACTTGTCGGTCACCTTCACCGACGGCGCGACGGGAACGTTCGCTCCGGCGACCGCTGTTTGCGCGTCGCCCGCGGCCTTCGCGACGGCGCTCGCGCCCTGTGCCGCGGCGACTGCGTAGAACGTCACCGCCGGCAGCGTTCCCACTGTCGCTGTCACCGATTGAAGGCCGACCGCATTCCCCAGTGTCCAAGTGGTCGACGCCTGGCCGTTGGCGTCTGTCCGAACGGTCGCCGATCCGACCGTGCCGCCTCCGCCGGCGACTGTAAACGTCACGACGGCGCTGTCGATTGGATCGCCAGCCTTGTTCTTGACTGTTACGGCGACTGGTGCGGCGAGCTGCGTCGCCACTGCACCGCGCAGCGTGTCGGTGCTCGTCGGTGTGATCGCGGTTGGCACGACGTCTTTGGGGGGCACCTTTGGCTCGGAAGAACCGCAGGCGGCGAGGACGGCCGACGCGCCGCAGAACGCCGCCGCGACAACGGACCGGCGGAACGCGTGAGAGCGAAGAATGGACATCACGAAGTGAGCTCCTGACCAGTGAATTTTCACGAGGACCGGGACTTCGTCGTCACGCGGTCGTGGGCATCGGTGTCCGATATCGACGATCGACGACAGCTCCGGCCACCCACAAGACGACTGCTAAGACAAGTGCCACGAGTGTTACGCCCTTTCCCTTCTCATACGCTGCATCGTCGAACCGCAATTGAATGCTCCGTGCCCCCTGCGGAAGCGCGACACCAATGAGGTTGTAGTTCATCAGCGCAACCGCGGCCGCCTTGCCGTCGACCGTCGCATGCCAACCGGGAAAGTAATTCTCCGATACCACGAGCGCTTGCCCCGCGACGCTCGGTTGGTCCAATGATAGATCGATCACACCGGGTTCGTAGCGAGTGACGCGAGCGTGGGTGGTCGACGCAGGCGGAAGCGCGGTCAGCGCGGGCGGGTTGATGTCCGTCGCGAGACTATCGACGATGGCGACTGTCTGCGGATCAAAGCGCGGATCGAGAACGGTACCGAGCGCCTGATTCTGCGTCGCCTTGGTCATCGCGCTCGCGATGTGCGCGAAGCCGTTCTCGGCTCCAACCTTGTAGGCCGATACCATCGAGCCCGACGAATTCCGCACCGGGCCGGCGAGCTTGGTCAGCGGCGGCGCCTTGATCCGAGGCACGACCTGCGAAATCTCCTCGTCGGTGAAGGCTGTGTAGAGATAGCGCACATTCTCGTGTCGCCAAAATTGAGGCGAAAACTCCACCGGCAGACTGTCGATTTGCAGTTCCATCATACGCTGATACATCCCGAGCTCATTGCCGTGATAGCCGCCCGGAATCCGAATGCCATGCACCATGAGCTTGTCGCCGCTGAAGTAGCGATCGTCTCTCCCCAGCTCTTTGACCATCCCTGAACCGGCACGCGGGTTGAAGACCCGCCCGGGCTCGCCGGATTTCGCGATGTCGGCCTTGATCGCGTCGATCGCCGGATCGCTGGCGAAGATGACGGACGCCGGGGGCGAGAAGATCCAATACTCGCGCTCGATCGACCAGAGATCGGCGATGACGAGGACGACGATCGCAATGGCGGCATTCCGCCGAGAGACGCGGTCCGTGAGAACGCCCCAGATGAACGCTCCGGTGAGGGCGGCGAAGAGGAACGATCGCCATACGCCGATGATCGCCGCGCCACTGTTCAATTGCGCCCTGCTCACGATCTGGTCGACGATCTGGCTCTGTGCATCTGGCGGATAGCCGAGACCACTTGCGATCGATCCAGCCACGGCGTTGGCGAGTGCGGTATAGCCGCCGACGGTCATGAGCAGCGCGAACACGGCGGTGCCAATGATCCACCCGGCGGCGTACTTTCGCGACACGACGCGCGCGATGATTCGATCTGTACCGAGCGCCGCGAGGACAGAGACGCAGAGCGCCGTTACGAAGATCATGGAGCTCGGAGCCCGCAGGTACTTGGTGTACGGTACGAGGATGATCAGATGATAGATGGGGGTGTAGCCGCCGTATGCCCAGATCAGGGAAACCAGCGCGGCGATCCACCAGAAGCGGCGGAACCCAACTCGATTCGTTCGACCAAATGCCGCACCGGCAAGCACGAGCACCGCCGCGCCGAAATAATCACTGTGGAGGTGGATCGCGTTTCGGCCCCAGTAGTTGTCGAGGATGCCGGTAAACTGCGGCCAGTATGCGTTGAGCGTTTCCTCAATAGGAAACGAGTAGCTCGTGGCGATGGCCCAATCGTGACCGCCGGCCCGTGGCGACCAGGGTTTGTACTCGATCAGTGCCGGCCAGTACTGCACCGCCCCGATAATGATTCCGAGCACGACGGCGCCGAGGGCGAACGCGAGCCGGCGAATCGCGAGGTCGCGTGGCAGTCGGCCGCTGCCCGGATGATCGGCGAAGGCCACGTACAGCGCGAACGATCCGGCGAGCAGCAGGAAGTACTGGAACAGCTGCGGGTGCGGCGACAGAAACGCGAGTCCGACCGCGACGGCAAGGGCGCCCCATGCCCACCTCCGGCCATCACGCACACTGCGGGTGACGAGTAGGAGCCCGAGCGGCGTGAGCGTACTCACGAACAACTTCCCGTCGTGGCCCGGCGACGCAAAACCGGCGATCGACCCGCTGAGCATATAGGCGACCCCGCCGACGAGCGCCGCCCAGAAGCTGAGATTCCAGGACCGCAGGAAGAAATAGGTGAAGAGGCCGGCGAGGAAGAGATGGATGATGAACTCCCAGGTCATCGCGATGTCGGTCGGGAGCAACCAACGCAGGATGAACGTGGGATAGAAAATGTCGCCGTGCATGGCGGCGATGTACGGTAAGCCGCCCTGCAGGAACGGATTCCATTGCGGAAAGCCGTGCCCCGACTTCAGCGATTGAGCGGCGAACTCGCGGAACGCATACCCGGCAAGGTATTGATCGCTCCGCGCGTTGATGAGGAACTTCCCGGCGAGCGCCGGATAGGCGAGGAGCATCGCTGACAGGACATACACGAGCGACGCCCACGCGGTCGCGTAGCGAGGCGCTGCAAGCTCGGTCAGCTTCGGTTGTGCCGCGCTCACATCAGAGGTTCGAGCCATTGCGCAGTGTCGTAGCGGATCCTCGGCGTATGCCTCGCGCCAAGTAGATGAAACCGGGGACGAGCTCCAACACGGTCAACCACAATCGGGACGTTACCGTAACAACGACTGCCTGGGGCGGCGTTGCCAGCTTCAAGGCTCCGAGTGCCACCGCGAGCGCGGAGTCGCGCACGCCCAATCCTCCGGGAAGAAGGATAGCAAGATAACCCAGGATGTACGGCCATGCGTACGCCGTCACGTAGTCTGGGAAAGTGCCCGGCGCGCGGCCGATGACGCCGCGCACGAACAGCTCGAACGCTGCCCCGTACATCAACCACGCGACGATGTTCCCAACCAGCGAGATCACGATGGCTCGATGCGGGATCGGCCCCAAGTCGAGAGCGCGACCGGTCACTCGTCGCGCAACGGCGAGCAGATACGGGAGCGCCGTGGGCAGGAGCAGCACTCCGCCCAGCGCGATCGTGAGAATCGCGATTCCAATTCCAGTATTGCCGTTTGACAATGTATCGAATGACCGCCAGCCGGCGACCAGCGCGACGAGAAAGCCTGTCGCGATGTTGACGATCGTATTGAGAACGGCCGAACCGGCAGCGGCAGCGGCGCTCACGCCGGCGCGCTCCGCCATCGTACTCATGGCGCCGATTTGCCAGACCTTGCCCGGGACGTAACGGCCAAGATTGGACACGCACCAAATGCGCACGGCGTCCGGAAACGCGAGCGCGCTCCCCCAGGCGCCGAGAATGCGCCGCCAGGTTTCGACCAGCAGCGCGTACGTCGCGAGCACGAGCAGGCCGGACGCAACGATGATCGTCCAGTTGGGCGACACGATCAGCGGGGTGCCGCGAAACTGCCGCCATTGCGTGAAGAGCGCTCGCGCAACGAACAGCAGGACGATCGTCGTCACGACGATCTGAATGATCAGTGCACGCTTACCGCGGCGAGTTGGCGATGGCGGTGCGGTAGATTTCGGCGTAGCGTCGGGCAACCGACTCGGGGGCAAAAGTTGCGAGCGCACGGAGCCGTGCGGCGGCGCCGAGCGACGCGCCGCGATCCTCGCGTTCGAGGAGCGAGACCAACGCGGCCGCCAACGCACCTGCGTCCACGTCGTGCACGAGAATGCCAGTGCGATCATGCTGCACGATGTCGGGCAAACCACCGGACTCGAACGCGACAACCGGAGTCTCGCACAATTGCGCTTCGACCGCTACGAGGCCGAGCCCTTCCTCGGCCGAGGGGACGACGAGCGCCGCGGCGCCGCGATAGAAGTCCGCGAGCTGCGGCTGCGGAAGCGCTCCGTGCCACGTCACACGGTCACCGATGCCGAGTGCATTCGCTAATTCGACGAGGGTCTCGCGATCCTCACCGTCGCCAACGACGTCGAGACCGATCGACGTGTCGGGGATACGGCTCAGCGCATGGAGGAGAATCTCGACGCCCTTCTGCTTGTTGAGCCGGCCGACGAACAGCAATCGGTGGCCGCGATGCTTGCCGTTTGGCGAGAAGAGGTCCGTCGCGACCGGCATAGGAGCAACGAGCGGCGCCGGTGCCGAGACGACCTCGGCGGCTTCCGCAGCGAGCCATCGCGAGACTGCCGTCACAGCGGCCGATTGCTGCATGACGTGACGGAACGCCGGTCGCGAAAACGCGACCGTGCGCGCGAGCCTCACGTCGCTGCCATGCAACGTGGTGACGAGTGGCTTGTGAGCCATCCGGCCAAGCCATGTCCCAACGAGCCCGTTCGGAAACCACCAGTGCGCGTGAATCACGTCGGGCTCGAAGGCGCGGCGGGCGCGAACAGCCGACCGAAATTCGGCGCCGAGAAAGCCGAGCAGCGCCACGCGTGCGCTCCACGACGCCTGCACCTGCGAGGCCATCGTGCCCGCATACGCGAGCGTCTCATAGCGTCGCGGCGCATAGCGAAACCGTTCGACTGGGATGCTGTCGAAGGTCTCGTGCTCGGAGAGACCGGGAGCCGCCGGCGCGACGACGCTCGTCTCGACGCCCTCGCCCCGCAGGGCTGCCGCCAGACGCAGCACGAACGAACCGGGCGCGTCGCCAATCTCGCGTGGATAAGAATGCGTCAAGAAAAGAACTTTCATTTCAATTACCGATCTTCCAAGCGCTCGGCGAAGCGCTCGTCGAGCTGGCGGCGGATGTCGCGAAGCTGCGCGCGTTGACCGGCGATCTGCTCGCCGAGCAAGCCGGTCGAAAAGAAGATGCTACCGAGGATCAGGCAGGTTGTGATGACCGTCCAGACGGATCGATAGCCGACGCCGGCAAAGATCAGCACCGCGAGGGCGACGAAGCCGGCCAGCGCGCCAAGCGCAAAAAGTCCAGCGCCGAGCATGCCGAACAGCAACAGGGGCTTCTGTCCGAAACGCAGCTCGAACCAGACGGCCAACATGTCGAGGACGCCGACCGGAATGCGCGAGAGTCCGAACTTGGACTTTCCGGCGTGGCGCGGGTACAGCGGGACCGGAATCTCGGTGACGGTGAACCCTTCCGCGGCCGCAATGACGATCATGTACCGGTGCCAGTCGGGACGAATCGGGAGGACGTCCATAATCTCGCGCCGATACGCCTTTACAGAATTCAAATCCTTGACCGGCACGTGGAACAGCGTGCGGCTCAGCCCATTGTAGATCTTCGAGACAAATGCCTTCTCGTACTTCCCTTCCTTGAATCCGGTGACCATGTCGGACTCACCGGCAAGGATCGGTGCAGCGAGACGAGGAATGTCCTCGGGCTTGAACTGCAGGTCCGCCGGATAGAACACGAGCACCGAGCCGCGCGCCGCCAAGTAGCCCGTGCGAAGCGCTTCGGCAATGCCACGTCGCGCCCGGTGCCGTTGGATGCGAAGAAATGCGTATCGTTGCGCGAGATCCTGGAGCACGCGCCAGGTATTGTCGCTGCTACCGTCGTCAATGACGACGACTTCATATCTCTCGGGTGCGGCGGCGAATGTTTGCGCCGCCTGCTCCATGAACAACGGAAGATTCTCGGCTTCATCCTTCGCCGGGACGAGAACCGAGACATCGATGTCGCGTACGGGGGCGGAAGCGCGGGCAGAGTAGGGTGCGAGGGGTGACGCCACAGTGGTCACTCCGAAAGTGGAGGTCATACTCGCTTGCGCATTCGTGCCGACAGCACTCCCAACTGGTCGCGATACTTGGCCACCGTGCGACGAGCGATCTGCACGCCGCTTTCCTTCAGGATGTTGACGATCGCCTGATCGGTGAGCGGATGCTTCGGATCTTCGTCGGCGACGAGCTTCTCGATCTGCGCCTTGATGCCGCGCGCGGACACGTCTTCGCCGGCGGTGGTCGACAGTCCCGACGAGAAGAAAAACTTGAGTGGCAGTACGCCGCGCGGGGTCTGCACGAACTTCTCGTTCGTCACGCGGCTCACCGTCGACTCGTGCATGCTGATCACTTCCGCGACCTCGCGCAGCGTGAGCGGCTTGAGATGCTGGACGCCTTTCTCGAAGAAGTCCCGCTGCCGATCGACGATGTAGTTCATG
>JAICYT010000081.1 GCA_025934075.1 Gemmatimonadaceae bacterium
ACGTCGATGAGCCGAGCTGCTTCTTTCCGATCGCGCTCGAGCGTGAACAGCGGCTCGTACTCGAGCAAGTATTGATTGTCGAAGTACGATTGCCACCATTCACTGCGTTTGTTGCCGCGTTTTTTGGCTGGGCTCAGAAAAACACTGGCTCCCGGTACGCGCCGAACACGTCTTCGAGCGCCGCGCGAATCTCATACAACGTGCAGTAGCGACGCGCGCATTCGAGAATGTACGGAAAGACGTTCTCGCTTCCCTTCGCGACTTCCCTCAAACGATCGAGCGCCTGCGTGCACGCAGCCTGATCACGTTCGGCGCGCATCTTCGCCATGCGCGCGCGTTGCTCACGCTCAGCGTCGGCGCCGACCTTCAACGTCGGAATCGATAGCTCGGGCTCGTCGGTGACGAACTCGTTCACGCCGACAATCGTGCGACGATGCTGCTCGATCTCCCACTGCTGGCGCGCGGCGGACTGCGCGATCTTGCGCTGGAACCAACCACTCTCCAGCCCCGCAACGACTCCACCGTTTGCATCGATCTCGTCGAACAGCGCTTCGGCTTCTCGCTCGAGCTGATCGGTCATCGCTTCGACATAGTACGACCCGCCGAGTGGGTCGATGACATTCGGAACGCCGGTCTCATAGGCGAGCACTTGCTGCGTGCGCAATGCCACCTGCACTGCTTCCTCCGTCGGCAACGCGAGCGTCTCGTCCATCGAGTTGGTGTGGAGCGACTGCGTTCCGCCCAGCACCGCGGCGAGCGCCTGATACGCGACGCGCACGACGTTGTTCATCGGCTGCTGCGCGGTCAGCGTGACGCCGGCCGTCTGCGAATGGAAGCGCATGACCCATGACCGCGGACTCTTCGCACCGTATTTCTCCTTCATGCGACGCGCCCAGATGCGACGCGCGGCGCGCAGCTTGGCGATCTCCTCGAAGAAATCGTTGTGGATGTCCCAGAAGAACGAGAGACGCGGCGCGAAGTCGTCGACGTCGAGCCCGCGTGCTTTGCCGCGCTCAACGTAGGTGAATCCGTCGGCGAGCGTGAACGCGAGCTCCTGCGCCGCAGTCGATCCCGCCTCACGGATGTGGTAGCCGGAGATCGAGATCGTATTCCACAAGGGTGCGTGCTTCGCCCCCCACTCGAAGCAGTCGACAATGAGTCGCAGCGCAGGCTCGATCGGGAAACACCACGCGTGCTGCGCCATGTACTCTTTCAGAATGTCGTTCTGAATCGTGCCACGCAGCTTGTCCGACGACACGCCCTGCTTCTCGGCGGCCGCGATATAAAATGCCCACAAAATGATCGCCGGCCCGTTGATCGTCATCGACGTCGACACTTGGTCGAGCGGGATGCCGTCGAACAGAATCTCCATGTCGGCCAAGCTCGAGATGGCGACGCCCGTCTTACCAACTTCGCCGAGCGAACGTGCGTGATCGGAGTCGTAGCCCATCAACGTCGGGAAATCGAACGCGGTGGAGAGTCCCGTCTGCCCATGCTCGAGCAAGAACTTGAATCGCGCATTGGTGTCCGCCGCGCTGCCGAAGCCCGCGAACTGGCGCATCGTCCAAAGCTTGCCGCGATATCCCGTCGGGTGAATGCCGCGTGTGTACGGGTATGTGCCGGGAACGCCGAGCGTCTCGGCGCTTTGGGCGCCGACGTCGAGCGCGGTGTACAGGGGCTCGACCTCGTTCGCGGAGTTGGTGAAGGCGATGTCGCGCAGCTCGCCCTTCTCGTAGCGCCGCCGCCATTCGGCCACTTCGGCGCGGAGACGATCGAGCTCCGCGCGCGCGTCGCGTTCGTCGGACTGGGCCTGGGTAAAGTCTCGCGTCGAGGTCATTGACTGTTCCGCGTCAGGAGGTCTCCACTTCGGGCGAGCAGCGCGTCCGCGACGTCGAATGGATTCGTGCCGCCCGCTTCGAGCGCGTCGAGTTGGTCGTCGAGCCACTGATTCGTTCCGGCATCTTTCCAAAG
The DNA here is from genome assembly GCA_025934075.1 of Gemmatimonadaceae bacterium. Taxonomy (GTDB): domain Bacteria; phylum Gemmatimonadota; class Gemmatimonadetes; order Gemmatimonadales; family Gemmatimonadaceae; genus JAQBQB01. The sequence goes on from JAICYT010000081.1 coordinate 1,972, forward strand.
CCGGTCCTGCACCCGCTCACCGACGACGTCGACCACCCGCTCGCGAAGCCGGGCGCGCCGCCGTTTGCCGAGCGTTCCACTTGCCTCAAGATAACGAAAGTGCCGGTCGAGCGCGGCCAAAACATCTGGCAATCCTTCGGCCTTCATCGCTACCGTTCGCAGAACCGGTGGCGTCCATGTGTCGAGGCTTTCATCCTTCGCTGCCGCGCGCGCGGCGCGACCGGGATTCATTGCCATCTGTTCGTCGCGCGTCATTGCCCGTCCGAGATCGACGCCATGATGCGCCGGAACATTCTTGAGCGTCGCCCCGCCGCGCAGGCCAAGCATGAGCTCGAGCTCATTGCGCAACCGATCCGCGCCCGGTCGATCGGCTTTGTTCACGACGAAGATGTCGGCGATCTCCATCAACCCTGCTTTGAGCGTTTGTATCGAGTCGCCCGACTCGGGCACGAGCACGACCACGCTCGTATCGGCGGTGCGAGCAATGTCGAGCTCCGTTTGTCCAACGCCCACGGTTTCGATGAGCACGCGGTCGAATCCGAACGCGTCGAGCACGTCGGTCACTTCACGCGTCGCGGCGGCGAGGCCGCCGAGCGATCCGCGCGTCGCCATCGATCGAATGAAGACGCCAGGATCGAGTGCCACGGACTCCATGCGTACTCGATCGCCGAGGAGAGCCCCGCCGGTGAATGGTGACGTCGGGTCGACCGCGACGATGCCCACCGTCAATCCGGCTTGCCGATATGCGCTTGCCAGTCCTGTGGTGAGGGTACTCTTCCCCGCGCCTGGCGGACCAGTGATACCGATGCGTCGCGCGCGCCCAATCTTGCGTTGCATCCGCGCGAGCAAGCGATCAAAGCCGGCGCGATGATTCTCGACGATGCTGACGACGCGCGCGAGTGCTGCGTTGCGTCCGGCGTCGAAGTCGCCGAGGAGGCGTGCTTCTCGAGCTTCGCGATCGAGGGGAGGCGCTGCGGTCATCGTGTTGCGGTGCGCGATGGTGGGACTGTGGTCGACGGGGGGGCGGGTGATGCGGGCGGCTCGGGCTCGTCGTGCTCATCACGAATGTCGCCGACCAGCTCCTCGAGCAAATCCTCGAGCGTCACGAGGCCGAGCGTTCGATTGCTCTCGTCGCGGACGATCGCGAGATGGAGACGCTCGCGGAGCATGCGGAACAGGAGCTCGTTGCAAGGGGCGTCGGGAGTCGAGAACGCCACGGGGCGGAGGCGTTCCGGCGTGTCACCGTGCGCTTTGATGACGTCGAATGCGTGCACCATGCCGACGATGTCGTCGAGCGTCCCGTGATAAATCGGCACACGGCTGTAGCGCGATTGCGCAATCTGGCTCGCCAGCGTGTGCGGATCGACGCCGTCGGGCAGCGCGAAAATGTCCGATCGTGGTGTCATCACCTGACGCACGACCTTTTCGCTGAACTCGACTACGCCCGTGATGATCGCGATCTCGTCACGCTCGCCGACGCCTTCGAGCTCGCCTTCGCGTAAGAGATCTTGAATGCCATCTCGCTCGAGCGGCTCAGGCGGCTCCGGACGCTCGGCCACGAACACCCGTGCAATCGCCCGGCCGGCAACGATCAGCGGCGTGGTCACGAGATCAGCGAGTCTCAATACCGGCAGTACGATCGGTGCCACGGCCGATGGCCAGCGCCGGGCGATGGCCCTCGGCGCAATCTGCCCCGCGACGACGACGACCGCCGCGAACACGACCGCCGACCAGAGCACCCGGATTCCATCGCCGGCCATTCCGACAATCATGCCGGCGACGAGCAACGTGAGCGCGACGCCGACGCTCGCCGCGGTCAACAGCCTGTGCGGTCGTTCGAGATAGGTCATCGCAGCCTCGGCGCCACGCAGTTGACGCTCCGCCCAATGGCGCAGCCAGATGCGGCTCACCGAGCGCACCGCCATTCCGCCCGCCGTGAGCCAGGCCACGACGACGAGCGCCGCGAACAGTGGAAGACTCCAGGTCATTCTTCCGCCCGCGTCCCCGCCGGCTCGAGGCGCTCGAAGTACACGCGCTCGATGCGACGACCGCGAACCCGTTCGACGACGATTCGAAAACCGGCGTGCACCATGCTCTCACCCGAGCGCGGCACGCGACCGAACAGCGCGTACACCAAGCCGCCGACGGTCGAGACGTCCTCGATGCTGAAGTCCGTGTCGAGTCGCTCCGACAGCTCATCGATCGGTACGCGACCCGACACCCAGTACCGCGCGATCCCTTCTTGCCTGATGTTCGGCTCCTCGACGTCGTATTCGTCGCGGATCTCGCCGACGATCTCCTCCAGAATGTCTTCGATCGTCACGAGCCCCGCGGTCCCGCCGTATTCGTCGCTGACGATCGCGATGTGTGTGCGCGTCGCCTGAAATTCGCGGAGCTGCGCGTCGATTCGTTTGGAGATCGGAATGAACGCCGGCGCGCGCACCAGCGACGACCAGCCCGATGGTGGCTCCTCGTCGGCGATGATTGCCGGCAGAATGTCCTTCGCGTAGAGAATGCCGATGACTTCGTCGAGCGTCTCGCGAAACACAGGGAATCTCGCGTGCTCTGAGCTGCGAACGCGGTCGAGCACCTCGGACCAATGCGTCGACGCCTCGATGCCGACAATGTCGACGCGTGGCACCATCACTTCCTGTACCTCTGTTTCGCCGAGCGAGAATACGCCATGGATCAACGCCTCCTCGGCGGAAGACATGTCGGCCTCCGCCGCCACGACTTCGCGGAACTGCTCGGTCGACGTCTCGAGATCGTTCTCCGCCGTGTCCGACAGCGGAATGAGCGCGTGCAGACCGCGGTCGATCGCGGCGCCCAGTGCGACGGCCGGGCTCAGGATCGTGCCGACGATATTGATGACTGGCTGCAACCGGGAATGCATCGACGACGGGTCGGCATAGCCGATCGCCCGTCCGAGACACTCGGCGACCGTCGCGACGATCACCGCAATGAGCGCGATCGACCCAATGCGCGGGAGAAAATCGAGCTCGCCCAAGTGCAGCGCTTGCGCGAGTGCCGCCCCAGCCGCCACATACGCCAACACTCGACCCATCGATAATGCTCGATGGCGCCGTTCGCGGTCGGCGAACGCCGCATCCGACACCGCCGATGGCTCGATCGCGTGAAAGGCGAGCAACGCGCTGTCGGCGGTGGCGAGCAATGACGCCAAGAGCACAGCGACGATTCCGATGGCCCAGCCCCAGAGCTGAATCATCGTCTCGCCCCGTTGTCCGCTGCATCCACCGCGCGCCGAAGGATGCGTTCCTGACGGCGCCACATGTCGGACCGTTCGCGCCCTTCGTCGACTGGATGATCGTGACCGAGCACGTGCAGCACACCGTGGACGACGAGTCGCGCGATCTCTTCGCGCACCGGCGTGCGGCCCGCCTTCGCGTTCTCGCGGCCAACGTCGGGGCAGATGTATACGTCGCCGATGACAGGATCAGCGTCCGTCACACGTGCGAAGCCGAATGAGATGACGTCCGTCGCGCCGACGTGGTCGAGGTGCTTCGCGTTCAACCGGGCCATCGCCCGCCGATCGAGAAACGTGATCGAGACGAGTGCATTCTTCACCCGCTCACTGCGCAAAACGGCCCTCGCGATCTCAGCGATGCGCTCGCGGCTGATCGGCGAGCGAACGCCGTCGGCCGAAACATCGACAGTCAGCGTCATGCGCGCGCAAACTCCGACGTGATGCCGCCCGTCGCCGCGGGATAGTCGATCCGGTTGTGGTACATGCCGACGATCACGCGTGTGAATTCTTCCTTGATGATCTCGAGCTGTCGCAGCGTCAGCGGCGCGTCAGCGAGCTGTCCTTGCTCCATCCGCTGCCGCACGATGTGGTCGACGACGTCGCGGACCTTTTCCGGTGTGGGCTCATGAACCACGCGTGCCGCCGCTTCAATGCCGTCGGCGAGCATCACGACCGCGGTCTCCGCGCTCTGCGGCAGGGGTCCCGGATACACGTATTCGGCGGCGTCGGGCGTCGGTCCTTCGCCTTGACGTGCTTTGTCGAAGAAGTAGCTGATCGTTCCCGTTCCGTGGTGCTCGGTGATGAACGCACGGAGTGCGCGCGGCAGCTTGTACTCCGCCGCGAGCTCGAGGCCTTCGCGCACGTGGTTGCGAATGATCTGCGCGCTTGCGCCCGGCCTCAGCACGTCGTGCGGATTACGACCTTTCGGTTGGTTCTCGACGAAATATTGAGGACGCGCGATCTTGCCGATGTCGTGGTAGTACGCGCCGACGCGCGCGAGCAATGCATTTGCTCCGATCGCGCGGCACGCCGCTTCCGCAAGGTTTGCGATCGCGATCGTGTGCGCGTAAGTCCCAGGCGCCTCGAGACTGAGGCGTTGCATCAGCGGCCGGTTGAGATCGGACCATTCGAGCAGCGTGAGATCGGTCTCGATTCGCGTGAACGCCTCGCACATGGGAAGCAACAGAATCGCCAGTAGCACGCAACCAAGCGCGTTGAGCACGCCGAAGCCGGCGGAGACAGCGATCTCGCGCCACGGCAAGTCGAGTGTGAGTCCAATCGCCGCCGCCGTCGCAATGTATGCACCGCCGATCGTCAGTATCCACTGATACGTCTGATTGCGCCGCCGAATCTCGCCGACGGAAACGGCCGCGATCGCGCCGCCAAGCAAGTTGATGAACAGCGCGTTCGTCCCGCGGAACACACTCTGTCCAGCGACGAGCGTCGCGAGAACCATGGTCGCGATGAGGCTGATCCGCTGATCGAACAGCACGCTGAGGATCACTGCGGCAAGCGCGACCGGGACGAGCTCGGGCCGCACGGATTGCGGCAACGCGACGATCGCCCCACCAATCACCACAATCGCGGCGGCGATCGCGACCATGAGCACCCATCGGAAGGTTTCATACACGACGGGCCGAAAGATGAGGAGCGTGATGCCCAGCAGCGCACCGAGTAGGAAATCGAACAAGATCGAGCCGACCACACGCCGCAGTCCGCGCTGAGATCCGCGATACTTGTCGACGGCGTCATGCAGCGCGCGCAGCTTCTCGTTCTGCTCGCGACCGACGACCTCGTTGGCGCCGATGATCTTTTCGCCGGCAAGCACCTCGTACTTCGCGGCCGGAATGGAGCGACGAACCTCTTCACGCCGCAATTCAGTCGCCGCGCGGTCGGGTACGATCGTCGGATGGAAGAACGTCGCGAGCAATCGCATGTACAGCGAGTCGCCGACGGCCGATCCGGGATCCGGATGAATGAGTCTCGCTCGCGTCACCAACATGTTGAACGTCGCAACACTATCCGTATCGACGCGTCGCTCGGTGTTCCCGGAGCGCACCACGATCGAACCGCGCACCGAATCCAGCGCGCCGGAGCTTGCGACGCCGGCGCTCAACCAACGCGTGAATACGCGATCGAGCGATTGGAAGAGTGCGGTCCGTTTGCGCTGTGATGCGAGATACGCCGCTTGCGCGACGCTGATTCCCATTCCCCAGCTGGAGGCCGCGCGCTGGATCGCGGCAACCGCCGCTTGTTGATCAGGCGACGCGACCTGATTGATCGCCGCGGAGAACACGAGCAAGGATCGTCGTGCGCTGTCGAGGGCGGCGGGAACGAAATCGTACACAGGCTCGACGCCGCGAGCCACCGCATCGCGCTCCGTTTGCAACTCCGCGCTCGTCTTGAGGACGCGAAACGCAAAGGGAGCAATCACGTTGTCGCTTGCCACCGAGCCGATCTCGTAGATCGGAAAGTCGACTGCCGGCGACGCAGGGAAAAGAACGAACGTGAGCACGGCGAGTCCCACGCCGAGGGCAACGCGCGGACCGTGGAACGCCAGCAAGGGCCGACTATGTCGCGGCGACCCCGGCGATGCGCTCGTAAACGATCCGGTTGCGCTCACCCTCTCTCACTCCCCGGCATCGGCTGCATATGCACGGACGATGTCGCGCACCAGCCGATGACGCACGACGTCCGTTTCGTTGAAATAATGAAAGCCGATGCCGTCAATGCCGGGCAGAATGCGCTCGACCTGCATGAGCCCCGAGTCTTCGCGCTTCGGCAAATCGACCTGCGTCTTGTCGCCCGTGATGACCATTCTCGAATTCACGCCCAGACGCGTCAACACCATCTTCATTTGCATCGTCGTCGCGTTCTGCGCTTCGTCGACGATCACGAATGCGTCCCCGAGCGTGCGTCCGCGCATGAAGGCGAGCGGAGCGACTTCGATCACTCGCTGTTCGAGGGCGCGTTGGATCCGCTCGAACGGCATCATGTCGTCGAGCGCATCGTAGAGCGGCCGAAGATACGGATCGATCTTCGCCTGCATGTCGCCCGGCAGAAAGCCGAGGTTTTCGCCGGCTTCGACCGCGGGACGCGCGAGCACGATGCGACGCACGCGCTTTCGCGACAGCGCGTCGACGGCGGCGGCGACGGCGAGATAGGTCTTCCCCGTTCCCGCGGGCCCGATGCCCACGACGATGTCGTTCTCCTGCATCTTCTTCAGATATTCGGCCTGCCCCGGCGTCTTCGCTTGAATCACCGACCTGATTCCAGGGAGCGCGATGCGCTGCCCGCCAATGGCATCGCCGCCGGTGCCGTTGTCGCCGTCCGTTTCGCCCCGATCGATCGCGTCCCCCATCCGCAACACGTCGTCAGGGGTCAGCTCGCGCCGTTGGCGAGCCGCCTCGATCATGCGTCCCGCAATGCCCGCGGCGCGCCCGACGGAATCCGCTTGCCCGACGATGGTCATCGTATCACCGCGCAGCGTCACCTTCACGCTGCTCAATCGCGACAGCTCGACGAGATTGCCATCGTTGATGCCGGCAAGCGTCAGCGGATCGGCGCCCTCGGTCGAAATCTTCTGTGTGACGGTGTCGTCACTCACGCCGTGTCACCTTGAATGCGAATGTGAAGGTCATCGAGATCCTGTGTGGGAACGGGCGACGGCGCGCCCTCGAACAGCGCCCGCGCCGCGGTGGTTTTCGGAAACGCGATCACATCGCGGAGCGAGCCCGCGTTGGATAGCTGCATCGCGATTCGGTCGAAGCCAAACGCAATGCCGCCGTGCGGCGGTGCGCCGGCGCGCAATCCCTCGAGCAAAAATCCGAACCGCGCCTGCGCCGTCGCTTCGTCGATGCCGAGGAGTCTGAACACGCGTCCTTGCAGATTCGGATCGCTGATACGAATGCTTCCGCCACCGAGCTCTGTGCCATTGAGCACACAGTCGTAGGCCAACGCCCGCGCCTTTTGAGGCGCCGAGTCGAGCAGCGCGATGTCGTCCGGATGCGGCGACGTGAACGGGTGATGCACCGCGCCGAGCGCGCCCGTCGCCTGATCGTGCTCGAACAATGGAAAGTCGGTTACCCAAAGGAAACGAAGCACGCTGTCTGGAATCATGTTCATGCGACGAGCGACGTCCTGCCGCACGCGATCGAGCGCCGGACTCGAGATCCGATCCGGACCGGCGACGAGCAGCGCGAGCTCGCCTTCGTTGAGCCCGAGCTGTGCCACCGCGCCTTCGCCGAGAAATTTTGCCGCCGGCCCTTCGAGTGCGCCGTTGACCATCTTGATCCGAAGCAAGCCAAACGCGCCCGCCTTCTTCGCCTCGGCTTCGATTTCGTCCTGCTGCTTGCGCGACAAGGCCGCCGCGCCTCCGGGAATTCGCAATCCGCGCACGCGACCGCCCTGCTCGAGCGCGGAGCGCGTTATTCCGAAATCAGCGGCGCGGAACGCATCGCTTGCGTCGAAGAGCTCGAGGTCGTAGCGCAGGTCAGGACGATCGGATCCGTATCGCTCCATGGCGTCGGCGTACGTCATGCGCGCAAAGGTCGGCGGGATTACGAACCCGGCCTCGCGCCAGAGTGCGCCGATCAGTCCCTCGCTCAGAGCAATGATGTCGTCCTGGCCGATGAACGACGCCTCGACGTCGATCTGCGTGAACTCGGGCTGCCGATCCTGCCGCAGATCTTCGTCGCGGAAGCAGCGCGCGATCTGGAAGTAGCGATCGAACCCGGAAACCATGAGCAATTGCTTATAGAGCTGCGGCGACTGCGGAAGCGCGTAGAACTCGCCCGGGTGTACTCGGCTCGGGACGAGATAGTCGCGCGCTCCTTCGGGCGTCGGCTTTGTGAGGATCGGCGTCTCAATCTCGAAGAAGCCCCGGTCGCTCAAAAATCGTCGCGTGACCTGCATCAGGCGATGGCGCAGTATGATGTTCTCTTGCAACTCCGGCCGTCGAAGGTCGAGGAAGCGGTGGCGAAGACGCAATTCCTCCGCCGCGAGATTTTCATTGCGCGCCCGCGCGACCGGAATTGCCGGCGATACGGCCGGTCCGACGACCCGCATCGCGGTCGCCCGCACTTCGATGGCGCCCGTCGCCAGGTCGGCGTTCTGCATTGCCTCCGGCCGTGCGACGACCTCGCCCTCGATGAGCACCACCGTCTCGAGGCCGACGTTCGCCGCGGTCGCGCAGACGTCCGGCGGGCACGTTCTCGGGTCGAATGAGACTTGGACCAGTCCGGCCCGGTCGCGAAGATCGATGAACGTGAGTCCGCCGAGATCTCGACTGCGATGGACCCATCCGCCCAGGCGAACGCGGCTACCGGCGTCGGAGAGACGCAATGCGCCGCACAGGTGAGTACGATGGGTCGTCGCGAGATGCTCTGTCGTCTCTGTCGTCATCAATGAGTGGGCGCGGGTTCGCTCGGCTCACCATACGGCGCGAAGCGGACCAGCCTGCGCGAGGGCCGAGTCAATGGGCGTCAGCGCGTCGCGTCGCTGTGACGGACGGCGCGCCAAAGGCCCGGCATGCGCCAGGCCGGAAGCAAATTCTGCCTCGTAGGGTGGTTCATTCCAGTTCCTAAAATGTACCCGCGACGCGGTCCTCGCGGTAGTGATTCGCTTGACCGAACCGCTGCAGGTCGATAACGTCAAGTATATGTCCCGCTTCATCTTCGCCGTGCTGGTCTCGATGAGTCTCGCGACCCCAGCCGCGGCCCAGCAAGTGTCGGGGCGGGACTTATTGGATTTCCCATTGGGTCTTCTCGCCGAGTCTGCGCCGCTGAGCTCCCGTATGACTGGCGGGCTCTGGAATCCGGCAACCTCCATGTTGAGCCCGGGCGCGCGCGGGGAATTGGGGTTCGCCGGTCTCACGACGCCGCAGGAACAAGGCGTCAGGCTCGAGATGATCGGCGGATCGGTGCGTGTCCGTCCGACCCTCACCGCGATGCTTTCCGTCGCGCAAGCTTCAGTGAGCGACATCCTCAGGACCGCGACGGATCCGCAGTCATTCGGGAGCGAGATCCCCTATGGGACGACTTTGCTCTCGGCCGGTGTCGCAACCACGCGCGACAACGTCACCGCCGGGCTAGCCGCGCGATATCGCTGGACGTCGATCGATGCGCAGCACGCGAGCGTCTTCGCCATCGACTTCGGCGCGATCATCGATCACGTCGCGAGAACACCGGTCCGGCTCGCCGCATCGACGTTTCTGCTCTCTCCGTCGAAGTCGACGGAGGCGCCAACGTATCTTGTCGCCGCCGACCTTCCACTCGTGCGCCGAGATTCTTCGTTCGTGGTGCGCGGTGGCTATTCGCTGAGCAAGACGGACGGGCGCGGCCGCGAGGACTATGCGTTCACGACGACGAGCTATCGTCAATTCGATGCGAGCGCAGGCATCGCGCAAAACTCGGTGTTTGGCAATCATGATCACCGATGGCGGCTTGGCGTCGGTGTGCGTTATGCCGGATACACGGCAGCCATAGGGCGTGAAGACGGCGCAGCGGGAGTCGGCGGCAGCTACCAGTTCTTACTCACGCGGGTGATCCGGTGAACGAAGCGCTCGCGAAACACACCAAGACCAACCTCCTCGACCTGACGCCCGCCGCGGCACACGCGCAGCTCGCGCGTTTCTTCGAGCGATCCGACGAGCCCGCGTATCGTGCCAACCAGGTCTTGCGTCGACTCTGGCAAGCCCCGGTCGCGACGTTCGGCGACATCAGCGAGCTGCCGAAACGACTCCGAGAGTCGCTCGCCGACGAGTTCGCGTTGCCGCGTCTCGAGATTGCTGCTCGGCAAAAGTCGACCGACGGCACCGAGAAGTTTCTGTTCCGTCTCCGAGACAACGAAGCAATTGAGACCGTCGCGATTCCCGAAGGCGATCGCATCACCCTGTGCATCTCGTCGCAGGCGGGATGTGCGCTGCAGTGTGCGTTCTGCGCGACAGGCGCGATGGGATTCACGCGCAACCTCACGGCTGGCGAGATTGCTGGGCAAGTGCGCGAGATGCGATTGCTCGACCCGCCGATTCCCGTGACGAACATCGTGTTCATGGGAATGGGAGAGCCGCTGATGAACTGGAATGCGGTCGATCCGACGCTGACGATTCTCAATGACCCGAATGGGCTCGGCATCGGCGCGCGTCACATCACGGTGTCGACGGTCGGCATTTTGCCGGGCATTGTCGCGCTTGGCGAACGGCCGGAGCAGTTCCGACTCGCCATCTCGATCCACGCGCCGAACGATTCGCTGCGGCAAGAGCTGATGCCGATCAACACGAAGTATCCGCTCGCCGAGGTCATCGATGCCGCGAAGGTCTTCGATCGGCGCGTTACGTTCGAGTACGTCATGCTCGGTGGCGTGAACGATGCCGAAGAGCACGCGATTCAACTCGCCAAGCTCGCTCGCGATTGTCGCGCGTTCGTGAATTTGATTCCGCTGCATCCGGGCGGTGCGCGCGGATTTACGCCGACGTCTCCCAAACGAATTCGCGCGTTCGCGCGCGAGCTTCGAGCGCACGGCGTCGAAGTCGCTGTGCGAAAGAGCCGCGGCGTCGACATCGCCGCGGCTTGTGGCCAACTACGGGTAGAACGGCTCGGACGGCGGCCGCCACGTCGACCCAAGCACGACGGCGACATCCAAGTAGCGTGAGCTGTCTCGACGCGCTTCGACGCGCGCATTGCCGAACAACTGGGCGACACGCGCGGCCCATTCGGGATGGTCCGAGAGGTCGAGCACGATCGTCGTATCGCGCGAGTCGTTCACGTTCCCAGTCTCGACGACGTCGAATCCGCGGTCACGCAGCAGCAGCGTTGCGCGTCGCGCCAACCCGTGGATTTTCGTCGCATTGAGCACTTGAACGCGAATGCGTACGCCGTCCGGCGCGCGAATCCGCGGAGACGGCGGTGCGACTGGGACGCGATGCGTCCGCAGCTGGACGAGCGCGGTCGCGCCGATGGCGACTAGCGCGATGAGACCAACGACGACGACCCGCGCTCGCCTCATCTCACCGCGTTCCAGAGCGCGACGGTTTCGGGGAAGAGCGTGTACCCCTCGCGCAGCGCGTACTCCAACCGCGCTCGCAGGACCTGACGAAACACGCCATCGAAGTCGTGCGGCACCTGCGTCGCGAGGAACGCGCGATCGCGACGGGAGAAGCCGCGACCAGGCTCGAGAAAATCAGCCATGTACAGCGCGCGCCCGGTCCGATCCCACTCGGCTGATCCCACCGTGTGGTACCGGATCGCCGAAAGGAGTCCCGCATTCCCTTCTCCTTCCGCGACGAGGCGATTCGCGACAGCGGGACCGTGCAGAAGCTCCGGCTCGCGCTCGGGATCGCGTGCAAGCTGCCGCAACTCGGAATCGGGAGCGTCGCGAAGCGCGTCGTGCAAGCGTCCGGCTTGCAGCCACGCGTCTCTCTCGTCGGATGGTACCGCGATCTCGTCGGCCCACTGCATGAGCAAGGCACACACGCGCACGATGTGCTTTCGCCGCTTGTCGCTGACCTTCGCCCACGACGGGAGTACGAGCTCGTCGATCGTTTGGCTGCTGTTCGTCATCAGGGAGCGTGTGATCGCAATTCGTCGAGCTCGCGCTGCCAAAACGCCCGCTGCGGAAGTTCCTTGTGAGGCACGCGCAGGTCTGGATCGTCGACCGTTTGTCGCTGGAAGCACACGATGTCGAGGTCGAGGGTGCGTGGTCCCCAGCGCTCGCGTCGAACGCGTCCCTCGCTCGACTCGATCGCATGGAGCTCGGCGAGCAGCTCTCGTGGCGCGAGGGCCGTCTCGATCGCAACCATCTGGTTGAGATACCGTGGTTGATCGACGGGCCCGAGTGGATCCGTTTCCTCGATCGCCGACACCCCGATGACGCGCGTGTCACGAAGCTCCGCGATTGCGCTGCGCGCCCGCATGAGATGTTGTTCGCGGTCACCGAGGTTGGAGCCGAGCGCGATGTAAGCCACGTCGTTCATTCCGCGCTGCGCTCGACGACGACTTCGGCATACGCCAGCGGCCCGGCGAGCGCCACGTGTGGCTTTCTCACCGCGACGCGCGCCACGCGTACACGTGCATTGTACTCGATCGCGCCGACGGCGATGCGATCGGCGATCTGCTCCAGGAAATCGAGTGGCCCGGCCGAGATCACGGCGGAGACGATGCCGTAGAGCGCGCGGTAGTCGACGACGATGTCACCGTCTGCGACGCGTACACGAAGGTCGATCTCGATCGGCTGCGCCACGGTGCGCTCGTGAGGGAGAATCCCGACGAGCGCGTGGAAGCGCATGGCCTGAAGTGTGATCTCGTGCATCGACGTCGCTGGCCGCTACGCCGCGTCGATCGCCGCGCGCAGCGACGATGCCAGCGACACCGCCTGCTCGACGCTCTGGCCAGCGGCGCGAACGATGGCGCTACCCACGACAACGCCGTCGGCGATGCGCGCAACCGCCGCGGCCTGCTCCGGCCGCGAGACACCAAATCCAACGCACACGGGCAGCGTCGTCGACGATCGAAGCCGTTGTACGGTGCTCGGCAACTCAGCCGGCATGTCGTCGCGCACGCCTGTGACGCCGAGGCGGCTGATCAGATACACGAAGCCGCTGCCATGTTCGGCGATCTCCTTCATCCTCGCTTGCGGTGTCGTCGGAGCGACGAGCCGGATGTATGCGAGCGGGCCAGCGCCGAACCATGCCTCTCGATCGGGATCGGCGCCGACGGGAAGATCGGTGATCAACACGCCGCTGATTCCCGCCTGGCTGGCGCGGGTGAGAGCGTCATAGCCCGCGGCGATGACCGGATTGAGATAGCTGAACAGGACGATGGGCACGCGCGGCTTGGCGCGCGACACAAGGTCCAGGAGTCCATCGAAGCTCATTCCCTGCTCGAGCGCCTGTTGCGAGCTCGCTTGGATGATCGGGCCGTCCGCCATCGGATCAGAGAATGGCAATCCAAGCTCGATCACGTCGGCCCCGGCGTCCTGTAAGCCGTGAATCAACGCGATGGTGCGCGACACGTCGGGATGGCCGGCGGTGATATACGGCACGAAGGCGCGCGTGCGCGCTTCGTTCAGCTCCGCGAATCGACGTTCGATCATCCCGACGGGCGATGGTGCCATGACGTCAGACGAAGTAGTCACCGACCCGGATGCCATAGCGTTCAGGATTCTCGGTCTTGATGATGGTGCGAAGAAATTCGCCGCTCTCGTTGCGATCGGCGAGATCGATCAGCGTTCCGGGATGCATCAGGTTGCCCTGTGCGTCGCTCACGACGCGCACGATAGGCCGCGACAACATGTCCTGCAGCGGATTCACTGCGTGAACGATACCCAACTCGAAGGTGTCGAGCACGACCAACGTCCCGACCGGATAAATGCCGGTGAGGTTGATGAATGCCTTGACGATGACGGGATCCATGCCGCGATGCCGGTTGTCGCGCATCTCGAGCATGACTTCCGCCGGGCTAAACGGAACAGTCTGATATGCGCGCCGAGACGTCGCGGCGTCGAAGCCGTCGGCGACCGCAACGATCTTGCTGAACATCCCGAGCGGGTGCTTGCGAATCTGTCGCGGGTATCCGGTCTGATCGATCTTCATGTGGTGCTCGTGCGCGACCAGCATTCCGCGATAGGGCACTTCCTGCACGCCCCGCAGCTGGAACATCGCCAGGACCCCCAGCCACGGATGCGCCGCGATCAACTGCCATTCTTCGTCGTTCAGGCCGCCGGTCTTGTTCAGGACCGACTGCGGCACGCGCGATTTGCCGATGTCGTGAAACAGAGCGCTCATGCCGAGATCATAGAGCTGCAGCTTGCCGAGTCCGAGACGTTTACCCAGGGCGACGGCGAATATGCAGACGTTGACGCTGTGCGTGAACGTGTACTCGTCGTAATCGCGAATCGTCGTCAGTCCGACGAGCGACGTCTCTTCGCTCAAGATCTGATCGACGATGCCTTGAACAACGCGCTTGATCTTCTTGATGCTGGGGCTGGCGCCAATGCGGACGGAAGCCATCAGCTCACGTGTCGCGGCGACGCCCTGCGTGTAGGTTCGCTTCGCGCGCTCCTTCGCCTTCTCTCGATCGCCATCGCCTTGTTGCGTCGGCGGAGCGAAGGTGAACGCGTTGACGCCCGCACTCTCCAGCTTCGCCATCAATTGCTCCAGCCGCGCGGATGGATCGTCGGTGCTCGGCGCCTGGAGGAGCGATAGGAAAATCAGCCAATCCTTTGGGCGGACGGTCGGCGCGATGGTCAGGCGACCGATGCCGCAGGCGCGAAAGAGTGACAGGAGGTGGCTGAAGCTGGCGAAGTTGTCGAGATCGAGACGCAGGCGCGTCTGATTGACGAAAATGAATTCGCCCGACATCCGAAGCTCGAGCTCCTCCTCGCTGGCGATGAGCTCCTTGCTCTGATTCGTCACTTCGTCGAGCGCCTTCTGCACCGCGGCATTCTCGACGGGATAAAGCTTGACCGCGCGCAATGCGCCATA
>JAICYT010000046.1 GCA_025934075.1 Gemmatimonadaceae bacterium
GCGCGCCGCGCCGTGGAGAACAGCCACGCCTTCGGCGAGATCGGCCGCCGGCGTGATCGCGTAGCGGCGGTACACTGCCTCGGTCTAACACCGACCTTCGAAAGCCAGGCGCAGTTGCTCCATCGTCACAAATCGACCACCTACTCGTAGCTGGCCGCTTGGCAGCGCGCCTTCTCACTTGCGAGACTGGCGATCCGCCGAGCGTTCACCTACGCGACGCCTGTTAAAACAGCATGTCGCAGCGACTCGCGGACAGCTTGGGGTAATGCACGAACCGTGATCGCAACATTAGGATGAAGCCATACCGGACCCCGATGCCGTCGTGAAGCGTCACTAGCTCGTTCGCGATGCGCGTGAACGCCGCCACCCAAAACCGGCCAGTCCGATTAACCCCGTTGCGACCAGCACGATCGTCGCTGGCTCAGGTGTCGTGGATACACAGCTGACGTCGAACGTGCACCCGAAGCCCTCGACGGTTCCAGCGGCCGAGAGGTGATAGCCGCTCATGGTCACCGTGGTCGCATCACTCCACTCCACTGGCGGCATCAGAAAACTGTACACCACCCAACCGTCACCGCACGTCGAGAAATAACCTGGCTCTAAATCATAACGCCCGGGGATCGGGGCAGAGTCAGGTGTGAGCGCAGCACAACCAGCGATCGGGTATGCCCCATCATCAAGGAGAATGCTCCGGTTGATAAACCCGCTTCCCTGATACCCCGTGTCCCAAATACCCGCTCCGCCATTGGGGGCGTTCACGTTCTGAGCAGTACCCAAGAAGGTCGGAGTGATGAACGTGCTGATAGGGAGGACAAAGGACGCGGGATCTGGCTCTAGATGCTGAATCGAGAACCCTTTGAAACCCCAGGCTTCGTTCGTCCCGAGTGTGCCTTGCAAATTACGGATCGAAACGGTGGCCAGTGTCGACGTGCTAAGCAGAACATTGAAGGGTGTGGGAACGGACACGAAAGAGACCTCGACGCTCATGCACGCCTGGAAACTGCCCGCTGTGCAGTAGTTGTCCCAAGAGCGAGTTTGCGCCGAGGCGACGAGTGACCACGTGATGGACATGCTGGCGGCGGCGAGTACCAAGCGGAGCCTCGGGTCATTCATATCTTTCCTCCTGCGTGTCGACGACGTCAGCGGTTCTGCCAACCGGGAATTCCAATCTGCGACGACCATGTCAAAGTTGCAATACCAACATTCATATGTGGTTGAGTGCGCCAAAAGATCCTGGTTGGTTGAAAGGACCGCCTAGTCGTTCGGGTCGCCCGCCGAGCTTTGGGACCGTGCCGAACCGCTCGTCTCTCAGCGGCTCGAGAAGGAGGCGCAATTGCTTGGGAGAATTGTAGAATCACAAACGACATCATCGACGGCCGCGTTGCAGGGCGCGCTGTTCTGATCTGGTCGTACGTCGCGCGGGAAGAAGACGGCTCGGTCGGGTGCCAAACGTTCAAAAGGCCGTCGGCCATTCGCGCCGCGCTACGAGCCCGTAGAGGGCGAGCGCGTGAGCCAATTCTCACGCGAGAGCGGGCACACCGCTGGGAGGCGTTCTCTTCATCTCGGCGATCTGACCGAATGACGCGCATCGCACCCCGGTTTCCCAAAGCGTGACGACGCTTCGCGCGTCCGATCTCGCCGAGCCGAGCATGGCCCACCCTTTGCTCCCGGTTACAGACGCGCGAATCTGCGCCACGACTGACCCGACTCGACGACGACAACTCGACATGATGCTTCCGTCACTCAACGGCGTGAACGCGTTCGGCTTCACCCAGGTGGTCGATCACCGGCGTGGACGGTCTCAGCGCGCAGGACGACTCGAGGTTCGTTTGCCGGACGTGACTCAGGTGCAACTGCTGGTCAAGCCGGATGAGCCCATGACCTACTCCGGCCCGGTCTGGACCGACGGCGCGTGGCGTTTCGAATCGTTTGCCGTCGTAGCCAGGCCGCTCGCATTTCTCACCGACGGCCTCACGATCGTGTCCATCATGGAGTGCGACGTAGCGGATTGACCGCATCCGTCGAGCTCAATCGTGCGCTGGCCTCGCTCGACGCGCGGATTGTTTATCCGGCTCATCGTCGCGCAGTCGTGAGTCCGGTCGCCACGCGAAGCTCGCGTGCATCATACAACCGACCGCCCCGCACCACCTGCTCGACGTTGCGGAGGTCTTTCACATGCTCGGCAGGGTTGCCGTCCACGATGAAGAAATCCGCGACTTTGCCCACGGCAACACTGCCATAGTCGCGGTCCTCCTTCATGACGCGCGCCGGAATGATCGTCGCGATCTGAAGCACGACCGGAGCCGGAATGCCAACTCTCTCATAGAGCTCGAGCTCCGAATCGAACGTCATGCTGCCCCAATCGTCGGTCCCCGGTACGAGCGTGACGCCGGCATCATACAGTCGACGCAGCAGACGCATGTAGTTGGCGTCGCTCTTCGCGACGTCGCTCGATGCGCCCGCGCCCACCGCCTGCGCAATGCCGTTGTTCGAGCCGACCACCCAGATCGCGAACGTTCCGTCGATGACGGTGTGATGCCGCACCAAGTCGGCGATGAGGTCCGTCATCGGAGCGCCGTCGACGTCGACGCTCGGTGCCACGGTCGTCGCGACGAGCGAGTAGGCGCGCATACGCGGGACGTAGAGGGAGTCTTGGTAGAACGACGAGAACAGGAACGCCGCGTGATTCACCTCGTCGAACCCGAGCTCGATGGCTGCGCGCACGCTGAGGCCGCGCGGAATGTGGCCGCTGAGACGCATGCCATGCCTGTGCGCTTCAGCGGCGAACGTCGGCACGAGATCGGGATGCACGAGATTGTACAACTTGATCTGCTTGTAGCCGAGCGAATCGAAGTGCGCGACGAACGCGCGCGCCTCGGCTTCGGTTCGCACGATGTTCGGCGTCGGGCCAGCCCATGCACCCGGTCCGTCGATGAACCCCGAGAGAAGCTGACGTGGGCCCGCGATCAATCCCGCGGCCGCACGATCACGGTTCGCAACCGCGATGTCAGGGTCGGACCCGAGGTCGCGTACGGTCGTGATGCCCAGGGACAGCTGCATCGGACTGCTCGACGACTGGCTTTGGGCCTGCATGTGGCCGTGCATGTCCCACATCCCTGGCATGATGGTCTTGCCCGTTGCGTCGATGATGGTGGCGCCGGCAGGGATCGGCACCGAATCCGCCGAACCAATTTGGACGACGCGGTCGTTGCGAACGATGACGGTCACGCGCGGACGCATGACCGCACGTTCGCTGTCGAACAGGTTGCCGTTCTTCACCACCAAAACACCGCTCGTGGGCTTGCGCAAATGCTCGTTGAGCGACTCTGCTTCCTTTGCCCGGACTTGAGCCTCGATCTTCCGGAGCGTTGGAAGCGCGGGTTCGGCTCCGGGCTTCACGGTCATGAACCAACTGACGTCGGTCGCGAACAGCTCGTCGGAACTGTCGAGCCACATCAAGTCGGGCGAATAATCGGTGTTGGTGGACATCGAGACGAGCCGGACATGCTCGCTTCCGTGCGCTGTCGGAACCGTCAGCTCGCGCTCGACTGAGAGGCTGAGCGTGGAATCACCCGGGAGTTTGAGCGTGTGCTTCGGCTGACGTAGAAGGCGCCTCGCGACTCGCAGTTCGTCGAACGGCGTCACGATGCCCGCGAACGAAAGCGAGTAGTCGACGCCGGATTCCACTTTGGTGGTGACGGTCTTCGACGGCGACCAGTGACGCACGGAGTCGCCGAACAGCTCGACGCGCGCCATCGGCTCGCTCGCCGTCCCATTCGCCAACACCGAACGATATTCGATCCCGACCGGTGCGCCGCCAATGATGTGATAGCGTGTCTCGGCGCGTGCTCCGCGATTGCGATCCGTGTACGTGTACCGGACGCGCGCGGAGTCTCCCCACTGCCACACGACCATCGTCCCGGCGGGGCGCCCGTGGTTGTAAATGTTGTATACGACGCTATCTGGAATCGCTACGACATGAAGGGCGACGAGGAAGGGAATCAGCACGCGAGTGTCCTTGGCCACTTGAGGGCGCGGTGTGCGCGGGAGCGAGTTGTCCTACCTACAAGACGCGCGCGCGGGGTTCAAACAGGACGTCAGCAGTGAGACAAGCTGCGGAGCGAGCGCTGCGTTGCCAAGTGCAACGGCCTCCGCGTCGCTCATCGCCGCTCTCGCATGGTACGCCATTTGAACTGAGGCGAGGCCAGCGCTCGCCTAAGTCTCGTTCCATGGAGAACCCGCATGACTGACAACACAGCGAACGATCGGCCGGACGATCAGGGAACGTCGAATGGCGCCAGCGACGGTGGCCAAGAGAAAACGAACGCCGGCGCCGAGGCGATGACCGGCGCGTCGCGGCCGCCGAAAGGAAACGAGCTTCCGACGAGTAGCCGCGACCGCCAGCACGTGAGCGGATACGGCGGCGACGCCGGCGACCCGAAGCCGAGCTCTGACGCGCGCGAGCCGAGTCGACCTGAGTAGCGGGCCAGCGGGTTTTTTGCGCCTCGCCTGGCGCAGCAAACCAATTTGACAGTCGCGGTGTCCTACCTTCAGATTGCCTGAAGGAGGATGCATGGCCGACGCACGCACCGAACTGCTCCAGGGCACCCTGGAGATGCTTGTCCTCAAGACGCTTGCCCTCGAGCCGATGCACGGGTGGGGTATCGCCCATCGCATCCAATCGATGTCGCGCGACGTTTTTCTGGTCGCCCAAGGGTCCCTATATCCCGCGCTCGTTCGCATGAAGCGTCGCGGCTGGGTGAAGACGAGCTGGCGCATCACCGAGAACAATCGTCGCGCGCGCTACTACGAGCTCACCGCCGCCGGACGTGCACAACTCAACGCGGAGCAGTCGGCGTGGAACCGCGCATCGGCCGCGATCAACGACATCATGAACATTCGTACCCTCCCGGCTCGCTGGGCGATCGAGGAATCATGAGCATTCTCAGCATCGTCACAGATATCGTCGAGCGCATTCGCGCGCTCCTGTTCCGTCGCTCCGCGGAACGCGAGCTCGCTGAAGAGCTTCGCTTCCACGTCGATATGGAGGAGGACTATCGACGCCGATCCGGTGCGAGCGACGCCGACGCGCGTCGCGACAGCCTGATCGCCCTCGGTGGAATCGAGCGCGTGAAAGACGACGTGCGCGACGCACGCGGAACTCGCGTGATCGAGGATGGTGTCGGGGATGTTGCCTACGCGGCGCGTGTGCTTGCTCGCTCTCCCGGATTTACCACGGTCGCGATTCTGACGCTCGCGGTTGGCATTGGCGGAACGACCGCCGTGTTCAGCGCGGTCGATGCCGTCTTGCTGCAGCCACTGCCGTACTCTCAACCGGGACAGTTGGTGCGACTCTATCAGCACGACGTCAATGAACCGGGCAGTCGTGGGTTCGTGACGCCTGTGCACTACGCGCAATACCGCGATCACATGGCGTCCTTCGCCGCGGCGGCGGCAATCTCGACGTACGGTGAAGTGGGCGGCGACATTGTCACGCCCGGCGGCGTCGAGCGCGTGCGGCTTCTGAAGGTTGGCGCTGATTACCTCGACGTGTTGCGCGTGCCGCCCGCCATTGGCCGCGGCTTCCAGCGGCGCGACGAAGAATATGGGAGTCGATCGCCATCCGGCCGCAACGAGGCGGACCGCGGCGCGTCCGTCGTCCTTCTGAGCCACGCGTTGTGGGCCGAGCGTTTTGCGAGCGATCCGTCGGCGGTCGGGCGGACGCTCACGATCAACGGCGCGCCGTACGTCGTCATCGGTGTGATGCCGCAAGGGTTTCACGATCCCGTCGTGCCCGGGATCGATGCGTGGATTCCGATGAGCGCTGCCCCAGGGCGCGATGCTCAAAACGCCGATAATCACTATCTGGGCGTGATCGCACGTCTGCGGCCCGAGACGTCGATCGAGCGAGCGCAGGCCGAGCTCGACGCGTTGAGTGAGCGGCTCGCGCAACAGTTTCCGGACGCGAAGACCATTCGCGCGTCGCTGTATCCGCTGAAGCAGGACATCGTCGGCGCGTCGAGTCGAGCGCTCCAGTTGATGTTTGGCGCCGCGCTCGTGGTCCTCGTACTCGTCTGCGTCAATCTCGCGAATCTTCTGTTGGTGAGAGGCTCAGAGCGCGAGCGCGAATTTGCCTTGCGCGCCGCGCTCGGCGCGCAGCGTTCACGGTTGGTGCGGCAACTCCTCGTCGAGAGCGTGGTGTTGGCGATCGTCGGCGACGTCGCGGCGATTGGCGTCGCGCGCGTCGCGATGTCGGCGATCGTCGCACTGGCTGGAGGCGCGATTCCACGACTCGCGCAGCTGTCGCTCGAGCCGCGCGTGCTGGCGTTCTCGCTCGGGCTTGCGACGGCGAGCGCCATTGGATTCGGATTGCTGCCCGCGCTCCGCGCCGGCCGCGTGGATCCGAACGAGACCCTGCGCGGAGAGTCGCGCGCCAGCACGAGCGACATCGCTCGCGGACGATTGCGATCGAGTCTCGTCGTCGCGCAGGTGGCACTCGCTTTCGTGCTGCTCGTTTGTGCTGGAATGCTCATCACGAGCGTTCGACGTCTCGGCGAGATTGATCTTGGGATATCGCCGGCGAACGTGTTGACGTTCGAGCTCAACCTACCCGACGCACGATACGATTCGGCGGCGCGTGCCAGAACGTACGAGGAGGTCGCGCACCGCATCGAACAACTTCCCGGAGTGCGAGCGGCCGGCGGCATCTCGAAACTTCCGTCGACCGGTTCGTACAACCAATGGGGCGTGCTCATCCTCAGTGGCCCGTTCGCGAACGATCCGCGACGCGGGATCAAAGGTGGCGCGGAAAATCGTGTCGCCTCGGGCGACTACTTCCGCGCAGTCGGCATGCGGTTGCTTCGCGGGCGGCTGTTTGATGCGCGCGACGATGCAGCCGCACCTCATCGCATCGTCGTCAGCAAGAATTTCGCGGACGCGATGTTTCCGGGAGTCGATCCCATCGGGCAGCGACTGAAAACTGGCGGCCCAGAATGCGAGATCATCGGCGTCGTGAGCGACGTCGCAATCAACGCGGAAGGCGCGCCGGATTTCTATATCTATCACGCGCACACGCAGTTCGCCGGCGATAGAAATTGGGCATTGTCGCAGGTCGTTGCCACGACCCGGTCGCCGGCCGCGGTCGAGCCGGCGGTGCGATCAACGATCGCCGCGATCGATCCGCAGCTCGTTGTCTATCATCCCGCGCCGTTGACCGACGTCATCGGACGAGGAACGGCGCAGCGCGTCTTCGTCCTGCGCTTGCTCACGAGCTTCGCCGCGATCGCGCTCGGTTTGGCAGCGCTTGGTCTGTTCGGGGTGCTCTCCTATGGCGTGAAGCTGCGCACTCGCGAGTTCGGCATTCGCATGGCGCTGGGCGCGCAATCCGCGACGATTCGGCGCATGGTGTTGCGCGAAGGCCTGGTCGTGACGGCCATCGGCCTGATCATTGGTGTCGTTGGTGCGGCGCTCTCGACCAAGCTGCTCACGTCGATGTTGTTTCACGTGAAGTCCCTGGAGCCAACCGTGTTGATCGCGGCCGCCGCGGTCATGGCAATTGTGGCAACGCTCGCAGCCTACCTTCCAGCGTGGCGCGCCACGATCGTCGATCCGCGATCGGCGCTGCAGTAGGTGATTTGACCGCAAGCCGCGGGCTAGTTGCGCGGGCGAATCGCGATCGTGCAGCGCGAGATGCAGATAGGCCGCGCGTCTTCGTCGACGATGCGCACGTCCCAGACATGCGTCGTGCGTCCAATGTGCACGGGCGTGGCCGTCGCCGTAACCAGGCCGTCACGTTTGGCGCGGAGATGATTCGCGTTGATCTCGAGACCAACGGCCGCGAACTCCTCTCGGTCGACGTTCGCCGCGGAGGCGAGGGACGCAACGGTTTCCGCGAGGGCGACGGATGCGCCACCGTGCAGAATCCCGAACGGCTGCCGCGTGCGATCGTCGACCGGCATCGTCGCGACGACGCGATCTGGCGAGATCTCGAGTACTTCAATGCCCAAGGCGTCGGCGAGGCCGCGCGTCGCGAGTGAGCGGAGATGCGCGAGAAGAGGAATTGGATCGGAGGATGCCATGCGGGGAATCTATCGCCGACGTGGCGCGGAACGACGAGTCCCAGTCAGCGACGGGTTATTCCGCTCTCAGTTCGCTGATGGAGCCACAACGTGAAGATGGAACCGCCGCCATCGTTGTCGGCATAGACGACATCGCCGCCCAGGAGGCGAGCGATGCGCCGCCCGATCGCGAGGCCGAGGCCGTTGCCGTTCGTCGAGACTCCGGCGGTGCGAACCCGAAAGAATTCGTCGAATACGCGCGCGCGCAAGTCAGCGGGTATGCCCGGTCCGGTGTCGCGCACCTCGACGCCAACGCGATCGCTGCGTTGCTTGAGCTTCTCGTCGCGAACGATTCGCACGGTGATTGACCCGTCGCGCGGCGTGTACTTGATCGCGTTCGACAACAGGTTCGCGAGCACTTGTTGAACGCGGAGAGGATCGGTAACGAGCGGCGTCGGCTCCGTCTGCGCGCGTAACGTAAGGCCATGCTCTCGCGCCATGCCCTGATGATCCTCGACCAAGTCGGCGACGATCGTCGCCAGGTCCACCGCTGCGTACTCGACCGGCAGATCGCCACCGTCCGCGCGCGCGAGCTCCAGAAGATCGCTGACCGTTTGCACGGACATGCGGACGAGGCGATGAATGCGGCGAACCATTCCAAGCTGCGGCTCGGACAGCGGGCCGACGACGGATTCCTCGAGCAGTTGCGCATAACCCGCCGCAGCGCCGAGCGGATTCTTGACGTCGTGCGTGACGCCGCGCAGGAGCGCGCTGCGCGCTTCGGCGGCGCGAACAACTTGCGCTCTCTCTCGCTCGGCGACGCGCGCAAAGCGTAGTACGCGCCGGCCTGACGACATGGCGGCGCCCATCGCGACGAGCGCGATGGGCGCGAGTATCGCGGCGTACACGACGTTGACATGTTCCAGACGCCGAATCTCTGTGCGTTCGTTGGCGGAGATGTCCGTGAGCTCGGCGTCGAGCTGCTCGGCGGTCGCCAGGAGCTCGAGGCCGCCCTTGGCCGACGCATCGGCTCCATCGCGGGCCGACGCGTCCCAGTGGTGAAGACGGGCGCTCAACTCATCCAGTCGTGCCATGGCTGTCGGCCCGAGATCGCGTGTCGCCGCGCGAAGGCCCGCCTCGTCGTTTTCAAGTTGTGCGCGCGCACTCAGCAGCGTCGTGTCGCCAGGTGCGTTCCCCGCGCTTCGCAGCAACAACTGACTGGCGAACGAAGCTTCGAGATCGTTCAGGAGAACACGCGCACGTTCGCTGCCGTCGGTATAGCGCGTACGCAAGGGTCGAACGCGGGCGTCGATGACGATTGGTGTAACGAGGAGCGCCAAGAGCGAAAGAATCACGAACGCGGACGGCGCCCACCACCAGCTGCCGAGCATCGGCGCCACGGGCGGACCTGCATTTGCGCCGTTCAGCGAATCGGAGATCGTGGACTCTGGCAGTGCGTTACTCCGAACCGTGATACTATGACTACGTATCGGCGCGGTGATGCGTTCGCGCGCGGCCGATCAGCGACGTGGCTGCGACTCGAACGCCTTGATCTTGTCGAGCCGACGACGATGGCGCTCGGCGCCTGAGAACTTGGCGCGAAGGAATGTCGCGACGAGCTCGGCCGCGAGCGACGGTCCAATGACACGCGCGCCGAGCGTAATGACATTCATCTCATCGTCCTCGACGCCTTGGTGAGCGGAAAAAGTGTCGTGGCAGAGCGCGGAACGAATTCCGACGAACTTGTTCGCCGCCACGGATGCGCCGACGCCGCTTCCGCAGAGGAGTACGCCACGTTCGGCTTGGCCATCGAGAACGGCGCGCGCCACGCGTTCGGCGAAATCCGGATAATCGTCGCCGGAAACGATCTCGAATGCGCCGCAGTCGAGCGGCTCGTGTCCCGCGCTGCGAATCGCATCGAGAATCGTCGGCTTGAGCGCGAAGCCGGCGTGATCCGTACCGACCGCGACAATCATCGGACCGATGCGACGCGATTCGTCACGGTATGCTCGTAAACCAGGCGCGAAATGTCCACGATCAACTGGCGAGCGACCTTTTCGTCGGGAATTTCGCGCGTGAGGACGACCAGGACATACGGCTTCCGATTCGGTGGATAGACGATTGCGGCGTCGTGCAGCACGCCGGTGATCCAGCCGGTCTTGTGCGCGACCTTCGTGCCCGGGGGAAGGCCAGCCGGGATCTCGGCGCTGAATTCTTGACGAAGGAGAATGTCCCGCATCGCATCGCAGCTGGCCCGCGATGCGGCGCGTCCGCCTTCGATCGCCTCCAGCAACACGGCTAGATCGCGCGCTGTCGTCGTATTGTTCAACCCGGCGTGAAAAGCTTTGTTGTCTTCGACTCCGCGCAGCACGCGGATGTTCTTGGCGCCCAGCTCATGGGCCGTCGCGTTGGCGTGGTCCGCGCCAACCAGCTCGATGAGCGCATTGGTTGCCAGGTTGCTCGACCTGGTTATCATGCGATCGATCAACTCGCGCACCGGAACGCGTTTGCCAACCTCGGCGTAGGCGGAGCTGTCCGAGTCGTCGCCCGCGTCGAGACTATATGAAGATCCGTCGACGATAGACCCGAATTGATTGACCAGGAGGATACCCTGATCGAGGGCGAGCGCCCCGGCGTCGATCCGCCGAAACAGTTCGATCATCACCGGCACTTTCATCGTGCTGGCGGCGTGGAAGCTGTCGTCGGCGTTGACGTAGGCCGTATCGCCGGTGCCCAGATCATGGAATGCAACCCCGGCCACGCCACCGTTAAGCTCAGCTATCCGTCGCTCGATACTAGTCTTGAGGGAATCGGACCGAGTTTGACCTGCCGAGACGTCAACGTTCACGCCAAGCAACAGCGTCACCGCGAGCGAAACCGGCACCGAAAATGTCAGCATGACGCGAATATGGATTGCGGTGATCGCCGTTACAAGCGGATTCGTGTTGCCTTCAGCATTATCCACTCGTTTAGCAGGTGAGCGACCAAGCTCCTTGGTCTGGGGTCTGGGTCAGCAGAGGCTAATCACACCATGTCTTTTTCGAACCAACAGCGCCCAGAGGACGAAGCGGGGGTCATTCCGGCGGGCTCTCGGCGCGAGCGTGTCAGATTCGCCGATTTCAGCTTCGCCCGGACGCCCTCGGGACAGTGTTCCGCCGAGGTCGCCTTGGAGTGGGATAACGTCACGTATGTCGGTCGCGCCATCGGACAATCGAGTCCGCTGGGCGATTTCCGTGTCGCCGCCGAAGCCGCGTTACGCGCGCTCGAGGATTTCGCCAAAGGCGGCGTTCACTTGGAGCTGCTCGGCGTCAAGCACATTCGTGCCTTCGACGCGAACCTGCTCATCGTCTCGGTCTCGGTCCGCGAAGACGCGCGGCTTACCCGACTCGTCGGATGCTATCTGGCCGAGACTGACACGCGCCGCGGCGCGGCCATGGCCGTGCTCAATGCGACAAACCGGGTACTGGGCAATTATCTCTCGATGCGATAGTCTGCGCCCGACAGGAGAGTAACGTGGCGAAGACTCGTCTATTGCCCATCGCGGCGACGCTCATTCTTGCGGCTGGCTGCTCTCACGGCGGCCATCAGCCACCGAATCTTGCCCCGGTTCCGGCCGCCGGAAATCCTGGGGCAACTTCGGCTCAGGCGCCGGTTACTCAGCAAGCAGCTCCAGCTTCGCCGACCAACGCGGCAACGTGGCCGGCCACATCGGCCACGTCGCCCGCTCAATCCGCAAAAGACTCCATCCTCGTCAGCGCGAACGATGTCAAGCGCCGAGCGGCCGATGTCTTCGGCGATTCGGTCGTTGCCGCGGTTGACTCGAGCGTCGATTCTGCCGTGGCTGCTCCTTCGTGGGATATCGAAGTCCGGTCATATCAGTCGACAGAGCGCGTCGAGCACTATTTGCGTCTGTTCACCGGCCCGGCCAAGGAGCACATCGAATCGCGCCTCGATCGGGGATCGCGCTACGAGCCGATGATTCGCGCCAAGATGCGCGAGGGCGGTCTGCCCGAAGACATGTACTATCTGGCGCTGATCGAAAGCGGGTTCGACCCGAACGCTTACTCGAGAGCCGCCGCGGTCGGCATGTGGCAGTTCATGACGTCCACCGCTCGCGACATGGGCATGCGAGTGGATTGGTGGGTCGACGAACGGCGTGATCCGATCAAATCCACCGGCGCGGCCGTTCGGTTCATCAAGGATCTCAAAGAACAATTCGGCTCGTTGTATCTCGCGGCCGCGGCGTACAACGGCGGTCCCGGACGCGTGGCGCGCGGACTGAGCAAGTACGCCGATGATCTCGACGGCACGACGGGCGACGATCTCTTTTTTGCGCTTGCCGGAAAGGACTATTTGCGAAACGAGACGCGTGAGTACGTTCCGCAGCTCATCGCCGCCGCGCTCATTGCCAAGGAGCCCGAGCGATACGGCATGAAGCTCACGCCCGAGCCCCCGTTCACGTATGACTCCGTGCGCGTCGGACCGAGCACACCGCTCGCCGCGATCGCGCAGGCCGCGAGTATTTCCGTTCCAAAAGTCCAGGAGTTGAATCCCCAAGTGCTGCGCGGGATGACGCCGCCCAAGGACTCATTCTTCGTTCGATTACCTGTCGGGTCCGCCGACGGATTCGATGACGCCTTCGCCGCTCTTCCGGCGGACGCGCGTAAAGGATTGTCGACCGTCGTCGCGAAAAAGGGCGACAACGACGCGTCGCTCGCGAAGAAGGCAGGCATCGCCTCGCGTCAGATCGCGGTCTTCAATCCCAAGCTCAAGCATCTCAAGAGCGGAAATCTTGCGCCAGGCCAGACGGTTCTCGTTCCGACCGCAGCGGTTGCGGCGGCGGCCGTCGCCGTGCCGGATCCGTCGATCGAGCGATACGGCAGCTCGCATTCGACTATGCACGTCGTGAAGGCCGGCGAGACCCTGGGCTCCATCGCCAAGAAGTATCACACGTCGACGGCGGCTCTCATGCGGTCCAACGGGCTTCGTCGGCCGCTGATTTTCCCAGGGCAGAGCCTCGTGGTGCATACCGCGAGCAAGTCGAAGGCGTCAACCGCGTCCAAAGGGAAGAGCAAAAAGAAAGTGAGCGCTGCGAAACGCAGCGCCCACTAGTCTCCGAGTCTCTGCAATGTGCCTGCGCAGCACGCACTATTGCATCAGCCCCTTTCCTTTGTAATCCCGCATCACCGAGCGGTCGTAGCCATTGCCCGGGTTGATCCCGGCGCGTACGTCCCGCCAAACGGCGTCCTCACCTCGATTGTACGCCAGCAGCGCGAGATTGACGTTCCCCTTGTACATGTCGAGCAGAGTCCGCAGATACCGGAAGCCGACCCGAAGGTTCGTCTCTCCATTGAACAACTGCTCGCGCGTCACGCCTTTCTGGTACTGCCGCGCGGTGCTCGGCATGAGCTGCGTCAGTCCTACCGCTCCAACCTTGCTGATCGCGTGCTCATTGAACTCGCTCTCCAGACGGACGAGCCTGAAGGCGAGCTCCGGGTCGATGCTCTCGCGCAGCGATGCATCGAACACCTTACCGGCCATACCCGCCGTGATGCCGTACTTGGTCGAATACTGGATGATCTTGTTGGCCCGCTCGTACTGAGCGCGCGCCAACGTCAGTTCGCCTCTTGCTGACTCGAGCTCCTGGCGCAGCTTCCGGGAGTCGCCGAGCGAGAAGATCGATGCTCGGTCCCCAGTCACCGCAGGCTCGGCGTTCGCCGTGGAGGTTCTGCGGCTCGCGATGACCACGACGGTCAGGGCGATCGAACCGGCACCGAAGAGCATCTGTCTGATGCGTCTCCGCCGCCTTGCCGCGTCACCACGGTGGACGTACGTCCCACGTAGGTTGCGCATAAGTTTTTTGTTGGCAACAGGTTGACTACGGTCCAGCCGTACTGCTTCGTACTGCTGGACTCACGTTAAGCGCCTGAGCTCCCTTCATCCAGTCTTGCATAATCCCCGCCAAGTCCACCTGACTTCGCCAGTAACGATATATCGGAGATCTGCATTCCTCGATCGAGCGCCTTCGCCATGTCGTAGACCGTCAACAGCGCGACCGACACCGCAGTCAACGCCTCCATCTCGACGCCGGTTCGTCCTGTGGTCGTCACGGTCGCCTCGACCTTCACTCCCGGGATCGATCCGTCAGGTGTCAGATCGATCTGGATGTCGTCCAGCATCAGTGGGTGGCATAGCGGAATGAGCTCCGCTGTCTTTTTCGCGGCCATTACGCCGGCGATGCGCGCCGTTCCCAGCACGTCACCCTTCTTGACCTGAGCGTTCAGGATGGCCGCCAGGGTCGCCGCCCGCATGCGAATCATTCCGCTGGCGCGGGCGACTCGCCGAGTCTCCGCCTTCGCGGACACGTCGACCATTCTCGCCTCGCCCGACTCGGCCACGTGCGTGAGCGAGCCTTTCCTACGGGTCATCGGACGAGCGGCGCGATCTCGCGCAGCAGCGACGCTGTGACCAGTTGCGGGCTCACATTGCCGCTCGCGAGCTCCTTGGCTTTTTCGATCGCGTCCATCGCTTTGGCCGCGCCGAGCGCGGCATCGTCGTCGGTCTTGCGAGCGGCCGCTCGCGTCCGCTCATGCACGAGCACCGTGAGCGCATCGAGGGTGTCGCTAAACCTTCCGCGTGCTCCGCTCGAGCCCTGAGCGAGCGCGGCCCGCATTCGCGTCCCACGGTCGGTGGACGTCGCCGCGTCGAGAAGTTTTCGTGCTTGGCCCAACGCCGCGGTCCAGGCGTCACGGGCGATGAGCCTGCCCGGGGCACCTCCCGCCAACTCCAACAACTCGTTCGTTGCGTCGGACTCGCCCAAGTCGAGACGACTGGCGACGGTTGGATCGGCGAGAAAGGCCCGCACATCCTCGAGCGACAGCGGCGCAACCCGCACCGCCACCACGCGCGACCGAATGGTTGGCAGCAACGCGCCCGGCTCGCTCGACGTCAAGATGATCATCGTGTTCGACGGCGGCTCCTCGAGCAACTTCAGAAACGCGTTGGCCGCCTGGTCCGAGCCTTCCTGCGCGACCATTCGCTCAGCGTCGCCGATGACGAATACCTTTCGCTGGCCCATCGCCGGCGCCAGCGCCGCCATGTGCACGATCGTTCGCACCGTCGCAACGAAGATCGCCTCATCGCCGCCCGGAGGCTCATAAACGCCACCGTTCTGTAGACGCTCGGCGATCGCTTCGCCGATGTCTTGCTGGACGTCCTCAGGGTCCGGATCCGAATCCTTGAGCCGAGGGCGAGGGAAGAACCAGTGGAGATCGGGGAGGTGAAGCTCGTTCGCCATGCGGCACGGCTTGCAAACTCCACACGGTGCGGCGCTTCGATCGGCGCCCTCGCAGAGAAGCAGGCGCGCGAGCCACAAGGCGAGCTGCTGCTTGCCAACCCCGCGCGGTCCTTGGAGCAGAAGGCTCGCCGGCAGTGTGTTGCGCGCGAGCGCATTCTTGAACCGTTTACGCAGCGCGGCGTGGCCGTAGAGAGGGAGAAGAGGCACCAAGCCAAGATACGGGTCGAGGCCGGGTCGGAAAAGCACTTGCGCGGGGCCCGGTCGCGCCAACGGTTGCCGATTGACCTCGCCTGGCGTACGGTCCTAGAGTCTCTCACCTTCCGTCTCATGCAACTTGGCGCACCCATCGGCATCGCGATTCTGACCATGACGGCTGTCTCCACACCGCTTCAGGCGCAACGTGCTCGCGCACGAGATCTCGGTGTTAAACCAGGCGTGTTTGCGCCCGGTAAGCTCAACGCGATCACCGACGTCGCTGGCGTACGCGTGGGTCAGACGACGATCGTCGAAGGCGATTCCGTGCGAACCGGTGTCACGGCGATTCTCCCGCACAGTGGGAACCTGTTCACTGACCGGGTACCCGCCGCGCTTCACGTCGGGAATGGATTCGGCAAGATCACCGGGGTAACGCAACTCCGAGAGCTCGGCGAGCTGGAGACTCCTCTCCTCCTCACGTGCACGCTCTGCGTTTGGAAGACGGCCGATGCGATGGTCGGGTGGATGCTCGAGCAACCCGGCATGGGGAATGTCAAATCGATCAATCCGGTCGTCGCGGAGACGAACGATGGAACGCTGAATGACATTCGCTCGCGTCCGATCCGACCCGAGCACGTCAGGGCGGCTCTCGCGTCGGCCTCGAGTGGCCCGGTTGCGGAGGGCAGTGTCGGTGCGGGAACGGGAACGATCGCGTTCGGGTGGAAGGGCGGCATCGGGACATCGTCGCGAGTACTTCCCGGTGGTCTGGGCGGCTACACCGTCGGCGTGCTCGTGCAGACGAACTTCGGCGGAATTTTGCAGGTGCTCGGCGCTCCTGTCGGCAAGGAGCTCGGTCAATACGCTTTCAAACGCGAGGCCGAATCGCCAGGCGAACGTGGCGATGGATCATGCGTCATGGTGATCGCGACCGACGCGCCGTTGTCCGATCGAAACCTGGAGCGGCTCGCCGCGCGCGCGATCATGGGGTTGGCTCGAACGGGATCATCGGCGGCGAACGGATCGGGCGACTACGCGATTGCGTTCTCGACGAACGAAAAGGTCCGCCGTGCATTCAATGCTACGCGTCTGACGACCGAGGAGCTCGCGAACGAGCAGATGTCCGGACTCTTCGAGGCAGCGGTCGAAGCGACGGAGGAAGCGATCTACAATTCGCTCTTTCAGGCGACCACGACGACCGCGAACGGCCGAACGATCGAGGCGATCCCATTGGACAAGGTCCGGGCGGTGCTGGACAAGTACAATGTTGTGCGGCGATGAAGACAGGACGGACTTTGCCTCAACCCTGTTTTTCCAGGCGGCATAATTCATGAGAGCTCTTCACCCGTCCGACACCGGGAGGAACTCATGGGTGGAAAGCGACCCGACCAACACAACATCGATCCGGGCGAAGCAGGCTCCAGCGACTACAAGTGGCGTCGCGAAGGCCGTAGCGGCGGTGAACAAGTTCCTGAGGAAGAGAAGCGTCACCTCCAAGCGAATCCGCACGATCAGCCGATGATCCCGGAGGAACGGGTCAATCCTGCGGCGCGCGCGCTTCGCGAACGCAAGGCGGATGCGCGTAGCGAAGACGGTGGGCTGAGTGCCGATGAGCGAGTCGACGAAGCGTCGGAGGAAAGCTTTCCGGCCAGCGATCCACCGGCCCAACCGTAGGGCGCCTTTGCAATATAAAGTACTTGCTATGAATGGCGTAGCGAATTAAGCTACGCCATCATGGCTCCCGTGACCCCACTCCGCCCGTCTCGCTCCGATCCTCCGGAGATGCAGGCTCGGGCAATGGACAACCTCAGCTATATCCGCGGCATGATGGAGCGTGCCGGGACCTTCACGGCCGTCTCAGGCTGGGGCGTCGTCGTGATCGGTGCCACCGCGATCGCCGCCGCGCTCGTGGCTGCGCGTCAAACGCTGCCATGGGCGTGGGTCGCGACGTGGCTTGCCGAAGGCGGCATCGCCGCCGGCATCTCAGTGTCGTCCATGACGCTCAAAGCGCAC
The DNA here is from genome assembly GCA_025934075.1 of Gemmatimonadaceae bacterium. Taxonomy (GTDB): domain Bacteria; phylum Gemmatimonadota; class Gemmatimonadetes; order Gemmatimonadales; family Gemmatimonadaceae; genus JAQBQB01. The sequence continues at coordinate 17,560 of JAICYT010000046.1, forward strand.
GCCGCAAACATGCCGCTCCTCTCGGGGCCGTTGAGGAAACTCGTATTGAGCTTCTCGCCTCCGATGATCGCCGGCGCGGTGCTCAGCGGAGTGCTGGTCCGCCATGGCTCCTACGCGTCGCTCCCAGGCATCTGGATGCTCCTGTACGGAGCCGCGGTCGTGAGCGCCGGGACGTACTCGGTGCGCAGCGTTCCCGTCATGGGAGCAGGCTTCATGATGCTCGGCGCCATCGCTCTGCTGGCGCCGCCGACGTGGATGACGGGATTGCTCATCGCTGGATTTGGTGGATTGCACATCGTTTTTGGGCTTTGGATTGCGCGGAGGCACGGTGGCTAAGCCGCAACGTGGACGTCACGCCGATCAACAACCGAAGGAGAACGCCGGTCCGCTTCGTCCGGTGCGCGGACGCGCGCCTGCCGAAGGTCCGCTCGCATTCGACCGGCTGATTCATGAGCGCTTGCGTCTCGGAATCCTCAGCGCGTTGGCCGTCAACGAGTCGATGAGCTTCAATGATCTCAAGAAGCTCATGCAGACGACGGACGGCAATCTCAGCGTCCATGCGCGCAAGCTCGAAGAGGCGAATTACATCGCCTGCACGAAGTCATTCGAGGGACGGGTTCCGAAGACGGAGTACGCCATCACGCCGAGTGGCCGTCGTGCGCTCGAGCGATATCTCGATCACATGGAAGCGCTCATTCGGGCGACACGTGAGCGGTAACGCGGGCGCCTTGTTCTCGTCTATCTACATATGAAACGAACGATCGTCGTCCCAGCGTCCTATAACGGCACGCACGTCGGAATCATTATGGACGGCAATGGCCGCTGGGCGTCCGCCCGTGGGTTGCCCCGTACCGCGGGCCATCGCGCAGGGGTGCGCACGGCGCGGAAAATCGTCGAAGCGGCCACGCGCGCGAACGTCGCAACGGTGACGCTCTACGCGTTTTCCTCCGACAACTGGAGTCGGCCCACTCCGGAAGTCGGTGCGCTCATGCGCCTGTTGCGGCGATCGCTGCTCATCGAATCCAAGCGTTGCGTCGAGAACGGCGTTCGCTTGTCAATCATCGGACGACGCGACCGGTTGCCGGCATCGCTGGTCGTTGGCATCCAAGAAGCCGAAGCGCTCACCGCGCACGGCCGCAACCTGCATCTGCGCGTCGCCATCGACTATTCTGCGCGCGAGTCGATCATGCAGGCGGCGATGCTGGCCGGCAATGAGCCAATGACCCGCGAAAAGTTCAGTCGGTTGCTGGCGGAGGTCAATCATGACCCGTTCCCGATTCGCGACGTCGATTTGCTGATTCGCACCGGCGGGGAACAGCGGCTCAGCGATTTCCTCCTGTGGGAATGCGCATACGCGGAGTTCTATTTCACACGATGCATGTGGCCCGAGTTCACCGAGCACGAGTTTCTCACGGCGTTGAGCGAGTTCGAGCTTCGCGAGCGACGCTTCGGCGGCATTCCAGCGCAGGCGGCGAGCTAACCCGGGTCGACTAGCGGCTCGGCTGCCAGGGTTTCAGATTCGGTAATGCCACCGCGCTCCCAGGCTCCCCATCGAAGCAGTTCGGGGAGCGCGCGCCGGCTGCAGTCGCCACTCGTCGGGCGGGCCGCGGAGCTCCAGGCACTCAGCGCCGCGTTGTCCGAGGCAGACGCGGGAAGCGGCCGCACGATATTCGTCGTCGGGGAGAGCGGCGTCGGAAAGACGCGGCTGGCATCGGCGATAGCGGATCGCGCGAAAGAGCGTGGGTTCACCGTCGCGATCGGGCGGGCGTATCCTGTCGAAACAGGTATCCCATACGCCGTCTTCTCGGACGCGATAGTTCCGGTGCTGCGGTCCATTGAGCCGTCGGTGCTGACGCTGCTCACGCGGGGGGGCACGCCGGATCTCGTGCAGCTGTTTCCGGCGCTCGATGTCGGTGCGCGCAGCGGCGCCGCGCCACGCGGTGATCCGGCGGAGTTGAAAGCACGGCTGCTCTGGAATTTTTCGCAGTTTCTGGCGCGCTACGCGGCGAAGCACCCCGTCCTCATCGTGCTCGAGAACCTGCAGTGGGCGGACAGCGCGTCACTCGAGATGCTGCATTTCGCAGCGCGGCAAATCTCTAGTGATCGCGTCTTGATCGTCGGGACGCACAATGACCCCGATCATCGGGGGAGTTCCGCGTTACGCGGCGCCGAGCAATCGCTGCGCAACTTGGGAAGCGCGCAACGCGTTCGCCTCGGTCCGTTTAGCGTCGAGGCGACGAGTGAGCTTCTGGAACGGACATTCGAGGTTGCTGCGACGCGCGTCAAGGACTTCGCCGAACGGCTGCATCACTGGACCGGCGGCAATCCGTTCTTCATCGACGAGACGATCAAAGCGCTCGTGGAAGGCGGCCAGCTTCGCAAAGCGCATGGTGGATGGAGCGGATGGGACGTCGACGAGCTTCGTGTTCCCGCCACGATTCGCGACGCGGTGCTGAGCCGATTGGCGGACCTATCATCTGACGCGCGCGCATTGGCCGACATCGCGGCCGTACTGGGCACGCGGGCGACGCACGACGAGCTGGCTGCGGCGTCCGCACTCGACGATGAGACGCTCATCTCAGTCGTCGACGAGCTGCGAGCGGTCGACGTCCTGACGGAGCGGCAAGACGGCGACGCGATCGTATATGACTTCTCACATCCGCTGCTTCAAGAAACCCTGTACGCTGAGCTTGGCCTCGCCCGCGCGCGCACGTTGCACGGCGCGATCGCCGAAGCGCTCGAGCGATTGCACGGTCCGCGCGCGATGGCGCATTCGGGCGAGCTGGCGTTTCACTATGCGCGCGGTGATACGCGACGGCTTGCCGCCAAGGCGATCGAGTACTTGCGTGCCGCCGGGCGCGACGCGTCCGCGAAATATGCGAATCGTGAAGCGGCGGATTATCTCAACGCGGCGCTCAGCATCGCCGAGCAGGACTTCAGCGATACCAGCCACGAGCTCGTCACCGAGCTCGCGCGCGTTCGCCAGCGACTTGGCGACTACGCTGGCGCATTGGGGCTGTGGGAGCGTGCGCTCGAGGCAGCGACGAACGCGAACGCGCTGGCGCGAGTCGGCTCGATCGAACGAAGCATCGGTCTGGCACACTATTGGAGCGGCGCGTTCGAGAGCGCACTGGCGCATTATGCCGCGGCGCTCGAAGCAGCGCGTCTCTCAGGCGATCGTCCGCTGGAGGCGCGCGTTCTCATTGCGCAAGCGAGTTGTCTGCAGGCGATCGGTCGTTCCGATGAAGCGCGGCTGGCGGTCGAGCGCGGGCTCGAGGTCGCGACGGAATTGGGCGACGATGCATTGCTTGCGCGCGTGCATCGAGCGCTCTTGCTCCTCTATCTTTGGACTGGTCCCGCGGAAAAAGCGCTGGCGCACGGCGAGCGCGCGATCGCGCTTGCTGAAGCGTCTGGACAACGCACCGTTGCCTGGTCGGCGCACTGGGCGCTGGCGATGCTGGCCGGCCTCACCGGCAACGCTGACGCAGTGCGTCAACGTCTCGGCGACGCACAACGGATCGCCGAAGGGTTGCGTTCGCCGTTGCTGCGCGCCTGGACCGCCGAGGTAGAGATCGAGTACGCGGCCGGGACGGGCGAATGGGATCATGCCGTCGCACTCGCCGAGCGCACGATCGAGATCGCGCGCTCGCTTGGGCAGCGGACGTTGCTGCCTCGGCTACTCGTGTGGCTTGGGCTCTTGTATCTCGGACGCGGCGACGTCGAGCGCGGAAAGGCCTGTGTCGACGAAGCCTGGGATCTTTCTGGAGCAAACGACCCCAAGAACCGGGTGCGCGACGTTCATACGATCGTTCCGGCACACATCGGTCGCGCGGCATACCATCTCACGATCCGAGAGTATCCGCAGGCGATTCGCGTTGGCGAGCAGGGACTGCGCATCGCCGATCAATCGGGATATGTCGTGTGGGCAATCCATCGGCTCATGCCTGTGATTGCGGAGGCGGCGTTGTGGGCGAGCGACATGGATCGCGCGAGCGCAATCGCAACACGCATGCGTCGCGAGTCGACGGCGCTTGGACAACGTCTTGGCTTGGCGTGGGCTGACGCGTGTGACGCATGCGTCGAGCTCTTGCATGGAGATCCCGCGCGCGCGGTGTCGTTGCTTCGCGGCGCGGCGACAGCCCTCGAGGCGATTCCATTCGTACCCGATGCGGCCCGCGTTCGACGACAACTTGCGCGTGCACTCGCCGAGACGGGCGATCGTGAGGGTGCCACGCGCGAGCTGCGAGGCGCGCACGAGGTATTCGCGCACCTCGGCGCAGAGCGAGAGCTGGACGGAACGCGCGAGCAGCTTCGCGAGCTGGGCGCGCGGCCGCCGGCGCGATCGTTGACGCAGGGGATCGCGGGGCTGACCGGTCGCGAGCTCGAGATCGTGCGGCTGGTCGCGGCGCGACGCTCGAACAAGGAGATCGGCGCGGCGCTCGGCATTTCGGCGCGCACGGCGAGTACGCACCTGTCGAACATTTTCGTCAAGCTCGGCGTGGACTCGCGCGGCGAGCTCGCCGATCGCGCGCGCGAAGCCGGGCTGCTCGACGTCAGCTCTTGATCAATCGCACGCCGCCGGAGCCAGCCTCGATCTTGATGCTTCCGCGGCCGTCGCCAATCTTGCCGTGAATGTGATTGCGCTGCATGCGCGTCGTTTGCACGGCGAAGTCGCTGTCGATGCCGCCACTCCCGGTCTCGATGTCGACCTCGGCGCCTTGCGTGCTTGGCAAGCGCACGTCGACGCCGCCGGACCCGGACTCGATGCCGAGGTGATCGACGACGGTGAGTAGATCGAGCGACGTTCTGCCACTGCCGGCATCGACGTCGACGCGCGGTGACTTGACCCGATCGAGGCGGAGACCGCCAGAGCCGACATCGACCTTGAGTGTTTTCACATCGATGTCGGAACCGTGAACGGACCCCGAACCGGCGTCGATTCCAAGCGCTTCGCCGTGCACTCCGGTCACGGTCACACCGCCGGAACCTGCGTCGAGTTTGACGTCGCCTTGTGCATCGGAGATCGTCAGACCACCCGACCCGGCGTCGAGACTCAGCAGGCCACGCGTATGTTCGGCGCTCAGGTGGCCGGCCGAGACACTGACGTGAAGATCGCCGTCGACGTTGGCGATCGTTGCTTCGCCAACTCCGACGCGCACGGTGGCGCGCTGGCCTTTGGGGACGCTGACGACAAGATCCGCGTGCGCCTCGAGTCCCGAGCCGGAATCGCGGATCTCGACGCGATCGCCGCGACGAAATGAATCCCGGTTGTTCTCGCCGTCGTCGAAGGTGCCGTCATCGTTGACACGCAGCGTCGCCTGCGAGCGGCGGTTCA
>JAICYT010000032.1 GCA_025934075.1 Gemmatimonadaceae bacterium
AGCTCGCAGCTGCGCGGCATCGTTCATCTCCTCGACGTTCGCCACGATCCGACGACCGATGACAAGCTGATGCTCGACTTCCTCAGCGAGATCGCCGTGCCGACGATCTACGTCCTCACCAATATAGACAAGCTCACGTCACCGGAGCGTCGCAAACAACTCGCCGGCCTCCCTTTGCGTTTGGGATTGGACGTCGAGCAAGTGATTCCATTCAGTGCCGCGACGGGCGAAGGCCGCGATGACCTGGGCGCCGCGATCGAATCGTTGCTCGAGCAACCGTCGTGGAAGGTGGCGACGTGAGGCACAGCGCGCTTGTTCTCCTTGTGTTTGCCGGCGCCTGCGCGACGACCCAGGCGCCGGGTACCACGTCAGCGAAGCAGACAGGTGCAGCGACGCTGCCCGCAGGACACGTCGCCCGCGACTCGATGTCCTCGACACTCATTCCCGCCGGATTGGGAACGGTTCGTCAGGACAGCATTGCGATCGTGCTCCAACCCGAAGGCGTGCGCGTCTCCGCGATTCCACTCGACGAGTCCGTGATTCGTGTGTTGGCGCCCGACTCGTATCGATCGCTGCACGCCACGCTCGAGAGCAGGCGGCAGCAAATCATGCAGCGTTCGGCCATGCACAGCGTTCGGGAGCCGCGCGTGTGGATCGTTCGGTTCGTCGGGCTGGCACCGGACGCGCGATTCGTTCCGACGGACTTCACCGTGACCTCGGGCGGACGTGAGTATCGCCCGTTCGACATCATACCGCTGTCTCCGGGATTTGGCGCACAACGCTTGCAGCCGCGCGAGCAGCAAAGCGCGCTGCTCTTGTTCGAGGAAGGATTGGACGTGTCGCAGCCGCTCGTCGTGACGATGGGATCGCAACGCAACACGGACTGGGAAACCATTCTCCTCAAGACAATCGATCCGGAGCGCGCGGCCATCCGAGCGCGCGCCGGGTCGCATCCCTAATGGCTCACGCTCTCCGGACTACCACCATGCCTTTTCTTCCGCTTCGAAAGATTCCAGAGCGCGCCACGCGCAACGTGGCGACCGAATGGCTCGATGGTCTGAGCGCCGCGCTCGCCGACGCGTCGACCGACCGCGCGGATCTCTGTCGTCGAACGCTGACGCCGTTGTTTTTCCCGCAATACGCTGACAACTGGGAGACAGCGGTCGAAGACGCGACGCTCGATCACGCGACGCGACTCGCCCTCGCGGCAATGGATCCGCGCAACGTGACACTCGAGCCGGAGTATTACGGCGATTGCGACGACGAGCGCTTCCAGCGCGTCAAGCCGCTGCTCTGGCTCTGGTATTCGTTCGACCGCACGCCGATCGGCGGACAGAACGTGTGGCTCGGCGTCGAGCTCCGGCGCATTCTCGCCAAATACATCTTCAAGCGTTGCGGCGACAACTTCAAAGCGTTCCAGAACGTCGAGTTTTCGTTTGGCTACAACATGGACGTCGGCGACAATGTGGTGATTCACCGACACGTCCTGCTCGACGACCGCGGGTGCATCGTACTCGGTAACAATGTCTCGGTGAGTGACTACGCCAACATTTACAGCCATACTCACAGTATCGTCGATCAGCGCGACGTCACCAACGCCACCACGGTGATCGACGACGGCGTTCGCATTACGTATCACGCGACCGTTCTCGCTGGCGTGCACGTCCACGAGCAGGGCATGGTCGGCGCGATGGCCGTCGCAACGAAGGATGTAAGGCCATACCACGTGTACGTCGGCATTCCAGCCAAAAGCGTACGCGTCAAACCGAATGCGCCGGCGAGCCGCAACGTCCTCCGAACCAGCAGCGATCGGCAAACATAACGTCGCGGCCTTTGGCGCTATCGCACGCGCATCACGTCTTCGACCGGGCCGGCGTCGCCCGACGCGAGCAGCTCGACCGCCTCGCGCAGCGACGCCCGTTCACCGGGAAATGCATAACGCGCCAACGCCTCGTCTACACTCAGCCACTCGGCGCGCTGGTGCTCGCCGGCAATTGTGACGTCGGCAGGCTCCGACACGAACGCCGCGAGCACGATCGCAAGCTGCACCGTGTGGGTTTTGTGCAGATAGAATGGCTGCACGCGCACATTATAGAGGCGATCGGCTTCGAGGCCGGTCTCCTCACGCAGCTCTCGGATCGCGGCGTCCTCCGGCTCCTCGCCGGGATCGATGTGACCGTGCACAGGCTCCCAGGCCCCAGGGCATCGCGTCCCGAGACGCCGCTGCAAAGCGAGCACGCGCCAGCCTGCGGCGAGCGGACGGATAACCAAGACGTCGACGGTACCAATTTGGATTTGCGCCATGGTCGGAAACCTACGGCGGCGAGACCTGGTTCGGGCAATCACGACGTCGAGATCCTCACGGAGTCGAAATGCGTCGCCGGTCAGCGGCGACATCACAGCGGGCACATGACGGCGGTCCGGCGCCGACTCGGAAACACGGGCTGGCTCGTCGGGCGTCGCGACCCGCAGAACTTCATCCATCGTCGTTCTGCCGGCCGCCGCGTGGATCGTTCCCGACATCCAGAGCGACCGCATGCCATCGAGCCGAGCCGCTTCGGCGATTCGTTCGGCTGTCTCGCCGGCGGCGACGCGATTCTCGAACTCGGGCGATCCGATGATGACTTCGACAAGCGCCAACCGCCCACGAAATCTGCTCCCGCCGCACTCGGGACATGCGGCATCATGAGTTCCACTGCAGACCCCGCAAACGCGCCGCACGAGTCGTTGCGCGAGCACGCCCTTCACGGCTGTCGCGATCTTGTAGCTCGCCACACCAATGTCGATCAGGCGCGTAACCGCACTTGGCGCGTCATTGGTGTGTAGCGTCGACAGCACCAAGTGCCCGGTGAGCGACGCCTGGATCGCGATCTCGGCAGTCTCACGGTCGCGGATTTCGCCGATCAGTACCACATCGGGATCCTGCCGCATGATCGATCGCAGCGCGGTCGCGAACGTGAGCCCCGCTTTCTCATTCACCTGAACCTGCACGATCCCCGGCAATCGATACTCGATGGGATCTTCGACCGTGACGATGTTCACGCCGCGATCCTTGAGACGGCGCAGCGCCGCGTAGAGCGTCGTCGTCTTGCCTGAGCCAGTCGGACCGGTAACGAGAATCAAACCTTCGCGACACTGCAGGAGGCGCTCGATACGATCCAACTCGTCGGGAAGAAATCCCATCCCTTCGAGCGTGAGCACGGCCGATCGTCCGTCGAGCACACGAATCACCACCTTTTCGCCGTGCGACGCGGGCAGCGTCGACACGCGCAGGTCGACGGCGACGCCGTTGATGGCAACGCGAGCACGGCCATCTTGTGGACGCAGACGATCCGCGATGTCGAGGCCAGACAGAATCTTGATGCGCGACACGAGCGCTGGACCGACCGCGCGCGGCAGGGTGCGTGCGAGCGTCAACAGTCCGTCGACGCGATGACGAACGGCAATGCCCTGCTCTTCGGGCTCGATGTGAATGTCGCTCGCCCGGCACGCGATCCCGCCGGCAAGTAGCTCGTCGACGAGATTCGTGACCGACGACGCCGCATCTTCGCCGGGAATAGGCGGTGCCCCTTCCATCTCTTTATTGAGATGCTGGACCTCGAGCATCGACGCGGGCTCACGCGTGGCACCTTCGCCGCGATAGAGCTCGTCGATGCGTCGCGCGATGTCGTCCGTGTTCGCCAAAGCGACGCGAACGTGCCGGCCAGTCGCGAACGCGAGCGTTCGCTCACAGTCGACGTCGAGCGGATCGGCCGTCGCCACGACCAGCTCCTGCTCCGTCGCCGACAGCGGCACGACGTGGAAGCGGCGCGCCCACCGCTCGGGAACCAACGAGACGGCATGCGACGAAACGGAATCGAGATCGGCGATCGGAAGACGAAATCGTCGAGCCAATGCGTCCAGGTCGATCGTATCGGGCGGCGGAATCGGCGCGTGTGAGGCCATGCAGCACTATTGCTTCACGCCCCGCACGAACCATCACTGTCTCATTGCATGTCGGCGCAGACCGACGCAGCAACTACAACACACTCCAGAACTGTCGGCTCACGTCGATGGAGAAGGTCCAACGCCCGTTCCGAAGACCTCGCGCGACGTCGAGCCGAAGCAGATCGAACGGAGTGAGAAAGCCGGCACCCACGGACGGGTACAGGTAGAGTCCATTGGTGACTGCACCTTCGCGTGTCGCGCCAATCACGTGCACGAACGGCGCGAACGAGCCTCGGCCCGGCACACGCCCGAAGCGTCCCAACGAAAACGGAATGAACGGCGCAGGCACGCGGAGCTCGATATGCTCGCTGAACGCGCGCGTCGATACGATCGAGTGGTAGTCATACCCCGGGCCGGTGGTCGGCCCACCAAGGTAGATGAGCTCCTGCGGTGGTGTGTTCGGTCGGAACGGGGAAACGACGAACCCGAGCGTCGTCGTTGTCACCAAGCGATTCGCGCCAAATGGCCGCTCGATGTTGGCACTCATCGCGCCACGCAACGTTCTCGCGTCCCGGGCTGCCGAGGTACCGTCGGGTCGGTTGCCGTATGGGAATGTCGCGCGCAGTTGGCCGTGGATCTCCAACTCGGTGCCGAGAAACGACAACGTCGGCGGCCTATCGATCTCGAGCGAGACGCGACTAGCGTGCATCTCTTCCGCCGGGACTGTCGGCTCGAATACGCCGGACACCGCTCCGGCGCGCACGGACAACGGCGATTGCCATTCGTACGACGCTGTCAGCCGCGAACGAATCCCATTCGCGGCAACGTAGTCCGCGCCGGCTCCGACCGCGCGGACGAGAAATGGATCGGTGTAGTCACTTCCAAACTCCTGCGCCGCGAGGCTGTTGACGATCGTCGACCGCTCGGCGACATCGCCCACGTCGCGGAAGTCTCGCGACGCGAAGATTCGGAACGCCGACCCGCTCGGCCGCGCGGCGATGATTGCCACGGAGCCCTTCGCTTGGTGGTCGTCGAGCCCATAACGCGCACGAACGTTCGCGGCGATGCCGCTCCCGAACTGCTTCGACAACCCGTCGCCGATCGCGAAGCCTTCGACGCGGTTGAAGCGCGCGAAATCGGAAAGATTTCGAGCGGACAGCGTCACGTGCCGCGCGCGCGCGAGCGCCTGCGCGCGAACCAGCTGACGCGCCTCCGCCTGCACACGCTGAACATCCTCGTCAGTGGTTGCGCGAACGTCGGGCGGCAGCGAGTCGAGCACGTTGCCCTTCCACGGGTACCGCTTGAGCTCCGCGGGTGGCGCCTGAACGTATTCTGGGCCGGCGAACAAGGACGTCGGGACCGCCGTGTTGAACCGATAGTCGCCGATCTCCCATCGGCCGCGGATGATACCGCGCACGGGATAATCCAGCCACGTGCCCGTGCGGCGAATCTCCACCTCCTGCCGGCTAGGAAGCCAAAAGCGTCCGCCCACGAGACGATTCTCGAGCACGATCGAAAGGTCTTCGAGCGCGGGATCGAGGAGGGCCGCGCGCGTGAAGCTGAAGCTCATGCGCACCACCTGCCCCTCGGCCGGATCGATGTAGATCGCGCCAACGACCGCCGGTCCGCGATCGTTCTTCGGCCGAACCTTGATCTCATAGACGTTGATGCGCTGCGCACCGGAACCGATGGCGAAGCTGTCGGCCAGCGCGAAGTCGTACTGTGCCAATCCTACAGGTGACAGCGGGTGAGGAACGTCCCGGACTTCGTCTCCTTCGCCAATGCGAATGATGTTCGGGAAGTTGTTCTGGACGATTCCGAGATGGTCCCGGTGGTACGCGATGTCGGTAGGCAGCAGCAGCGTATCGCGTCGGCCAATAATGCGCTGCTTGCTCAGGTTGGGCGCGTGCCAGTAGACTTCGAGCTCCAACTCGTCGGCCTTGATGATCTTGGGCGGCGTGAGGAACCCCTCGCCAAGTTGCGCTAGAAAGGTGACGTAGCCGTGCGCGTTAGCTTGGTAGTCCGTGAGCCCGGTGTCGGCGAGCTGCTGCGCGCGCCGCGCGGTGGCCCGCTCGACGATCGACCGGCTTCGCGGATCATTCCACGTCTGAGCGCTCGCCGCACGCGCAAGACATAACATTATCAACAACGAGCACGCGGCGCCGCCTAAACCAAGACCGCGCGCCACGAGGAATCGACGCATGATGGACGAATATCGTCGGATGCCAGACTTGGAGCAATCCATTTGCTTTCCAGTACGCCGCGCGGCGCGATGAGCTTCGAAGATTTTCGCGATCGCGCGCGCCGAGCCACGAGCACCGCAACGCGTCTCGTTCCCGTGTGGCGCGACGTGTTGCTCGACGCCGAAACACCGGTCGCGGCGTTCGCAAAATTGCGACGGGGGCCTTTCGCGTTCTTGCTCGAGTCAGCGCCCGCGGGTGGGGAGACTTGGGCTCGCTACACATTCATGGGCAGCTCGCCTCGCGCGGCGTGGAAGCTCGACGAGAGCATCGTTCAGGATTGGACGCCGGACCGCGGCTGGCACAATGACCGGCGTCCCCCCGACCCACTTGCTGATCTCGAGGCGCTTCTCGTCGACTGCGAGCCGATCGATGTTCCCGAAATCGGCGAATTCTGGAGTGGTGCCGTCGGCTACTTCGGCTACGACGTCGCGCGCGTCATCGAGCGTCTGCCAGCGCCGCCGCCGCGGGGCGTCGACGTTCCCGATGCGCTCTTCGTCTTCACGGATGCGCTCGTGATCTTCGACAACCTGAGATCGCAAGCGCGCGTCGTCGCGACGGCACGCGTCGCGCCCACTGCGTCCGACGCGGACCTGAAAGCGGCGCACGATGCCGCGATGTGTTCTGTGGACACGACGATCGCTCGCCTCCGCGGCCCGAGTGTGCTCGCGCCGTTGGAGCTCAAGACGTCCGCGCCGCCCGCCGAAGGCCATTCCAAGTACGAGAAAGAGAAATTTCTTGCGGACGTCGAGCGCATTCGCGAGTACATCATCGCCGGCGACGCATTCCAAGTACAGCTCGGACGCCGCATCGACGTCCCATTCGACTTCTCGTCGACCGATTTGTATCGTGCGCTCCGAGTGATCAACCCGTCGCCGTACATGTACCATCTCGTGCTCGACGGCCTCGAGATCGTCGGCAGCTCCCCCGAGCTCCTCGTTCGCGTGAGCGTCGGCGGAACGGTCACGCTGCGGCCGATCGCCGGAACTCGGCGTCGCGGTCGCACGCTGGAGGACGACGCGCTCATGACCGACGAGCTCTTGAGCGACGAGAAAGAACGCGCCGAGCATTTGATGCTGGTCGATCTCGGGCGCAACGACGTCGGCCGTATCGCCAAATACGGCACTGTGCGCGTGAGCGAGCTCATGGTCGTCGAGCGATATTCGCACGTGCTCCATCTCGTGAGTCAAGTCGACGGCGAGCTGCGCGATGGACTTTCGGCGATGGATGCGTTCCGGGCAAGCTTTCCCGCCGGTACGCTGACCGGTGCGCCAAAGGTTCGCGCGATGGAGATTATCGACGAGATGGAACCGGAACGTCGCGGCCCGTACGGCGGCGCGGTCGGCTACATCAGCGCCGGCGCCAAGCGCATGGATCTCGCAATCACGATTCGCACGTGCGTCATCGCGAACGGCGTCGCGTCGGTCCAAGCAGCAGCGGGCGTCGTGTACGATTCTGTACCGGAACGTGAATTTCTCGAACACCGGAACAAGGCGCGCGCGTTATTGACCGCAATCGGGCAGGTCAGAGGATAGTGCGCTACAGGCTCACAGCCAGCGACGGAAGTCACTCGTTCGAGCTGCGCGGTAAAACGCCGCTTGTCGTGGGGCGTGCGCCGGCAAGCGACATCCCGGTCATCGATCCAACGATCTCGCGGCGGCACGCGGAGCTCGAATGCAGCGACGATCGCGTGATCGTACGCGACCTCGGCTCGAGCAACGGGACGTTCCTCAACGGGACGCGAGTCGATTCAGCGGTGGTCGCGGTTGGAGACACTCTCACGTTCGGCAAGGTCGCATTCAAGCTGCAGCAAGCACCGATAGCGCCGCCGCGCGAGCAGGCAGAAGGACGTGGTCCAGGCGGCGCGACGATCGTGCGTCAACTCCCCGTTCGGGATCCCGGCGCATCGATCGACAGCATCACGACGCCGCGCTACGATGGGACGGTATCGAGCGACCAGCAGACCGGGCTCGCCGACAAGAGCCGTCAGAAACTCGCGACGCTGCTGGAGGTCTCCAAAGGACTCGGCAAGGCGACCGACATCGATTCACTGCTCGAGAAGATCGTCGGCTACGCGTATCAGATTCTCGAGGTGGACTTCGTCGCGATCCTACTGATCGACGATCACGGCGAGCTAGTTCCCAAGATCGCTCGCGACACGCGCGGTGGCGAAAGTGGGCGCGCGGTCCCGCAGTCGATCGCGCGCACCGCCGTCAACGAAAAGGTCGCCATTCTCTCGGACAACGCCGGCGAAGACACACGATTCGGCGGACAGTCGATCGTGATGCAGCAAATTCGCTCCGCGATCTGCTGCCCGCTCATCGGCAGCGAGGACCGCGCACTCGGCGTGCTGTACATCGACAACGTCACCGCGGCACATCGCTTCAGCGACGACGATTTCGAGTTCTGCATCGCGTTTGCCGGAATTGCCGCGGTGGCGATCGAAAACGGACAATTCGCGCAGCGCATCCAGCGCGAGATTCTCACGCGCAACAACTTCGAGCGCTTCTTCACACCGCAGCTCGCCAAGCGCATCGCCGAGTCATCGGAGACGATTCGATTGGGCGGCGAGAAGTGCCCGGTTGCCGTGTTGTTCAGCGACATCCGCGGCTTCACGGCGCTTGCGGAGACGATGCGCCCCGACGACATGGCGAGCCTCCTCACGGAATATTTCACCGAGATGGTCGACTGCGTGTTCCGGTATGAGGGAACGCTCGACAAGTTCATCGGCGACGAGATCATGGCGCAGTGGGGCGCGCCAATCAGCACCTTCGACGACGTCGACCGGACGATGTCCGCGGCGATCGAGATGATGCACGATCTCGATAAGCTGAATGCGAGTTGGCGGCATGCGGGGCGTCCGGAGCTTCAGATCGGGATAGGATTGAATTTTGGCGAGGCGTTCGCCGGCAACATCGGGTCCGAGCGTCGACTGGAGTTCACGGTGATCGGCGACACGGTCAACACCGCCAAACGGCTGTGCTCTGCCGCCGGGCCGCGCGAGATTCTTCTCACCGATGCGTTTCGCCGCGCGTTGCGCAATCCGCCAAAGCTGATCGAGTGCCCACCGATGGAGCTCAAGAACAAGACGCAACCCGTCACGGTCTACCGCGTGGTTCTCGAGTAATGGTATTTCGCGAGCTGCCGCCCGCTGGCTTCGTTCGGTTTGCCATCGATCGCATGGAGGTCGTCTGCGCCAAGCACGTGGCCGACGCCATTCTGGATGCACTTCGTGCCGGCACGCTCTACAGGTATGCCATGCTGCATGCGCAGGCGCGTCCACTGACGGGGCGTGGTATCGCGTACGCCGTTCCACTCCCGGGCGACGTCGAGCGCGTCGTGGTTCGACACAATAGACATGGTGGGCTGCTCGCGCCTCTTACCCGCGACCTGTTTCGACCACCGACGTTCGCGCCAGCCGAATTAAAGATCTCTGAGAGACTTCGTCGCGTGGGGGTGCCGACGCCATCGATGTTGGGCTATGTGATGTACGCGGCGCCGGCAGGTCTTCGCCGCGTAGACGTCGTCACGCGAGAGGTCGAGAGTAGTCGCGATCTTTCGACCGCAATGATGTCCACCGATCGCGCATATCGCGAACGCGCGCTCGCGGCGACCGCCATGCTGGTGTCAGCGCTGAGCGGCGTCAAGGCGCAACACCACGATCTCAACGTGAAGAACGTGCTGTTGCATGATGGACCCGGTGGTTCGCTCGAAGCGCTCGTGCTCGACGTGGATCGCGTCGAGTTTGTCGATGATGTGGACACCGCGCGCGAGGCAAATCTCCGGCGCTTCCTGCGATCGGCGACAAAATGGCAGACGATTCATCGAGCCGTCGTCACAGACGACGAGCTCGAGACGTTCGCGTCCGCGGTGCGCACCCGGCCGCGGTTGGCCAGCACGCTTTCATAAACGGCAATCGTGCGATCCGTCATGCGCTCGACCGAAAACTCGCTGGCGCGCACCGTGGCGTTCGCACTCAAGCGAGCGCGGAGCGCGCCATCGCGAATGAGCCGCGCGATTGCATCACCGAGTGCAGCGGGGGCTTCGACATCGGCGAGGAGGCCAGATTCTCCGTCGACGATCACTTCGGGAATACCACCCGCCCTCGTCGCGGCGATCGGCTTTCCGAATGCCAACGCATCGAGCAGCACGGAGCCCATTCCCTCTTCGCGAGAGCTGAGACAGGCAACATCAGCCGCGGCGAGCAACGAGTCGGCATCGGTTCGATATCCGGCCAAATGCACGCGTGATACCAATCCCAGCGCCGCGATCTCGCGTTCGACGTCAGGGCGGAGCGCGCCGTCACCGACAAGGAGCCCGTTGGCATCTGGCACGAGCGAAACGACTCTCTGCATGGCGCGGACGAAGTTCAAGGGATCCTTGTGACCGACGAGCTGCGCGACCTGCACGACGAGCGGCCCGCCGCCAACGACGCCGAGCGACGCGAGCGTGTCGTCGGCGGCGGGCGTGACGTCGCGATGAACATCGACACCGTCCGGAACGACGGCGATACGATCGGTCGCGACGCCGCTCGCCGTCAGGACCCGCGCCACGGCGCGCGAGACCGCGACAATGACCGCGGCACGCCCATATTTCCAACGCGTGCCCATGTTCGCGCGCAACCGAAAATCGACCCGCCGAGCGACGACGAGCGGAACGTTCGTCCCGAGCGTCGCCAAGCCGGCAACCGCGACGGCGTGCGCCGTATGCGCGTGCACGACGTCGACACGATGTTCTCCGATTGCGCGATGAAGGCGCCATGCAGCGCGTGGATCGACCTCGCTCACCGGATTGCACGCAACGACCGCCAGTCCTGCATCGACCGCTCCGGCGGCGAGCGGTTCGTTCGAACGCGCCGCGACGATCGACGCGTGACCACGGCGCGCCAACTCCCGAGCGAGCCAGAGCGCTTGACGCTCTCCGCCCCGCCAGCCACGCTCCGTGTCGACATGCAGCACGCGCAGAGTCACGGCGCGCAACTTCCCCTGTTCGATGAACGCACGCAAGGCCACTGCTGAGCGCGTGAGCGATCGACTGACGCACGTTCGCGATTCCGTTCAGCGCATTCTGATCGTTGCGCTCGACAATTTGGGCGACCTGGTCTTCGCGTCCGCGCTCATGCCACCGCTGCACGCGGCGTTTCCCAACGCGACGATCGACGTTTGGTGCAAAGATTACACGTCGCCGATTGCACCCCTCTTTCCGTTCGTCAACGACGTCATTGCGGCCGATCCTTTCTGGGCCATCCCGACGCACCGACCGCGTCCGCCAATCGACCCCTTCTTGCGCAGCATTGGCGCGGTTCGGCAACGACGCCACGACGTCGCCATTCTCACCGGCGCCCCATGGCGGACGGCAGCCGCAGTGTCAGCAACACGAATTCCGATTCGCATCGGGCTGGCTCGGCGCCACAACCGCCGTTTCCTCACACACGTGCTTCCCGCCGAGGATGAACGGAAACCCGTCCTGCAAGAGCAAGCGCGTTTGCTCGGCGCGTTGTCGGTTGAATCGCCGAATCCACGATACAAGCTGGATTCAACTCGACTCGACACGGCGCGAGGCGCCTTCGCCGAGCGACTCCCGCGGTTCGTCGCGCTCCATCCCTTCGCGGGCGACCCGCGCCGATGCGTAGCGTTCGATGAATGGATTCATGTGGCGCGCGAACTCGATGCTCGCGGAGTCACACCACTCTGGATTGGGACCACCGGCGAGCTCGATCGCCTCCGAGCGACGACCGTCACCGCTCCCGGATGCTTCATCGACGCCCTCGGCGATGGATCCTTGATCACGACGGCGACCGCGCTGTCGCTGGCGAGGATCTTCGTCGGTCACGATTCCGGACCGCTTCATTTGGCGAACGCGTTGGGCACGCCAGTCCTCGGCATCTTCGCGCCCGGACAGCCCGAGCGAACGTTTCCGCAGGGTGTCGGGCCGTCGCGACTGCTCTATAGCCCGTCGCCCGCAGGGATCGACGCCGAACGAATGCTACACGAGATCGACGCGCTCCTCGTATCTTCCGCGCAATGATCGACGTCCAAGTTCCTCTCCGCCGCGTCTGCATCGTAATGATGAGCGCTGTGGGCGACGCCGTACATGTGCTGCCGGTGATCAATGCGCTCAAGCGGCATTCGTCCGACGTTCACATCACGTGGATTCTGCAGCCCGGGCCCGCGAGCCTGGTGCGCGGCCACCGGTCCGTCGACGATATCCTCATCTTCGATCGCGCAAAGGGCGTCCGCGCGTTTGCCGACATGCGCCAGATGCTGGCATCGCGCCAGTTCGATCTCGTCATCAATCTCCAGGTCTACTTCAAGGCGGGAATCGTCACCCGGTTCACGCACGCGCCTATCAAGCTGGGATTCGATCGCGCACGGGCCCGCGATTTCAATTGGCTGTTCACGACGCATCGTATTCCGCCGCACGTTCAGCAGCACGTACAGGATCAGTATTTCGAGTTCCTCGCGGCGTTGAACATTCCGCACGAGCCGGTCGAATGGGATCTCGGACCGTGGCCGGCCGAGCGCGCGTGGCAGCGGGAGTTTTTCGCACGGTTCGATCGGCCCACGGCGGCCATCGTCGTCGCGACGAGCAAGCCACAGAAGGACTGGATGCCGGAGCGTTGGGCCGAGGTCGTCGACGCATTGTGGCACGATTTCGGACTACAGCCGGTCCTCGTCGGTGGACAGTCGGAGCGGGAGCGTCACGCCGAGCAGGTGATCATGCAGCGGGCGCGTCACAAGCCGCACTCGGCGCTCGGAAGCGGCCTGCGTAACCTCGTTGGAATTCTCGACGGCTCGTCGCTCTCGCTTGCACCCGACACGGGCCCGCTTCACATGGCAGTCGCGCTCGATCGACCCATCATCAGCCTACTCGGGTACACGAACCCCCGCCGCACCGGGCCGTATCGCAAGTTTCACGATCTCATAATCGATGCATATGGCGATCAGGGCGGGACATATCCGATCAGCATGGAGAACCGACCGGATCGCATGCCCCGCATCTCCGTGCGCGACGTGCTGGATCGCGTCGAGCGCTGGCGGTCGGTGTATCAGTCAGCCGTGAGCGGCCCGAAGGTGTAGTTCAGGCCCAGCGTTTCGAGCAGCCGCGCCAACCGATTGAGCGGCAGCCCCATCACCGCGAAGTAGTCTCCATCGACGCGCTCGACGATCGTCGCGCCGAAACCTTGAATGCCATATGCGCCGGCTTTGTCCATCGGCTCGCCGGTATCGATGTAGCGGTCGATCTCGTCGTCTCGCAGTGGACGAAACGTGACGCCTACCTCCTCGAGACCGGACACGAGCTTGCCTCGCCATTTGGCCGCGACGCCAGTCATCACGACGTGCGATCGCCCGCTCAGCTGACGCAGCATCGCTGCCGCATGCTCCCGATCGCGCGGCTTGCCGAGCACTCGACCATCGACGACCACAATCGTGTCGCTGCCGATCGTGATCGCTTCAGGCACTTCGATCGCGCCGGCCTTCTCACGTGCCAGGCGCTCCGCGTGTTCGCGCGCTGCTTCTCCAGGCAGGTATGTCTCATCGATGTTCGCCGGTCGAACCTCGTGCTCTATGCCGATGAGACTCAGCAGTTCACGCCGTCGCGGCGACGCGGAAGCAAGAATGACCCGCGGCCGCATCATCGTTCCAGCCAGATCGTGACTGGCCCGTCGTTCACGAGCTCGACCTGCATGGCTGCGCCGAATTCTCCCGTTTGCACCGGAACGCCTCGTTCGCGAAGCAGGGTGACGAATCGCTCATAGAGCGGAATCGCAGTTTCCGGTCGCGCCGCATCAACGAAGCTGGGGCGGCGCCCTTTGATCGCGTCGCCGTACAGCGTGAACTGCGACACGACGAGAATCCCACCACCGGCGTCGGCCACCGAGCGATTCATCTTGTCCTCGTCGTCCGCGAAGATGCGGAGACCCACGACTTTGTCCGCCATCCAAACCAGCCCTTCTTCCGAATCGTCGTGGGTGAATCCGACGAACACGAGCAAGCCGCGCGCGACGCTGCCGAGCATCTCGGAATCAACCATCACCTTCGCGCGGATGACGCGCTGCAAGAGGACTCGCATGGGCTCGAAATGGGTCGACGATAACCTAGTCAAGTCGTGGCACTTGTAGTGATGTGACGAGAAAGTGAAAGCGCGCCGTCGTACAACCGGCGCGCTTTTCACTTTTCGACCTCGCTCTTGCATCAGGCAGCGGCATTCGCTGCCACAGCGGCCTGACGAACGATCTCGACGTCGACCGTCATCTTGACCTCGTCGCCGACGACCACTCCGCCCGCCTCGAGCGCCTGATTCCAGTTCAAGCCGAAATCACGGCGGTTGATCTTGCCCGTTGCGCTGAAACCAGCGCGGTCATTGCCCCACGGATCCTTCGCGCGGCCCTCGAATGTCACGTCGAGCGTCACTTGCTTCGTCGTTCCGCGAATCGTGAGATCGCCGATGACTTTGAACGTGCCGGTGACGTCGCCTTTGATTTGCTTGCTGACGAAGTGCATGGTTGGATGGTTCGCGACATCGAAGAAGTCGGCTGACCGTAGGTGGTTGTCCCGCATCTCCTGCCGCGTGTCGATCGAGGCCACGTCGACCGTGACGTCGATCTTGGCGGTGTTCGGATCATTTTCGTCGACCGTGATGGTTCCGTTCATGGCGCCGAAGCGACCGCGGACGGTCGACAGCATCAGATGCCGGACCGCGAAACCGATCTCAGCGTGTGCTGGGTCGATTGTCCATGTCGTGGTATTGCCTGCGTGCGTTGCCATGTCCTTCTCCCGTTCAGGTGAAATGGTCGTGCCTGTTAGTACTGTGCTGTAAGATTCGCTCATCAAAAATTCATATGTGAATTTCAAGCGCAAAAAGAATGCTATCGGAGTGCTGTAAGCAGTCGGCTCAGGGCGGCCTTGTCCTCAGCGCCAACGCTTGCCGCGAAGTCCTCGTGAAGCCGAGCGACCTCGGCAGAACCAGCTGCGTAGCGCGCCTGCCCTGTGTCGGTGATCGCCGCTTTGACGCCGCGCCGATCAGCAGGATCGTCGACCCTCTTGACCAGCCCGTCGCTCTCGAGACGGTCGACGAGCTGCGTCATATTGGATCGAACGCAACTCAGGCGAGCCGCTAAATCACTGAGAGACAACGGAGTACCTGCCGAGTTCAACTCGTTTAGCACCGAGTACTTGGGAGTAGAGAGTCCCACTCCGTTGAGCGTCTCCTCGAGCTTGTCCTCTAACGCGTGCGCAGCGCGCAGCAATGAAAAGATCGTCGTGTCTGACGACTCTTTCGCTTTCTGCGTCTCTACACCTGCATTATTCATAGATGAATAGTACAGCGATGGTACCCCCGAGTCAAGGCCGTCAATTCTCCGACGCCGTGCTCGATGCGCCCTACTCGACCGTGACCGATTTCGCCAGGTTGCGCGGCTGGTCGACGTTGAGGCCGCGCTTGACCGCGATGTAGTACGCCAGCAACTGCAGCGGAATCACCGTCAAGATCGGGTACAGCATGTCGATCGTCTGCGGGACGCGGATCTCATGGTCGATCATGCCTTCGAGCACCGGCTCCTCCTGGCTCGTGATGCAGATGACTTTTCCACCGCGTGCTTTCACTTCCTGAATGTTCGACACGACCTTGTCGAACACCGCATCGTGCGGCGCAATGAAGACGACCGGCATCTCGGAATCGATGAGCGCGATCGGACCATGCTTCATCTCGGCGGCGGGATACCCTTCCGCATGGATGTAGCTGATCTCCTTGAGCTTGAGCGCGCCTTCCAGCGCCACCGGGAATTGATAGCCTCGACCAAGGTACAAGAAGTTCGTCGCGTCCTTGAAGCGTTCGGCGATCTCTTCCACCTCGGACGCATGGTCGAGAATGCTTTGGATTTGAGCTGGCAGCGCCAGCATCGCCTCCGCGACTTCTCTGCCCTTCACCACCGACATGTTCCGCAAGCGCGCGAGCTTGAGCGTGAGCAGCGCGAGCGCTGCCACCTGGCTGGTGAACGCCTTCGTCGAGGCGACACCGATCTCCGGGCCAGCGTGGAGATAGATGCCACCATCATCTTCGCGGGCGATCGTCGAGCCAACGACATTCACCAGACCGAGCGTCTTGGCACCGCGTCGCTTTGCCTCGCGCATCGCGGCCAACGTGTCTGCGGTCTCGCCCGACTGCGAGATGACGACGCACAACGTGGTGTCGGTGACAATGGGGTTGCGATAACGGAACTCTGATGCGTACTCGACTTCGCAACGAATGCGCGCCAGCTCTTCGGTGTATAGCTCGCCGATCAGTCCGGAGTGCCAACTCGTCCCGCACGCAGTGATGACGATTTGGTCGATCGCCTTGAGCTCGTCCTTCGTGAGGTTCAAGCCGCCCAGCTTCGAGAACCCTTCTTCGACGACGAGCCGGCCGCGCATGGTGTTCTGAATGGTCTGCGGCTGCTCGAAGATCTCCTTGAGCATGAAATGATCGAAGCCGCCCTTCTCGATCTCGTCGAGCGACCAATCGATTCGGCTCACGCCCTTCGACACTCGGCGCGCATCGAGATCCAAGACTTCGTAGCCGTCCTTCGTGAGCACACCCATCTCGCCATCGTCGAGATAGACGACCTGGCGCGTTTGCTGGAGAATCGCCGCCGCGTCGCTGGCGACGAAGTACTCACCTTCGCCGAGTCCGATGAGCAACGGGCTTCCCTTGCGAGCGCACACGATCTTGTCCGGATCTTTGCTCGACAACACCGCGATGCCGTAGGTGCCCTCGACCAGCGCGAGCGCGTCGATGACCGCATCTTCGAGCTTGCCGTCGAACGCGGCCTCGATGAGATGCGCGAGCACTTCGGTGTCGGTCTCAGACTTGAACGTGTGCCCCTGCATCTGGAGCATCTTTCGCAAAGCGCTGAAGTTCTCGATGATGCCATTGTGGACAACGGCAATCGTGTTCGTGCAGTCGACCTGCGGGTGCGCATTGCACTCGTTCGGCTTTCCATGCGTCGCCCACCGCGTGTGCGCGATCCCGACCGAGCCGTGGATCGGATTGCCGTTCACCAAGCCTTCGAGCATCGAGATCTTGCCCTTGGCTTTTCTCGTCTCGAGGCCGTGGCCATTGCTCATGGCGATCCCGGCCGAGTCGTACCCGCGATACTCGAGGCGCTTGAGGCCCTCGATGAGCATTGGCGTCGCGACCCGCGGTCCTACGTATCCGACTATTCCGCACATGGTGTCGACCTTTCGTGAGTGTTACGCGCTGAGGGCGTCCAACGGTATTCTCGAACGGCGCACGAGCTCGAGGGCTTCCCGGCTCGTCGGGGCTTCAGCTATGACTCGCACGATTGGTTCCGTGCCGGACGGACGGACATGAACCCAGCGGTCGGGCCATGAAAGTCGCAGTCCATCCTGCGTATCAACGGCCGCGCCCGGGAGCGCAGCGCGCAGCGCCTCGTACACCGTGTCCAGGCTCGTGTTCGGCCGGTCGAGCTTGTCCTTTACGATGGCGTAGCGCGGTAACTCCGACACGATCTGCGACAGCGATTTGTCGTCCTCATGCAGCAACTGCAGCAGCAATGCGGCACCCACCGGCGCATCGCGCCCGAGGTGAACCTCCGACAAGATGACGCCGCCGTTGCCTTCACCTCCAACGGGCGAATGCTCGTCGCGCATCCGCACCGCGACGTTCACCTCGCCAACCGGCGCGCGAATCACGGGCACTTCAGCCGCGTTCGCCACATCCTCGACGATCCGGCTCGTGGAAAGGTTCGTGACCACCGGTCCGCGCTTGTGTCTCAGGACCACACGTGCCGCGAGCGCGAGGGTGAAATCCTCGCCGATTGCCTTCCCCGCATCGGAAACGAGGGCGAGCCGGTCGACGTCCGGATCGACGGCGAATCCGATCGTCGCGCCCACTCGAAGCACGAGTCGTTCCAGCTCTTCCAGGTTCTCGGCGATTGGTTCCGGCGGGCGTGGGAAACGACCATCGGTCTCCAGATTGATCGCCGTCACACGGCAGCCTAAACGCTCGAGCAGCAACGGCATGATGACGGCGCCCGCACCGCGCACGCAGTCGAGGGCGACGTGAAATTTGCGTTGCCGAATTCCTTCGACGTCGAGGTAGGGTATCGCCAACACACGATCGATGTGTCGTCGAATCGCATCATCGTCCGGTTCGATCTGTCCGAGCTGATCCCAGCGCGCGCGCGGAATTCCCGACTCGACCAGCCCGCGCATCTCGACGCCCTCGGAATTCTCGAGAAACAGCCCGGTCGGTCCGATGAACTTGAGCGCGTTCCACTCGATTGGGTTGTGGCTCGCCGAAATCATCAAGCCGCCGGCGGCGTGGTGGTGCTCGACGGCCAACTGGCACGTTGGCGTCGTGGTGAGACCGATGTCGATCACGTGGCAGCCGACGGATTGGAGCGCGGCCAAAACGACGTGATGAAACATCGGGCCGGATACCCGGCTGTCGCGTCCAACGACGACGCTCCGTGCGGTGCCTCGAGCGGAAGCCCAAGCCCCAAAACCCGCGGCGTAGCGCGCGACCACCTCGGGAGTGAGAGCCTCTCCGACGCGGCCCCGAATTCCTGATACGCTGACCATCAACCCATCGTGCGACATCCCACCTCCGTCGAGAGCTTCGAGTGGTGGGAAAGGTAATGGGCGCGGAACAACCGACACGGGCGATGTCGTCCCGTTGTCGGTTAGGCCCTGACGCCAAGCGGAACGGCATCCGTGCGTGCGAAGACCCGCAATTCTCCGCGCTCGACGCAGGCGACGACCGTCCGCACGACCTCGGGGTCAAACTGCGTCGCGCTGTTTCGGACGAGCTCCTCGACAACCGCATCGAGCGACATCTCGCACGGACGATAGGGCCGATCGCTCGTCATTGCGTCGAGGGCATCGGCTGCCGCGACAATTCGTGCCTCGACCGGGATCGCGTCGCCCTTCAGTCCATCCGGGACGCCGCGTCCATCGTATCGCTCGTGATGCGAGCGGACGATATTCAGCGCGTGCGGCGTCTCGCCGAGCAACGGGGCCAAGATGCGCCAACCAAGGACTGGATGCGTCATGATGTGCTCGTACTCTTCGGGCGTGAGCCGTCCCTCTTTGTTGAGCACTGACTCTCGCACGCCGATCTTACCGATGTCGTGTACCTGACCGCCGAGCTCTATCTGGCGAAGCATCTCTCCGTCGAGGCCCATCGCGCGAGCGATGATCGTCGAGTAGTAGCTGACACGGACGGAATGTCCGCGAGTATACGGATCCTTGAGCTCGAGCGCTTCGGCGAGCGATTGCACGCTCGCCAAGAACAGCTCCTCGAGGCGGCGCGCCTGAACGGAGACACGTTCCTCCAGGCTCTCTCGATACGCACGGTTCTCGAGAATGAGGCGGCGCTTCTCGAGCGCTGACGCAACGCGCGCGCGCACATCCTCGAGTTGGTACGGCTTGACGACATAGTCGGAAGCGCCGATCGCGAGACAGCTCACCGCGATTTCGGCGTCGGCGACTGCCGTGATCATGACGACCGCGATATCGGGGTAGCGCGTCCGTAGCTCTCGCAGCAACTCGAACCCGTCCATCTTCGGCATCCGAAGATCGCTGAGCACGAGCGCGACCGGGTACTTCGTCAGCTGCTCGAGGGCCTCTAGTCCATTGCCGGCCTCGACGCATTGAAACCCATCGCCGCGCATCAGATGAACCATCACCTGACGCAGGCGAGGCTCGTCGTCGACGATGAGGCAACAAGGAGCTGTGGCGGCGGGTGCGGTCATTGGTATTCGGTTCGGTTACGGCTCATGGGGCAGGCGGTTATCTTCCGCCCACACCTCCAGCATCTGAGTATCGGTATGACTCGCGTCTTTGATGAGGATCTGGCCGCCGGATTTGGGACCAAGGCGATCCATGCGGGCCAGCGCCCGGAACCCCTCGCCGGAGCCATAATGACTCCGGTGTACCTGACGTCGACCTACGTGCAGGAAGGGCTCGGCCAGAACAAAGGGTACGAGTACGCCCGAGGAAAGAATCCCACCCGAGAGGCGTTCGAGCGAAACGTCGCCGCGCTGGAAAACGGACGTCATGGTTTTGCCTTCGCGAGCGGCATGGGATGTCTCGATTCGATCATGAAGCTGTTTCGGGCCGGTGATCACATCATCTGCGCCGAAAACGTCTACGGGGGAACGTTCCGGCTGTTCGATAAGATTCTGCAGCACTTCGGTCTGTCGTTCACCTACGTCGATACCCGAGATCCGCAACGAGTCGCCGACGCAATGACGCCCGCGACGCGCGCTGTTCTCGTCGAGACGCCGAGCAACCCGCTCATGCGGTTGACGGACATTGCGGCGGTCGCTGAGATCGTTCATCGCGCGGGCGGCCTCCTGATCGTCGACAATACGTTCGCGTCACCGTACTTCCAGCGACCGCTCGAGCTCGGTGCCGACATCGTTTACCACTCGACGACCAAGTATGTGAACGGGCACAGCGACATGATCGGCGGCTGTGCCGTCGTCCGCGACGACGGGCTAGCTGAGCGACTTCAGTTCATCCACAACGCCGCGGGGGCGGTGGCCGGCCCGTTCGACGCTTGGCTCGCTCTCCGTGGGACAAAAACGCTCCACTTGCGTATGCGCCAGCACGATGCGAACGGACGCGAGATCGCAAAATGGCTGGCGGAGCGAGTCGGGCCCGAAAACGTGTACTACATCGGCTTGCCGACGCACCCGCAGCACGAGCTCGCGAAGCGGCAGATGTCGGGCTTTGGCGGAATGATCAGCGTCGAGCTGGGGACCAAGGAGCGCGCGGCGCATGTGCTGGGCAGGGTGCGCGTATTTGCCTTGGCGGAATCCCTGGGCGGCGTCGAATCGTTGATCAGCCAGCCTGCGGGGATGACGCATGCGTCGGTCCCTCCCGAGCGCCGGGCCGCGATGGGATTGTCGGACGGGCTGATTCGTCTGTCGTGCGGCGTCGAGGACGTTGGCGATTTGTTGGGCGATTTGGAGCAGGCATTCGAGGGGATGCAAGGTGAGGTGGCGCGCGGCGCAGGGCGCACCTCGGCGCGAGCCCGCGACACTATCGGCAGCGTTTCGTCGTAGAGAATTGGTCGCGCGGTCGCACCGTGAGGTGCGCCACGCTCCCGGAAGGTCGCGACTGAAAACCAACAACCCGGCACTCCAATGGCCAATCGCGTTCCGCTCGTCCAAATCTCATCGCGCGCGTGGGAGCATCCCGCCGATCGCGCCGCGCTCAATACCTTGCGCGCCATTCCCGGCTTCGACGAAATCGTCCGCAAGGTTGCCGGCTTCTTCGGCGAGCGCGGAATTCGGCAGTTGTTCCTGGGCGATTCGGTCAAGGTCACGGCCGGCCAACGACCGAAGATGAACGCGATGTGGACGGAAGTGTTGGAGACGCTCGACTGGCCCGAGCGCCCGGAGCTTTACGTGACGCAGACGCCGATCGCCAACGCGATGGCCGTTGGGTTCGACAAGCCGTTCGTCGTCGTTCATTCCGGACTGCTCGAGGTCCTCGAGGAAGAGGAGCTTCGCTCAGTGCTCGGGCACGAGCTCGGGCACATCATGAGCGGCCATCCGACGTACACGACGATCGCTGTCATCCTCATGTACTTCGGCGTCAGCAATCTGCCCTTCCTCGCCGCCGCGGCGTTGCTCCCATTTCAGCTCGCGCTGCTCGAGTGGAGCCGAAAGAGCGAATTCTCATCGGATCGCGCCGGGCTGCTCACGGTCCAAGATCTCAACATCGTGATGAGCACCGAGATGAAGCTCGCCGGTGGCAAGCACTATGGCGACGACCTTCGCGTCGAGGAATTCATTCGCCAGGCGGAGCAGTACGAGACGGGCGGTGACGCATGGGACACGGTGCTCAAAATCATGAACACCGTAATGCGAACACACCCCATGCACACGGTGCGCGCATCGGAGCTGCTGCGCTGGCAGCGCGGCGGCGGCTACGACAAAATTCTGGCCGGCGATTACCTCCGTCGCGGGCAGAGCGACCCTGAGCATCCGCTCGGCGAGGATTACGTCGACGCGGCCGGCTACTACGGTCAGAAGACCCGCGAGACGGTCGACCAGTTCAAGGAAGGGCTGAGTCGGGCGAAGGACGCTGTCAGCACGGCGTGGCGTAATCGATGAAGGTCTTGCTCGTGGGCGGTGGCGGGCGCGAACACGCGCTCGCTTGGCGTCTGCGGCAAGAGAATCCAAAGCTGGAGCTGATCGCGGCGCCGGGAAATCCGGGAATCGCTGAGCTGGGAAGGTGTGTCGATGTGGCCACGACCAATGTCGACGCGCTCGTCGAGCTGGCGCGCGCCGAGTCGGTAGACTGGACGCTGGTCGGACCCGAAGCCGCCCTGGCCGCCGGCGTTGTCGACACGTTTCGCGCCGCCCGATTGCCGATCTTTGGTCCGACCCGCGCGGCGGCGATGCTGGAAACGTCCAAGTCCTATTCGAAAACCCTCATGCTTGGCGCTGGCATTCCAACCGCGAGAGCCGTGGTCTGCCGCGACGTTTCGGCCGCGCGTCGAGCGGTCGATGAACTGGGGACGCCAGTGGTGGTCAAGGCTTCTGGGCTCGCGGCGGGAAAGGGCGTCATCATTTGCCAGACTATCGCGGAGGCGTACGATGCGATCACCTCTATGCTACAGGAGAACGCATTCGGCGATGCGGGCACGACGATTCTGGTCGAAGAATTCATGGAGGGTGAGGAGCTATCCGTTTTCGTATTGACCGACGGCGAACGCGTCGTGGCGCTGCCGGCCGCGCAGGATCACAAACGACTTCTTGACGGAGATCGCGGACCGAACACCGGCGGGATGGGCGCCTACTGTCCGGTATCGATCGCCGAGTCGGCTGTGCTGATGACGACGATCGTCGACCGAGTCATTCGTCCGACGCTCGGCGCAATGCGCGCACGTGGCACGCCGTTCACGGGTCTGTTATACGCCGGCTTGATGCTGACAGATGCGGGTCCGAAAGTCGTCGAGTTCAACTGTCGATTCGGCGATCCGGAAACGCAGGCGGTCATGCCGGTGATCGCGCCGAATGAGTCCGTCGGCGAAGCGATGTTCGCGATCGCGCGCAACGAAGCGATTCGCGATACCGTCGAATTCCACGCGACGCGATCCGCGGTCACCACCGTGGTGGCGACGGGAGGTTATCCGGATCGTCCGCGCACCGGCGACATGATCACGATTCCTTCTCCGCCGGCGGGCGTGCTCGTGTTTCACGCAGGAACGCGACGTCTTCCGAATAACCAGCTCGTCACATCGGGCGGGCGCGTGCTCGCCATCACGGGACTTGGCAAGTCGCTCGATGACGCACAGCGCAACAGCCGTGATTTCGCGAGCAAGGTTTCCTTCGACAACAAGCAGTTCCGCGCGGACATTGGTTGGCGCGAAGTCGCTCGTCGTGCCGGAGCTTCCGGAGACTGAGACGATTGCTCGCGATCTGGATCGCGAGCTAGTTGGGCACCGTATCGTCGGCGTCCGCGTCACTCGTCCCGACGTGTTGCGCGAAGTTCGTGCGGCAGAATTGGTCCGACGTCTCACGGGCGCGATCATCGGACGCAGTTGGCGACGCGCCAAGCTCGTGGTGATCGATCTGTCGACGGGAGATCGCCTGGTCGTGCAGCCGCGGTTCACCGGCGCACTCTTGATCGACGCCGGCAGCATGCCAGAAGAGGAGCGTCGCTATTCGACGCTAGCGCTCGACCTCGACGACGGCCGGTCGGTACATTATCGCGACATTCGGCGACTCGGAACGGTCGCGCTCATGAGCGCCGACCGATTCGAAAAAGCAACGACCGCGCTCGGCGTCGAGCCACTTGACCCGGCGTTTACCGGAGAGCATCTATCGGTACTTCTTCGGGGCCGTCGTCGGGCAATCAAAAAGGTGTTGATGGATCAGCGCATCGTGGCCGGCATCGGCAACATTTACGCGAACGAGGCGCTCTGGCGCGCGGGGATCGATCCGTCGCGTGAGGCCGGGAACGTGACTGCGGGCGAAGGACTGGCGCTACGTGAGGCGATCGTCAGTGTCCTCACCGAATCAATCGCGCTTCGCGGGACGAGCTTTCGCGACTATCGAGACGCGAGCGGCGCGCGCGGGGGCTTCGTCGAGCACCTCGCCGTGTATGGCCATGCCGGAGATCCGTGTCCGCACTGCGGCGCGCGTTTGATCGGGACTCATGCCATCGATGGACGAATGACCGTTTTATGCGCGCGGTGTCAAAAGTAGCGCCGATGCGCCCGCCGACGAGCGACGAGCAGATCGCCGCGATGCGGGCGCACGTTCGTGAGAACGCCACGGACAGACCGGGCGTCTATCGGATGATCGCGAGCGACGGTGAAGTCGTCTACGTCGGCAAGTCGAAGCGCGTTCGCACTCGGTTGCTCAGCTATTTCCGGTGCGCGTTTCCGGAAGACAAAGGCGCGCGCATCGTGCGAGACGCTGAGCGCATCGAGTGGGAGTACACGCCGAGCGAGTTTGCCGCGCTCCTCGAGGAACTGCGGCTCATCAAGCGGTTTCGTCCGCGATTCAACGTCGCGATGAAGCGGGACGCTCGGAACTATTGCTTCATCAAGATCACGAAGGGTGCGGCGCCCAAGCTCGTGGTCGTGCGTGGTCCGGGTCAGGACGATTCGTCCATTTATTACGGACCGTTCATGGGCGCGATGGGTGTCAGTGAGGCCGTGCGCGAGCTCAACGATGTGCTCGGCCTACGCGATTGCTCCGCGGATCAGCGGATGAACTTTGCGGATCAACCCGAGCTGTTCGAATTTTTCCCGCGCACGCCGGGCTGCATTCGGTTCGAGGTCAAAAAGTGTCTCGGTCCCTGCGTCGGCGGGTGCACAGTGCAGCAGTATGACGAGCGCCTGACGCTCGCGCGCGCGTTTCTCGACGGCACCGATGATGGCCCCATCGAGCAGCTTCGGAGCGAGATGGAAGCAGCGAGCGAGCGTTTGGAGTACGAGCGCGCGGCGACGCTCCGAGACAAGTTCAAGCGTCTCGAAGCATTGCGCGGCCAGTTCGCGCGACTTCGCTTCGCCGTCGAGACGCTGTCGTTCGTGTACACGGTGCCTGGCGATGAGGGCGCCGACCGGATCTATCTCATTCGTCGGGGACGCGTCCGCGGAGAGTTGCCGGTACCGCAAACCCCGAGCGACGCGACGGCGTTGTTTCATCTCATCGAGGATGTCTTTTCGCCGAATGAGCCATTGAGCGGACAGATCCCGACGCATGAGATCGATGAATTGTTGCTCTTATCGTCTTGGTTCCGTCGCTTTCCATCGGAGCTCGAGCGAACGAGCGCGGCCGGCACAGTGGTTCCGCTCGCCGCGGCGTCCTAGAGTTCCGCCGCGAAGCCGCGGGACGTCGGTGGCGCCAAGGCTATTTGGCGCGCCTTCTGCGATACTGAGACGGGCGCGTATTCCCGCGCGCATACGCCACCTGCGGAGCGCTCATGGCAACGACCTGGCAACCGGCGACCCTCGTTCAGTGCGTGAGCACGAAGCCTTGGCTCGTCTACCCTGGTTGTGACGAGCCTGGCGGCTGCCATGATCTGACGCTCGGCAAGATTTACGAGATGCTCGGCGTCGAGGGACAGGGTTCATTTTATCGGATCGTCGATGATTCAGGCGAGGACTTCCTGTATCCGATGTCGCATTTCAAGATCGTATAGCGCCCGTCGGCTGTCGCGGCGGACGGCAAATTCATGACGCCAAGCTGACGATCTCGATCTCCACATCGCGGCCCCGAATCGTCATTCGGGCAACGCTTGGCATGAGATCGAAGCGTCGCGGGCCTGCCGCGCCGGGATTGACCACCCACCGGCCATCGGCATTCGTGAGCAACTGCTTATGAGTATGGCCATACACAATCACGTCTGCACTGTAGCGAGCGAGTAACTTGACCGGAGTCGGGCTGCCGACTTCGTGTCCGTGGCTCACGTGCACGCGCACGCCGCCAACCGTCATCTCGATCGAATCCGTGAGGCGCGGTTGGCCAGGAGGATCCGTGTTGCCGTAGACGGCGTGCACCGGCGCGATGAGCTGGAGTTCGTCCAGAATGTCGTCGCCACCGACGTCGCCGGCGTGAAGAATCAACTCGACGCCAGCCAACGCGTTGTGCACGTCGGGACGAACGAGTCCGTGGGTGTCAGAGATCAATCCAATGAGTCTTGACACATCGCCGTTCATTCCGCTTCGTCGCTTCCCCATCGCTCGACGAGACGCTGTGGAACTCCAAGATGGTCGAGCACACGCGCGACGACGAAGTTCACGAGATCGTCGACGCTGGACGGTCGATGATAGAACCCGGGCGACGCCGGCATCACGATGGCGCCGGCTCGGGTCACACGCAGCATGTTCTCGAGATGAATGGCGCTGAGCGGCGTCTCGCGCTGTACCAACAGCAACGGGCGCCGCTCCTTGAGCGCGACGTCGGCCGCTCGCTCGACGAGTGAGCGTGATGCACCAACCGCGATCGCGGACAGTGTACCCATCGAGCATGGGCAAATTACCATGCCCGCATTGAGCGCCGATCCCGATGCAGGCCCGGCGCCGCGATCGCTGTCATCGAAGACGGTGACGTGGCGATCCCACGCCTCGGCACCGACACGCGTGCGCAGCGCCGCAACCGAGTCGATCGCCATCTCTGTTTGCAGCAGACGCAGTCCGTGTCCCGAGACGATCAACTGCACTCCACGCTCGGCGGCGACGAGTTGCTCGAGCAGACGCACCGCGTATGGCGCGCCCGAGGCTCCGGTGATCGCGACGACGATCGGGCCGTCGGTCATCCGAGGAGGTGCAGCAGCGCGTACATCGCAGCCATTGGATGCAGCAGCCGCTCGAGCAATACACAGATGAAGAACGCGATGCTGATGACGCCGTTCATGGTGAAGAACGCCGCGTCGA
>JAICYT010000104.1 GCA_025934075.1 Gemmatimonadaceae bacterium
CGATTCTGCATTGTCGGCCACCTCGACCCGCCTTGGATTGTGGACAGATGCGCGCGCATGAGCGCATCGGGAGGATTCCCATACGAAGAGCGAGTCAACCCCATCGGTTGACTCGCTCTTAGTTGCCCCTCCTGGGATCGAACCAGGACTCTCCTGATCCCGTACCACTTCGGCTTTCGCCGCCGCTCGAAATCTCAAGCGTTCGTGGTCTGGACTGTGCCTTCGCCTTCGCCACAGCCTCGGCGGTCAGGCGGCCCCCATCCAGTCTCTACACCTTCCCGGTTTCCGGGCTTGGCTCGGCGTTGCCAGTCAAGGGTTCGCCGACTTTGAGGGCATTCACTCACGGCGTTTCAGCCGAGGTGTCCAGCAGTCGTGCAGCTAGAGTCAGGCGTGTTGCCAGTTACACCAAGGGGCAATGGGTTAAACCAACTTCAGGGAGAAACAGGTACACCTACAAATCTCATCGGTCCTTGATAGCGACGTAAGCCGCACTCTCTCGCGCCCTTACGCAGCTTGCAACACGTTCCAACCAGAATGATCCAGAGTCAGGCGTGTTGCCAGTTACACCAAGGGGCAAGCGATGTTTTTTGGGGGTGTGTCCCGCGCGGCGGAACCCATTGATTATAGTTCGGTTAGCAACCTCGATCAACCCCGCGCGCACTGCATCCAACGACTTGCCACACCCGCCAGCGACACCGCTAACCCGCTCAGCAATCATCATTTGCACATCTCGCTCCGAACAGCGCTGAACAAGGGTTGCCGCATCGCCTGCGCGGCCGTCCTCGTCGCGTGGGCGCTGGCCTGCAGCGACACGCTTCGCGGCGCCGGGCCGAGTCCGGCGCTCGCCGAGACGCACGCGGATCAACTGTTCGAAGCCGTCTCGACGCGATTCAATCAAGTCGAGCTCGCGCCAAAGTACGACGCCGCGCGAGTGCGGCTCGCGCAGTCGGCGCTGGTGCCGTCACGCATCTTCGACGACACGGTCGTTTGGGAGGCCAGGCCGTCGGCGGCGTTGCGGCTACTCTATGTGAACGGCACCACGGCGGCGAACGGGCACTATCGGCTCGAGCCGCGACCGACGCTCACACCACCGGCTCGACCGGGAGACACGCGCCACACCATCGCCCTCGAGCTTCTCTCGCCATCCGTCTATCGCTGGGACACGAACGTCGAGCTTGGAATCGGCGCGATCAGCGCCGAGGAAGTGAGCGTTCTCTTATCGACCCTGTTTCGTGCCGCCGAGGGACGGACCGAGAAGGAGCTGCGCGACGACTATCGCGCGGCATTTCCGCGCGCGACGATCGCCTTTGGGCACGGGTTCTCGATCGACTCGCTGCGCGTGACGCCGAGTGCGGCCGGTGCGACGAGTGTCGTGGTGAGCGGCGGCTTTCATCCCGAGCTGATGCGCCCGACGTATCCGGCGCTCGCATCGTACTTGGACAAGTATCTCGGTCCAGCGAAGTATCACTTTGCGCTGGCCGATCGATCCGGCATGCCGTTGTTCGACGTCGCCGGCCGCGATCGGTCGATGACGATTCGCTATCGTGTGAGCAAAGGACAGCTCGTCAATCTCGCCGGGGCGCCGCGTCCCTGGCCCGACAGCCTGGTGCTGACGTCGGACGTCTCCCTCAAGGTGAAGGTGTTCACCGTTGGCTTCCACCAGTTGGTAACGGGCTTCGTGATCTCGAACACGGGTCACGATCGCTCATGGACCGTGATCGCGCAGAAGGAGCCTGGCTGGGACTTGCCATTGCTCACGGAGCGTCTGCTGCGGGCGCCGCTCAGACGCCCGTTCGAGGGCGCGGGCTCGATGTTTCGGATTGGCGTGCGTGACAGCGCGGGGATGCAGTCCGTGTTCGTCCGTCGAACGCGGCTCGACGTTCAGGAGAGCGCGATCATGCGCTTCGTCGGGTCACTCGCGTCGCACGCGGTCGGAGATTTGAACGAGAAGGTCGAGATGGAGGAAGACCGCTTCCTGCACGACGGATTCGCCGCACTTCAGGCGGACACTCGGGTCCTCGGCGGACGTTGGCGCGCTGAGGGGGAGGGAGCACCGGCGGAAAAGCCGGGACAGAAATAGAAAACGCCACGAGGATGCTCGTGGCGTTCAAGTTTCGGGCGACAGTCTCGCCGGAGCTGCCTCGCGCGCCGTCATTGGAACTCTGCGTCCTACCGAACAGCGGCGGGCAAAACTTCCGTGGCGAGAACTGTGCCTATAACTTGTCGCAGCGGGGAGCGGTGTTCGTGCCCGATGCTGCAATGGAGCTGACCGGGATCGAACCGGTGACCTCTGCAGTGCGATTGCAGCGCTCTCCCAGCTGAGCTACAGCCCCGCTTCGTCGTTGCGTGCGGCGGCAGGGTTGAAGCCGGCCGTCGCAGCATGGAAAAGGCCCCGCAATTCACGGGGCCGCTCCCGACTCACGTAAATCTAGAGAGCGACTGGTGATACGTCAAGAAGACGCCTGCTGGCGTGAGAGGTAACGTCTCGCGCCAGGCCGCTACATTCTCCCCACCATGTTCTCTGATCTAAAGCCAACCGAAATCCTCGCCGCAGCCGACCGAATACGACCGCTCGTCAAGCGCACGCCGCTCATCAAGAGCAGTGCGCTCAGCGAGATCGCCGGCGGCGATGTCTATCTCAAGCTGGAGAACCAGCAGACCACCGGCTCGTTCAAGTTGCGCGGTGCGTTGAATGTGCTGTCGACGCTGTCGGCCGACGCGCGGAAACGCGGCGTCGTCGCGTCGTCGGCGGGCAACCATGGACTCGGCGTCGCCTACGCGGCGAAGCACTTCGGCGTGCCGGCAACGATCTTCGTTCCCTCGAACGCGCCGCAAGTCAAGCGGGACGGCATCGTCGCACTCGGGGCGACGATCGATACGACGCAGCCGGATTACGACAAGGCAATGGACGCGGCCAAAGCATTCGCGGCGGAGCGCGGAGCGACGTTCATCAATCCCTGCTTGGGCGAGATGCTGCTCGCCGGACAGGGAACCGTCGCGCTCGAGATCCTTGGCGACATCCCAGGGCTCACGACGCTCGTGGTCAACGTCGGCGGCGGCGGATTGCTTGGCGGATGCGCGAGCCTCGTGCGAGCGGTTGCGCCGCAAGTGAAGATCATCGGCGCACAGAGTGAGAACACGGCGGCAATGTCGCGCTCACTCGCTGCGGGTCATCTCGTCGAGATCGAGAGTCTTCCAACGTTGGCCGATGGTCTCGCTGGGCAGATCGACGATGAAGCGTTCGACATTGGCCGACATGGCCTCGACGAGATGGTCGTGTTGAGCGAAGCGGATATCGCGCGAGCGATCGCGTGGCTCTGGGAGGCAGAGCATCAGCGCGTCGAGGGAGCCGGGGCGTGCGGAGTGGGCGCGGTGCTGTTCGAGCATGTGCGCATCGCGACGCCGGCGGCGATCGTCGTGAGCGGCGGCAACATCGACGCCGCGAAGTTCGATGGCGTGTTGAATGGTTGATTGACGGCGGAGCGCCCGGAAAACAAAACAGCTCGCCGCGCCCATCGCACGATGCGCAAGCGCACGGAGTGCATGGTGGGCGTCAACGAGCTGTCTCAGGGCACCGCCGCCGGCGGGCGCCTGCCGTGCACGTGCTCGTGCGAGTGCTTACGTATTGCCGAAGGTCTCGTTGCGGTTTGGCGCTTCTCCGCCCTGCGGACGACGTTCGCCGCCGAGTGAGGTGTTGCCACCGCGGTTGCCCTGCGTGTCGGCATTGACGCCTTCGGTCTGACTGTCGATCGCGACTTGGCGATCGGCGTTGATGCCACCGCGCGTGTTCTGGAAATCTCCCTCGAGGCTATTTCCTTCACCGGCGGTGTTGGTCTGCGCGTTCGAGCGTGAGCGTGAGTGACCGCGGGCTTCGCCGCCGCGCCGTCCGATCGCCGCCATGTGCTCGCGATTGCGACTGACGGCGACGCCGCCTTTGCGACCTGCGTCGCGCGCTTCGCCAGAATCGAATTCGTGCGCGGTGCCCTTGGCGTGGGCCGCACGTCCACCTTTGCTCGCGATCTCGCGTTGCTTCTCACGATCCATCGAGGCGAAACCTCGGTTGCTCCGGCTGCGTGCTTGTCCGGATCCACCTTGCTGCGATCCGTTGCCCCGCGTGTTGCTGCCCGAGACGTCGCGTTGCGCGCCGCGGTCGCCAACTCCGCCCGTAATGCGATCGTCGTTGCCCGGTCTATTCGGCATCCTGCTCCTCCTAAAGAGTTGGCTCTCTCCGATCGAAGACGTTTCTCACCCGCACGTACATACGCGTTCCGTAATCGTGCGCGCGGGCTCCGACGTCGTGTGTTTCCCGGCCCCCCCGGGCCAAAGTGGAAACGAGTGCAAACTGCGCGCCGAAATGGTGCATCGGCGTGTATTCGCGTGGGTCTCGCCCACACATCTATCCTGCCGCTGTCTCTCCTCCCAGCAAACTCAGTACCTCGCCGGTGATGTAGCTCGAATCGGCGTTCGAGGCAAAGAAGACGTACGCGGGTGCGACCTCCTCTGGTTGGCCGGGTCGCTTCATCGGCACATCGTGCCCATGCTTCGCGGCCTTCGGCGCTGGCTTGTCGGCAACGTTCAGCGGGGTCCAGATCGGCCCGGGCGCCACGCAGTTCACACGAATTCCTTTGTCGACAAGATTCTGTGCGAGTGACTTTGTCAAGGCATGGATCGCGCCTTTGGTCGCGGAGTAGTCGAGCAATTGTCCGCTTCCCTCCAATCCGGTGACGGACCCTGTGTTGATGATCGCGCTGCCGCGCTGCATCCGCTCTACCGCGGCGCGCGCCATGTAGAAGTAGCCGAAGATGTTCGTGCGGAACGTCCGCTCGAACTGCTCGTCGGTCACGTCGTCGATCGACTGTTGATGCTTTTGATATGCGGCGTTGTTGACCAAGATGTCGATCCATCCGAAGGCATCGACTGTCGCCTGCACTGCGTCGTCGCAGAATCTCGATTCGCGTACGTCACCAGGAATCAACAAGCATCGGCGTCCTTCGGCAACAACCGCGCTTTCGGTCACCTCGGCGTCGGTCTGCTCTTCGGGCAAATAGACGATGGCGACGTCGGCACCTTCGCGCGCGAAGAGGACGGCGACGGCGCGTCCAATTCCCGAGTCGCCTCCGGTGATGAGGGCAACGCGTCCATCTAATTTTCCTGATCCTTTGTAGTCGGGCGCCTCGAAGCGAGGCTCGGGCGACATCTTCGACTCCAAGCCGGGCCGCTGCTGATGCTGCGCCTTGAACGGCGGCTTGGGTCGTCGCGACGTCGAGCGTTTCGTTTTTGTGGTTTTCGGCATACGCCGGACGCGCCGCAAAAAGCAGTCCAAGCTCGCACTATATTCCCCGCCATGTCGCTCAGCATTCGTCTTCTTGGAACATCGGCCTCGCGTCCCACCATCGAGCGCAACGTGTCGTCGCTCGCCATTCATCGCGAGGGCGAGACGCTCATGTTCGATTGCGGCGAAGGCACGCAGCGTCAGATGATGCGGTACGGAATCAGCTTTGCCCTCGACGACATCTTCTTCACGCACATGCACACCGACCACGTACTCGGCGTGATCGGCTTGATGCGCACGATGGCGTTGCAGGGTCGGACGGAGCGTCTGCGACTGTGGGGGCCGCGCGGCGCGACGCGCGTGTTGAAACGCGCCGAGGGATTCGGGTTCGAGCGAATGAGCTTTCCGGTGGAGATCGCGGAGGTCGAGGCCGGGCAAAGCGTGGCGCGGACCGGATACGCGATCAACGCCTTCGCCGTGGATCATCGCGGCTCGGCGTCGTTGGGCTTTGCGCTCGTCGAGGAGGATCGCAAGGGACGATTCAATCCGGATCTCGCGCGCGAGCTTGGGATTCCGGAAGGACCGCTGTGGGGACAGATCCATCGCGGTAAAGCTGTGACGCTAGACGACGGTCGCGTCATCGAGCCGTCGGTGCTCGTCGGCCCGCAGCGTCCGGGGCGGACTGTCGTTGTGACGGGCGACACACGTCCGTGTGAGGCGACGATCGAGGCCGCACGCGGTGCGGATTTGCTGATCCACGAGGCGACGTTTGGCGATGAGGAGGCGGAGCGCGCGGTGGAGACAGGGCATTCGACGGCGAGAGAGGCGGCGCAGGTGGCGCGTGAAGCCGGGGTCCGTCGATTGTTGCTCACGCACTTTTCCGCGCGCTATTCTCGCGACGCGGGGGAGCTCGATCGCGAGGCACGAAGTGTGTTTTCCGAAACGCTCGTCGGCCGAGACGGAACGGAGCTCGATGTGCCGTTCCCGGACGCGGAAACCTGAAACTCCGGTCTCCAGAGATACGGCATTTGGTCGACAGGAGTTGGCGCCGGCGCTGAAAGACATTGCGCCGAGTAGACCATGACAAAGCAAGGAACAGGAACGCGATGGGAACGGCACTAACGGAAAAAAGGCGAGCCGTTCGAGGCTCGCCTTCATTTTGAAGGGCTTCCTTGCTTTGCTCTAGTCAGCCGTTCGACGCGACGGATGGGAGCAGCGGGTCTGGGCGCGAGATGCGCATTGAGCGCCGATACAACCGCGCGAGCGCCAAATCGTCCAGCGACTCGAGCACCTTCGACTTGGACAGGTGCGACGTCACGCTTCGCGCTTCGGGGCCGTTGCTGATGAACCAGTTGTAGCGATCGAGCCGTGCGCTCGCGCCGTCTGGATGGCGAAAGATCACCATCGCGTTGCTCGAGCCGGGGAGGTCAACGTCGACGACCCAATCGATGCCGTCGGAAGAGCGCCAGGATTTCATGGACGCAATCTAGCCGACCAGCTCCGGCGACAGCGGCTGTCGGCCGGCATACCCTGCGTCGACCTCGTGCCAGTACTGGACCTCGGGTTCGCCAAGGCGCCAGCAGAGGAGCACGTGCCGGCCGCCGGTTTCACTCGGGAAATCGACGAGACCCAAGCGTGGATCCTTGAGTTGGATGCCGAGCACCTCGAGCTCGCGATGGTAACCATCGAGCTCTTTGGCGAGTGCAAGGGCCTGGCGCTCGAGCTCTTCGCCACGCTCGTGCGGCGCGTCGGCACGTGCGGTCGACGCGACGAGATCGAGCTCGAGGATCGTCTCGCGCCAGCGGCGATGCTGCTGCACGACGTCCTCGACGATCTTCCGAACCAGGGGAAGTGTGCGGTTCGCTTGATCGACGGTAAAGAGCTGCATACTCGAAAAATACACGGTGATGGAGTGAGTCGGGTCGAAAGAAATGGAGTCTGACCCCATTTGCGCGAAATGGAGTCTGACCCCAATTCAGACGCCGTCATTTCGTCCCTGTTCCTCCGCTTCTCGTTCTTCGAGCCGACGCCGCCGACGTTGAATGGCCGCTGCGGCGCGGCGCAGCTCATCTTCGGTCTCGGGAATCAACTCGGGGACTTCGATGGGACGACCGTTTCGATCAACGGCAACGAACGTCAAATAGCACGAGTTTGTGTGCCGACGGTTGCCGGTCATCAGGTCTTCCGCCTCGACGCGCACACCGACTTCCATCGAGCTTCGCCCCACGTAGTTGACGCTCGCCTGCATGACCACCAGGTCGCCCAGATGAATCGGTTCGCGAAAATCGACGCGGTCGATCGACGCCGTGACGACGTTCGTTCGGCTGTGACGAAGCGCCGCGATCGCAGCGCACTTGTCCATCATCGAAAGAATCACGCCGCCGAACACGTGACCGAGGTTGTTGGCATGCTCGGGCATCATGAGCTCGGACGTCTCGTGCTGACTTTCGCTGACGCGTTTGGATTGACGCATGGGGAGTGCCGGAGCGGGTGACGAGAGAAAGAATTGGCGATGCGCGCCGCCCTGCGCCAACCGCGACACGGGTCGCTTCGCCATAGGCTGCTGCTTCGTTGAATGCGTGAGCAAGCGCTCGCCGATCGGCATCGCGCACCACCGGCCGATCCAGCCAATCGACGCGACGCAATGGCGCGCTGATCGTGGCGATCGGCCATTCGCGCCGGGCCGAGTCGGCAATCGAGACGCGGGCGGTCTCACCGGTTGTGT
Organism: Gemmatimonadaceae bacterium; assembly: GCA_025934075.1. Classification (GTDB taxonomy): domain Bacteria; phylum Gemmatimonadota; class Gemmatimonadetes; order Gemmatimonadales; family Gemmatimonadaceae; genus JAQBQB01. Next base: position 7,998 of record JAICYT010000104.1, read on the forward strand.
CATAGCGGGCAACGACCTGGTACCCAGCGCCCTCCCATCGATCGTTTCCTTGGTCGTCGGTGGTGGGAACGCTTGCCCGAATTCCAGGCCACCAGGCCGGAAGCGCGGAACCAGCTTTGATCGGCTCGAGCTGGATGAGCTGACCGGTTGGTCCTTCACCTCGTCCGGGCACGCCGAAGCTCACCGCGGGTTGACCGTCGACGTCGGCTAGTACGAAGCTCCGCTCGTCGAAGTGGAGGTGCTTCAACGCAGCCGCGGCACGACGCACATCGGGCCCGAGGTCGGCGCTCGCACGTAGCGCGGAGTCGCGTTGCGCCTCGTACGCGCGCTTGCCGCTCGATTCTATCTCGCGCGCGATGTTCGTACCGAAGAGATCGGATACGCTCGACGGCCTTCCGGATCGAAGGTCGAGCACGCCTCGGCGGATGGAATGCCAGGATGGACGGCCGGGCAGATCCATGTCGACATGGTACTCGTACGAGAGGTACGGACCAAACACGTCGAGGACATCGACCTCAGCAGTCGCCGAGGTCGCGGGGTCAGCATCGCCCTCTTCGTTGGGCGCCAGTGGCTGTTCATCGGGGTGGGAACGGGCATACGCGTCGGCAACGCGCACTACAGTAGTATCGGCGAAGACGACGGCGCTGTCGCCGGTCAGCAGGTCGCGGCGATAGAGACGTTCGCCAACGAGAAGTGCATTCTCATATGAGAAGTCATCGTCGGCGGTATAGAGTTCATAGAAACGGCCACCGTAGTGGGCCAACAGCAGGGGCGCACCTCGCGTGTGCGCTTTGCCGCCGGCCGTCGTGATCCAAAACGTCGAGTCTGCGTTGCTGAGCAGAAACTCGCTGCCCGGCGGGCCTGACCGAGGATCGAGACCGGGCCTGCCGCATGCCGCGATGGAGACGGACGCAATCAAGACGGCAAGCCAACGCGAGGCGAGGCGAGGCGGGAGCATCGTGGCAAATATACTGCACAATAGATGAATCGTCTTAGCGAGCCTGTCTCGTATCGCGGCTAGATTATTCGCAACCCACCTCGACCCATCATGCGCCGCTCTCTGTTTGCGTTTGTCTCCCTCGCCGTCTTGCCATTGGCATTGCTGGCCGCGTGCAGCGCTGCCGCGGAGCACGCGGACCAACAAGCTGCTCCCTCGGGACAGGCCGCTGGCACCGTTCCGGTCGAGAGTCACGCCAGCGATACCGTCACCGGCCCCAAAGTCGTTCGCGCGCTGTACGTAAACCGCTGGGCGTCGCAGAGCAAGCGACGCATGGCCAAGCTGATCGCTGCCGCGGACTCGACCGAGATCAATGCGTTCGTCATCGACATGAAGGACGAATTCGGGCTGAATTACAAGAGCGCGAATCCGGAGTTCGCCAAGAACGCCGGACACGCCACCGTCGCCAAGGTCTCGGCGCTGCTCGACACGCTCAAGGCGCACAAGATCTTTGCGATCGCGCGCATCGTGGTGTTCAAGGATTCAGTCACGGCGCGCGTGCATCCCGAATGGACGATTCGCAAGACCGATGGCTCGGTGTGGCGTGACAAGAAGGGGCTCGCGTGGGTGAATCCGTATCACCGCGAGCTTTGGGACTACAACATCGGTGTGGCGGAAGAATTGGCGAAGATGGGCTTCGGGGAAATTCAATTCGACTACATTCGCTTCCCCGAGCCTTATCCCAGCCTTCCGAAGCAAGTTTTCCCGGACGCGAATGAGATGTCGAAGCCCGACGCGCTTGCGGCCTATCTAAAGGAAGCGAAGACGCGACTCAACAAAATCGGCGTGCGCTCGACCGCGGACATCTTCGGCCTGGTGACGACGGTCGGCGGTCCGCTCGAGGTCGGTCAGTATTGGGAGAAGATCTCACCGAACGTCGACGTCGTGCTGCCGATGGTGTATCCGTCGCATTATCCGCACGGCGAATTGGGAATCGCAAATCCGAACGCCGAACCGTACAAGGTGATCCATACGTCCATCTCGCGTGCGCGCGAGCGAGACCAGAAACTCGGCATCACCGAACCGGAACACATTCGGCCGTGGCTGCAAGCGTTCACGCTCGGCAAACCAGAATACGGCGCGGAGCAGCTCAAAGCCGAGAAGCAGGCCGTGTACGATTCGGGTTACGACGGCTGGGTGATGTGGAACCCGGGCTCGATCTACGACGTCTACATGCCCGGGCTCGAGAAGACGCTCGTCTCGAGGAAGAAAGGCTGAGCCGCCGACGGAGCAGCGCGGCGTCGACGGAATCCGCGATGGCGCGAAGGACAGCGAGCGTCGGATCCCCGACCGTTAACGGACTCTGAATTCCCTCACGCCTTCGATGAGTCGATCCACTTCGCGTTCGCTCGTGTAGCAGCTGCACCCCACACGAAGCAACCCGTCCGGCACCAACCCAAGCCGTTCGACGACCGTGGCTGCGTAGAAATCGCCGTTCGATACAAAAAGGCCGCGCTTGGCGAGCGCGATCGCGATGTCGTCGGTCTTGACGCCGGAAATCGTGAACGAGAGGGTCGGAGTCCGCGGCGTACCGGGCTTGGGACCGTGGAGTCTGAGCCCGTCGATCTCCCCCAACGAATTCCAGAGCTTCTCGATCAGCGACATCCCGCGAGCATGCAGCGCGCCGAACGTTGCTGACAGCGATTCTCGACGCGTATGCTCGCGGTGCTCGGGCGATAGCGACACGAGGAAGTCGACCGCCGCCGCGGCGCCGACGATGCCTTCGTGATTCTGCGTGCCGGTCTCGAGACGCTCCGGCGATTCCTGCGGCGCGGGTTCCAGGCGTGGAGCATCGAGCGATTCGATCAACGCGCGCTTTCCCCACAGCACGCCAATGTGTGGCCCATAGAACTTGTATGCCGAGCAGGCGAGGAAATCGCAGCCGATCTGTTGGACGTCGACGAGAACGTGCGGCGCATAGTGCACCGCGTCGACGAAGACGAGGGCGCCGACCGCGTGCGCCAATTGCGTAGCGCGCGCGACGTCGGTGATGGTGCCAAGCGCGTTCGACGCCGCGCCGATCGCGAGGAGCTTGGTGCGCGGCGTGATCGACGCTTCGAGATCGCTCCAATCGAGACGACCGTCCTCGGTACGCATCTTCACCATGCGCACCGTGACGCCGCGATCCTTTTCCAACGCGCGCCACGGCGCGACATTGCCGTGGTGCTCGAGCTCGGTGACGACGACCTCATCGCCCTTTCCCCACTGGCGACCGAGAGATCGCGCGAGGTGAAAGGTGAGCGTGGTCATGTTCTGGCCGAACACGATCTCGTCGGGCCGACCATTCACGAAGTCGGCGAGCGCTTCGCGCGCGCGCGCGATGAGAGCGTCCGTCTCTTCGCTCGTCGGGTACCGCCAGTGCGTGTTGGCGTTATGATGGAAGAGATAGTCGTCCATTGCGTCGACGACGGAGCGCGGGACCTGCGTTCCTCCCGGCCCATCGAAGTACGCGACTGGATTGCCGTTGTGCATCCGCTCGAGCGCGGGGAAATGAGTGCGAATACCTTCGACCGTCGCTACGTAGGAAGCGCCTGGTGCCAACGTCGTCGTCATGCGATCTCCACCCCCGCCCATTGTTCGACCAGCTTCACGATCTCGACATGATCGGCAATCTCGCCGAGCTCACCGCGAGCGATTCTGAAGACGTCGGCGGTCAGTTGGGTGACCGGCGCCGGGACGCGATTCTCTCGCGCCATGTCCGCCGCGATACCGATGTCCTTTTCAAGGAGCGCTAAGCGAAATGTGCGCGGGAACGCGCGCGTGAGCACGCGTTCAGGAATCAGATTCATCGAGGAGTTCGATCGCCCGCTCGAAGCGTTGATGACCTCGAGCGCTTTGGTCGGATCGACGCCTTCTTTCACGAGCGTCGCCAGGCCTTCGGCGGCCGACAGCAAGTGGATCGCGAGGAACGCCTGGTTCACCGCCTTTACTGTGTCGCCCGCGCCGACATCGCCACAATGGACGATCTTTTGGCCGAACGTCTCGAGTACCGGCCGCACTCGATCGAGGACGGCGGCATCTCCGCCGACCATGATCGTCAGTGTCCCCTTCTCAGCGCCGGTCACGCCGCCGCTCACCGGTGCGTCGATGAAGGTGGCGCCGGCTTCAGACAATCGCTGTGCAATGCGGCGCGATGTCCCGGGGTCGCCCGACGTACAATCCACGAGCGTCGATCCGCGTTTCATTCCGGCGAGGAGTCCGTCGGGTCCGTCCAACAGCGAGTAAACGTCGGGCGACGTGGACAGGCAGGTGACGATGACGTCGGCATCGCGGGCCGCGTCGGCGGGTGTAGCCGCGTGGCGCGCTCCGGATGTCCGGGCGAAATCCGCGGCGCGCTCCGCTGTGCGATTCCAGACTGTGAGTGGCAGCTTGGCGGCGGCAATCCGCGTCGCCATTGGGCGTCCGATCGCGCCCAGTCCGAGGAAGGCGATGTTCATGCGACGGAAACTATCATCGCACTATCTTTCGCGCATGATCACCCGTGCACGTATCGCCGGAATGAACTGCCAGAACTGCGTGCGCGCGGTGTTCACGGCGCTGACCGCTTTGGAAGGCATCACGCGGGCCGACGTGAGCATCGGCGCGATTGAGATCGAGCACGACGGCCGAGTGACGGTGGATCAGCTTCGCGACGCCATCGCCGTGGCCGGCTACACGGTGCGCGACGGCGAGACGAATCGGCGGGCGTTACCGCTGATCTGACTTGCGGCTAAGCTGGCTGTCGTACCTCGTCGAGCAATACGTCGAGCCGACTGGCGTCGAGTGCCGAGCCGTCGGGCGCCTCGAGGACGAATCCGGCGTCGCGAATCATCTCGTAGTCGGCGCGCGCGGTCTGGCCTGGCGTTGTCAGGTAATCTCCGATGAAGATCGAGTTGGCGGCATAAAGACCGAGGGGCTGCATCGAGCGCAGATTGACCTCGCGTCCGCCCGCGATGCGAATCTCCTGTGACGGGAGAATGAAACGGTAGAGACAGAGCACGCGCAGGCAGCGACGCGGGTCGAGCGCGCCACGGTCCTCGAAGGGAGTTCCGGGGATTGGAATGAGGAAGTTCACCGGCACACTCCGCACGCCGAGCTCGCGCAATGACAGCGCGAGGTCGATGACGTCATCGTCGCTTTCGCCCATGCCGATGATGCCGCCGGAGCAGGTCTTCATCCCTGAGCGGCCGACGTTCTCGACGGTCGCGACGCGGTCCTCGAAGCGATGCGTCGTGACGATCTCCTGATGAAAGCGCGGCGAGCTATTGAGATTGTGATTGACCTGGTCGACGCCGGCCGCCTCGAGGCGTCGCACGTGATCTTCGGTGAGCAGTCCGAGGCATGCGCAGACGTGCATGTCGTGTCGGGTCTTCACCTCTTTCACGGCGTCGAGGACTTTCTGGAAGACCCGCTCTCCTGGCGCGCGACCGGAAATGACCATGCAGAAGGTGCCGACGTTCAGGCTCGCCGCACGTTCGGCAGCCGCCAAAATCTTTTCGCGCGCCATGAACGGGTACTTCTCGATCTCGGCCGCGGAGACCGCAGACTGCGAGCAGTAGTGGCAGTCTTCGGGACAAAGTCCGCTCTGCGCGTTGAGCAGGAAGTGCAACCGAACGCGGTTGCCGAAATAGTGACGACGCACGCGATACGCCGCCGCGAGTTGGTCGAGCAGGAGCTCGTCGGGTGCGTCGAGGAGGGAGCGGGCGTCGTCGCGGGAGATCAGGTCGCCGGCGAGGGCTTGGTCAGCAAGCGTGGTCCAGTTAGGCATTGAGATGTTTCGACGTTGGTCGGCGCGGTATTCGACGCTTGAGCTCTGCCATCCTCGGCAAGGCGAAAGCTAGCTGGCGCTTGGGTGACGCCCGACTATTTGGCATCAGCAGTTTTGAACGCGATTGCCTTTGGTACGGATCGACAGATATCACGGCGACAACAGCAGTGATATCAATCCACACTCGTCGGCCTGCGTTGCGGCGTGAGTGAGATCGCGAGGGCTCGCGAGCCACGGCAGTTCGATCACGGCAACGTTCTCGAGCTCGGCGATGAGCCCAGCGTTGCCGGCGACAGAGGTGTCGAGCGGTTGAGGCGTGAGATTGTTGAGGACGACGCAGCGGATGCGCAGACCCGCAGTGCGCGCGGCGGCGATCGTGAGCCGAGTGTGATTGACGACGCCCAGGCGATTGCTCGCGACGATGACGAGATCAAGGGACCAGCGGGCGAACAATCCATCGAATGAAACTCCGTCGGCAACCGGAACGAGGAGACCGCCCGCTCCTTCGACGATGAGCGCGTCCGCACCTTCACTTGCTTGTCTGACGGATGCGTCGAGTGCAGCAATGTCGATTGTCATTCCGGATTCTCGCGCGGCAACCAAAGGTGCCAGGGGCTGGGCAAGCGTGATTGGCGCAACCAGCGACAGCGGCCGAGACGCTCCGGCCGCGCGCGCCAACAACGCTCCATCTCGCTCGGGGCTGTCGAACGAAACGCCTGTCTCGATCGGCTTCATCGCGACGACGCACAACTCTCGCCGCCGAAACCCAGCCGCCAACGCCTGGGCGACGACCGTCTTGCCAACGCCAGTGTCCGTTCCCGTGATGCCGATACGAATCATCTTCCGTCGGTAAACTCGGCAATCACGTCATAGGCGCGCTCGAGATCTTCGCTAGTCGAGCAATACGGCGGAAGCAGATACACCGTGTCGCCAAGTGGACGCAGCAGCACGCCGCGCTCGAGCGCGAAGGAGC
>JAICYT010000087.1 GCA_025934075.1 Gemmatimonadaceae bacterium
CGACCGATGCCCAGGTGATCGAGATGCGCGCTGACGATCACGTACTGATCGCGCAGCGCGGGATCGGAGCCGCGCAACATGCCCAGCACGTTCGGTGCTTCGAGCGGTGTCTTCACGAGCTCGGTCCAGACGTCGAGCGACGGAACGAGCGCGAATGTCGGAAGCACTGCGGCGCTGTCTTTATTCGCGAGCGAGACGAGCTCCGCGTACGTGTGAGCAGAACCGGCGAAGAGTCGCGCGGCGGCGGAATCGGGAACGGTGATCATCACGCCACCGCCAGTTGGATCGTCAGCGAGTCCATTTGCGGGGCGCGGACCAGCGGCGGCGCCGCCGCGTCCGCCTCGACCACCGGCAGCAGGCGGCTCGGTGATCGCGATTGCGGCAATCGCGCCGGCCGCGCGCAACGCTTCCCATCGACCTGAGCGCGAATGCGCCATGATGGTCGCGTTGAGTCCGGACGGCAATCGATTGAGATAGACCGCGACTTTGCCACGCACGCTCGTGTTGCCGAGGTCGTCGCGCACGCCGGGGAAGTGCAATCCGTAACCGACGAAGACCATTGGTCCTTCGGCGCGCGGCACGGTGGTCGTGCTCAACATGATCGATGCGTCGGTTCCGAGCTTGAGCGTGTCGGCGACCCCGTTCGTGACGAGCGCGATTCCTGAATGTTCGGGAACGAGGCGCGCGGTCGAGAGGTGCGCCGTCTGGAAATAGCCGTCGGTTCCCGCCGGCGTCAGCCCGGCTTTCTGAAATTCCTGTGCGACGTATTTCGCGGCTTTGAGATAGTCCTCCGTGCCCGTCGCGCGACCTCGAAGACTGTCGTCGGCGAGCACCGTGACGACGTTCCACCAGCCCGCCGCGAGCGGCGGCACTACCTGCGCCGAACCGGCCTTGTGTTGTGCCGCGAGCGGCGAGGCCCCGAGCAGCAGTGCGCAGATCGCGGCAAAGCCCGTGAATCGTGATTGAGATAGTTGCATGAGGTGATGGCGGCTCATTGGAGGTCTAAGACCCGAGATGGGACGGCGACGCGAACTGCGACTACAGCGTCCCCCATGTCGTGAAGCGCGGAGGCTTCGGGAACGGCGGACCAGCCTCGATCACGATGTCGGTGTGCGCGGCAAGCGGAATCGTACGCGGATCGCCATTGAACCGGTTGCCGTTCACCCACACGTGAAGCGCCTGACCCTTTGCCGCCCGCGCCGATGACGCCTGCGTCCGGCTCAGCGGCTCACCCCACACCGCGAAGAAATCGCCGAGCGTGAAGGAGCGAAACTGCGGCGCCTCGATGTGAATGATTCCGTCCGGCGTGTGCGTATGCACCCAGTAGATGCAACGCTGCTCGGCCGGCTGTCCGACGTTCGGCGGAATCGCAACCTGTTTCCCGTGATCGAAGATCACGAGATGCTGATGGATGTGGATCCGCGAGCCTTCCATGGCGTCGCACGACATGCCGGCGACCGGCTCGCCACGCGGCACGGCCGACTGTGCATTCGCAATCTGAGACAGGCCGAGCGCGGCGGACGCGCCGACGAACAATGTTGTGAGAATCTTCATAATGTCATCGAGGTTGTGATCAAAGGTTCATCGCACGGCGACGAGATGACCGAGCAACTGCTGCGCGTTCACCGGCTTTACCAGGTGCAGATCGAAGCCTGATTGCAACGCCCGTTGCCGATCCGCCTCACGGCCATATCCCGTCACCGCAATCAAACGTGCCGCGCCCGTTTCAGGATTCTGTCGCAGCGCGTCGGCAACCGCGTAACCGTCCATTCCTGGAAGCCCAATGTCGCACAGCACCACGTCAGGATGTTCCGATTTCGCCGCGGTCACTCCCGCTGGACCAGTGTACGCGACCGACACTTGATACCCGTGGTGCTCCAGCAACGTTCGCAAAATATCCGCCGCATCGACATTGTCCTCGACGATCAACACGCGCAACGGCGCCGGCGCCTGGGGCGCATCGAAGACCACATGCGCGATGACCGCCGGTTCCGCCTCGGACGGAACTCGTATGGTGAACTCGGCACCGTGACCTTTGCCGGCGCTGGAGGCACTGATCGTCCCTCCATGCAGCTCGATCAGCCCCTTCGTGACCGCGAGCCCAAGTCCGAGTCCACCGTGCGTCCGCTCCAACGATTGTTCCGCTTGCGCAAAGACGTCGAAGATGTGCGGCAGCAATGACGGCTCGATGCCGATCCCGTCGTCGCCAATCACCAGGACCGCCTGTCCAGTTTCCGCATCGCGTGTGATCCGGACGCGTACGTGACCACCTGCCGGCGTGAACTTCCGCGCGTTGTCGAGCAGATTGTCGATCGATTGCGTCAGACGCGTCGCGTCTCCCATCACCCACACCGATTGGCTCGGCAAATTCGCGTCGATGGTCAGGCCGTCCGCCTCCATCGTCCCACGACGATCCTCGACCGCTTGGCGCACCAGCCGCGCGAGATCGAGCCGCTCGCGCACGATCGACAACTTGCCGCTGGTGATTCGCGAAACGTCGAGCAGATCGTCGACGATGCGCGACATATGCTGCACCTGGCGCTCCAACATGTCGCGCGTGCGGGCGAGCACATCAGGACTGATCGACGGCAGTCCGAGCAAGTGCACGCCATACCCCAGTGGGGCGAGCGGATTGCGAAGCTCGTGCGCGAGCATCGAGAGAAAATCGTCTTTCCGCCGATTCGCTTCCCGAAGCGCTTCTTCGCGTCCCGTCGCGCGCTCCACCTCTTCGCGCATGTGCGCGAGTTCGAGACTCCGGCGCACGCGCGCGAGCAACTCTCGGGGACTGAACGGCTTGACGAGGTAGTCGTCGGCGCCCGCTTCCAATCCTTCGACGCGCGAATCGACCTCGCCGCGCTCGGTCAGCACGATCGCCGGCAGCGTGCGCAGCGCGGCGTCCGCACGAATCGCTTTGAGCAACCCGAATCCGTCGAGCTGCGGCATCACGAGATCGGTGATCAGCAATTCTGGCCGATCACGCCGGGCGGCGTCGAGTGCCTCACGACCGTTGGCGACGACTTCGACCTCATACCGATCCGACAGCAGCCGGCGGATGAACACCCGCATCTCCGCATTGTCATCGGCGACCAGTATGCGCCGGCGTGCCGTGTCGGAGACGGCCCGTTCCGAAATCATCATGTCGTGCAAATGCTGAGCGTGTGAGGTAGAGAATCAACGCCGTCGTCGTACTGGATCATACGCTGGCGCGCACCAGGGCGCGATGGCCCGCAACAATACTGGGATGACAAGTCAGCGGTTGGCGCACTATACTCTGGACGCGCCGTGCAACTCGGGAGGGGTGCTCTGTTCAATCCATCGCGCCGCGGATTCAAGTTGGCGGTGGGCCTCGCCGCGACGCTGGCATTGGCGATGATCGTCGCGGCGCGCGTCGTCGATTTGCGATCGCGACGCGGCCAGCTGCTCGACTTGGGTGAGCGGCGAGCCGCAAACCTCGCGGTCATACTGGCGGGATACCTCAGGCAGACCTTCGCCGCCGTCGACGCGTCACTTCGTCAACTCGCGTTGCACAGTCGGCGCATCGGCGGGCCCGGTGCGCCCGAATCCGACTGGGCTCCCGCGCTCATGTCCGCGCGTACCGCGCTGACCGCGACGGGATCGATCACCGTCGTCGACAGCAGCGGCATCATTCGCCATTCCACGCAGCCAGCGATTCTCGGGCAATCGCGCCGCGACCAATACGTGTTTCGTCGCCTCGCATCAGACAACACAGATGATCTCGTTGCCGACACACCGTTCAGAACCGTCGCCGGCAAGCTGGAATACATGATTCCACTCGGCCGCCGCCTCTCGTCGCCGGAGGGGGCGTTCCGAGGAATCATTGTTGCGACGTTCATCCCCGACGAGCTGCGCGAGGTGTTTCGCTCAGCCGACGTCGGCACGCGCGGAATGGTCACCGTCTTTCATCGCGACGGCTTCATCGTTTTCCGCGAGCCCTCGGGGCAGAATCCGATTGGGCAGGTCGCGACGACGCAACCGCTGTTCGAGGCCGCGCGGCGCGTCGGCGGAAACGGCGTCTTCGTCGGCCGAGCCGACCCCAGTGGGCCCGTGTTCCGCACGGTTTTTCGTGCGCTTCCCGACCGCGATCTCATCGTTGCCGTCTCGCTTGCCGAAGACGACCTACTCGGGGAGTGGCGTCGAGATCGTGCGATCTCCATTGGGGTGGGAGCGCTCATCGCCGCTGCACTCGCCACGATTCTCTTTCTGATCTTTCGCGAGATGGACACGCGCGCCGCGGCGCAAGAAACGCTCAGTCGCTCCCAGCGTCTCGAGTCCATCGGCCGGCTGACTGGTGGCGTTGCCCACGACTTCAACAACCTGCTTACCGTCATCCTCGGCAACGTGATGCTGATCAAGGACGGGCTGGGACGTGATTCGATCGAGGCCACCGAAGAATCAGTGTCGCAGATCGAGCGGGCCGCGGCGCGCGGCGCCGCGCTCGTTCGACAATTGCTCGCGTTCGCCCGACGACAGCCGCTACAGCCACGCACCGTCGACCTCGAAGACATGGTCCGCGAGTCGAAGCCGATGCTCGATCGAGTGCTCGGCGAGGATGTGACGCTGGACTCGACAATCGTTCCGGGCGATCGGCCCTTCCTCGCTACAGTCGATCCAGTCGGCGCCGAGAGTGCGCTACTCAATCTGTGCATCAATGCGCGCGATGCCATGCCCAACGGCGGCGCGATCACCATCGCGCTCATGCGTGTGGCATTCGACGAGCAGGATGCGCGCACGAATGCCGAAGTCGTCCCAGGATCGTACGTCCTCATGAGCGTGAGCGACACGGGCACTGGAATTCCCGACGAGCATCTCTCGCATTTGTTCGAGCCCTTCTTCACGACGAAAGACGTCGGCCGCGGCACCGGGCTGGGGCTCAGCATGGTGTACGGTTTCGTCAAACAATCGGGCGGCCTGGTGCGAGTCGAGAGCCGGGTTGGACGTGGAACGACGATCAAGTTGTATTTCCCCGAGGCGCGCGACGCGCGGCCGACATCAGTGGAGCACGAACCGGCGCAGCTCGCGCGCGGCAACGGTGAGACGATCCTGCTCGTCGAGGACGAGCCGGCGTTGTTGGCGCTTGCGAAACGTCTCCTCGAGGAGCTTGGCTATCGCGTCGTCAGCGCCGAGAACGGGCCCGCGGCGTTGACGATCGTGAGCCGCGGAGAACCAATCGATGTGCTGCTGACCGACATCGTCATGCCCGACGGAATGAGCGGCCGACAGCTCGCCGCCGAAGTGCGTGCGCGGCGCCCCGGACTTCCCGTGGTTTACATGAGTGGATACTCGGACGACGCCTCCGATCGCGCGAGGGGATCTCTCGATGCAGACTTAGTCGCCAAACCATACGAGCGATCGCAACTCGCCTCGGCGTTGCATGACGCGTTGCGTCCCGTCGCCAAATGAACCTGCTCGTGTCATTCTGAACGAAGCGAAGGATCTGCTCCTCGTCTGGTTCATCGTCGGCGCGGCAGCCCCTTCTCGATCTCGTGCGCGAAACGCAGTGACAGCGCGCAGAACGTCAGCGTCGCGTTCGCGCAGCTTCCGCTCACACTCGTCGGCGCGCCGACGACAAACAGATTCTCGTGATCGTGGGCACGTCCCCAGGAATCGACGACGCTCGTGGCCGCATCGTTGCCCATGCGGCATCCGCCCGCGGGATGATCCTGAAAGTTGTCGACCGATGTGCGCAGCAACCTCCCGTCGCCCGCCTTCGCCATGTTCGCGAACAAGGCACGAATCGAATCTTCCGTCGGCGCGCGAAGCGCAACGGATTCGGGTGCATCGCGGAACGCGAGCTTGGGAAGCGGATCACCCCACTCGTTCTTTCGCGTTGCGTCGAGCGTCAACTCACTCGCGCGATCTGGGACCACGTCGTAGTAGGCACGGACGCGTGCGGCTCCGGTCTTGACTCGCGCGCGCCAATCATCGAGGATCGCGTCGCCGAGCATGAGGGCGCCGCTGTCATCGCCGAGGCGGGGAGCACGGCCGGTTGACGATTCCCATACGCGCAGGTCGTGGCGAATGAAAGTTGCGCCGGACTTCGGCCGCATGAACTGCTTCGTGACGAGGCTGTGCTGCTCGTTCATTCCCGGGTACAGCCTGAGCGGCAGCTCGACGAAACCCTGTACGTTGCGATGACCGGTCAGATATTTGCCGACGAGCCCCGATGCATTCGCGACACCGTTCGGCGCGCCGCTTTGCGCCGAGAGAAGGAGCAGGTGCGAGCTCCAAGTGTAGCCGGCGGCGACGACGAACGTCTTCGCGTGGAACTCGACTGGTTGCTCGGGATGGTCGCGATCGACAGCGACGGCGTGTGAGATCGTTGTGCCGCCCGGACCGAGCACGAGCTTCCGCACGAGCGTGCGCGGGATGAGACGGATCTTGTTGGCGCGACGCAGCTCGCTCCAGGTGAAATCCGGCGAGTACTTCGCGCCAACGGGACAGATCGGCGAACAGGTGTCGTTGCGACAACACTGCGCGCGCCCGCGATACGCGACCGAATTCTTGGCCGACGGTTGACTCCACATCGCAATGCCGGCTCTCGACGCCCATGCCTTCAGCAGCTCGAGATTGTACGTGAGCGGAAGCGCCGGCATGGGGAACGGCTTTGCGCGCGGATCGAGGTCGCGCGGCCCTTGTTCACCTGCGACGCCCATGAGCTCTTCGGCTTCTTGATAGAACGGGTCGAGCTCTTCGTACGAGATCGGCCAATCACTGCCGACACCGAACATGCTGCGGTGCTTGAAATCTTCCGGTGAGAAGCGCGGTGTGACGCCGCCCCAGTGCATCGCCAGCCCGCCGACCTGCATCGAGCGCGATTGCAGTGGACCTTCGACCTCATAGCCCTCGAGGTGGTCGCGTCCCCATGGATTCTCGCCATACCGGAGAAATCGCTCGCGCATCGCTGCGCGCTGAGCAAGTGGGACCGTCTCGTCACCCGCTTCGATGACGACGATCTTAGCCGACGTCGTGCGCGAGAGACGATCGGCGACCATCGCGGCCGTGATACCCGACCCGATGATGCAGACATCGCTCTCGATGGCGCGGCGCATCAGCGTTCACTCAGCTTGATCATCGGCAGCGGCTTTCTCGCCTGCGCCGGCAACGGTCGGCACGTCTGCCTGCCTATCTGCGCATTGTAGCACAGGTCGGTCGCCGCGGGGGTGCCGTAAAAATGCGCGAGCAGCGCGACAGCCACGTGATTGGCGTCGACGACGGACGGCATGCGATCGAGGCGTTGGCCCGCGAGCGCCGCACGAACCAGGTCGGCGCGCTGCGCGACTGTGAGATCGCGGAATCGTCGTTGATGCTTGTTCTGTGCTTGCGCCTCGAGCTCGTCGAGCTGCGTGGTCCATCGAGTCAGCGGTGACGGTCCAGTCGCTCGAAGTCGCGACGTGCCGTACCCATGAACCAGCTCGGCGTTCTCGCGATAGTTGGCGCCCCAGTCGCGGAATTCGCGGGCGACTCGAATTGTTCCGGCGCGGCCAAGCTCGGACGGGAGCACCGCTGCGGCGAGTGCGTCGAGCGTAGCGGGATCTGACTCGAGATGGATGACCGCGGCCGCGTGTGCGCGCCGAACGAGAACGGCCAGCGGAAGCGCGGCGGCGAGCGAGGAAAGAAAACTGCGGCGGGAGAGCATGAGTCACGTCTCCGGTATCCGAGTCCGACTAGACGACCAGTTATCGAATCCAGTGTCCAAGCCGCGACCACCGGATGTCGCTGATGAACGATACGGGCCGATCGCTGATCTGCCCACTACACGGCCCGCTGTCGTCGCCCGGCCCGGGGACATAGGAGTAATACACGAACAACGGCCGCCCGCGAACGTTGTCTCTCGGCACGACGCCCCAATACCGGCTGTCCTTCGAGCAATACCGGTTGTCGCCCATCATGAAATAGTGATTGGCGGGAATGAGCAGCGGGCCCCAGTTGTCGTGCGTGGGCTGCGCCGGTGGAGCGCCGAATCTCGAGCCTTTGATCTCGACTGTGTGCTGCCAGTCGAAATCAGGATTCACCTCGTTCGGATCGCCTTTGTAGTTGTTCGCCGCGAAGCCCTGATGCTGCGCGATGCCGTTCAAGTACAGCACACCGGCGCGCATGTAGAGCGTGTCGCCGGGCATCCCGATCAGCCGCTTCACGAGCGTCGGCGTGAAGTCGGGTGCGTTGTCGGCCTGATAGGGCGACACGAAGACCACGACATCCTGATGCTTGGGATTGGTGTAGCCCGGTAGATGCGAGTTCGTGAACGGAATCGTCGGCCCGTAGGCGAGCTTGTTCACGAACAGCCAATCACCCACGAGCAGCGTCGGGATCATGCTGCCGGACGGAATGCGGAACGCTTCGACGAACAGCGTTTTCACGAACAGGTAGATCAAGACCGCGCCGGCGAGCGACTTGAAATTCTCCCACGCCCACCGACTAAATGGCTGTGACGTCTTCTTGTTGCCGGCGCGCGCCTGCGCGACGACGTTGGTTTTTGGTTTGGACTTGGCGGCGGGTTTGGCCATGAGGGCGGTAAAACGATGGAACGAGTGGACGACAGAGCGCTGTGCCCTCGACGAGAGTGAGGCACACTCGACCGAGGCTCAATCTAGTGGCCGTACGAGCGCGAAACAGGATGGGTTCCACCTGTCCGACTGCCCGCCACACTCCCGGAAATGCAGCGGGGGGACGTGCATTGCGCACGTCCCCCCGAGTGCAGACCGGCGACCTTACTTGATGTGCTTGTTGACGAGCTTGGTCATCTCGAACATCGAGACTTTGCCCTTGCCACCAAACACCACTTTGAGCTTGTCGTCGGCATTGATCATGCGACGCTCTTTCGCATCCTGGAGGCCATTCCGCTTGATGTAGCCCCAGAGCTTTTTCGTGATCTCGGTGCGCGGAATCGGATTGCCACCGACAATCGCACTGAGCGCAGCGTCCGGCTGCTTCGGCGCCATGAACGCCGCATTCGGCACGCGCTTCGCGCCGCCCTTCTTCTTCGCGGCCTTTTTCGCGCCGCCCTTCTTCGCTGCACCCGCGCGGCTCTTCTTAGCGCCGCCTTTCTTCGCGCCGCCCTTCTTGGCGGCCTTCTTTCCCTTCTTTGCAGCCATTCTCTCTCCCGGTAGATGGAATGGTTGGGGAAAAATTCCCCTGAAGTGTGTCGATTCTCCCTATGAAAACCGACCCCCTTCGACGGCGAAAGGTATAATCATCGCCGTAAGACGCAATAGGGAAATTGCATTTTTCCCTCTGAAACGCCTCTGAAAACAGCTCGCGCGCATCTCGTTCTCAGAGGAGAAATGCCGATTTCCACCGTGAAGTCACTCGTGTTTCACTCTCATTTCGCTCTGAATTCCCTCTGATGTCGCGCCGATTTCACTCGCAACGCACAGCGACTCCCTCCACACTGACTCAGCGAAACTGCTCGCTCAACCAATCGGCAATCGTCCCAAGCACCTCTGGACGAACATGCAACGACGGCAGTTTTCCATAGTCAAAACCACCCGCCGCGTCAGGCACGAATAAGTGATTCGTCTGCGGAAACACGCGCACCGTCACTCGTGAATTGCCGCCGGCACGAAACGCTGCCGCGAGTTTCTCCGCCTCCGATGCCGGCACCTGGTGATCGGTCGCGCCCTGCAGAATCAACACCGGCGTCTTCACTTGTCGAGCGACAACCGACGGATCGTACTCGAGAAAGAACTTCATCCACGGCGTCGTCTCGGCGAGCGAATCAGTCGCCCTCGCCGATTGCGCCAACGCCGACTCCCGCGCCGCACCGGTGAGATGCGCCATGCTGTCGATGGCGTACACCTGCTGCGCACGCAGGATCTCGCGACCGGGCGACGCATTCCCCGCCATCAACACGATCGCGCGAAGCTTCGGATCGGTCGCGGCAATCATCGGCGCGATCATCCCGCCCTCGCTGTGGCCAACGAGCGCGACACGCGCCGGATCGATCTCAGGGCGCGTCCGTACATATGCCACACCCGCGCGAATGTCGTCGGCAAAATCCTTCGACGTCACCGTGCGCGGACCAACGTCCGAGCCGTTCACGCCGCGGTCATCGAGACGCAACACCGCGATGCCGCGTCGCCCGAGCGTATCCGCGAGCTCGCGAAACGGACGATATCCCTTGAGCGCCGCCGACTCCTCGTCCCGATCTTCCGGACCAGAACCGGTAATCGTCACCACTGCCGGCAACGTACTCTTTGCGCCACGCGGAATCGTCATCGTCCCAGTCAGCTTCAATCCCGCCGCGGTCGTCACCACGACATCCTCCGCAGTGTACGGCGCACCCGGCGGCGCCGAGTAGTCGCGACGCGACGCGACCAATGCGTCGAGCGCGGGACCGCGCACAATCGTCAAGCCGCGTGCCGGCATTCTACCGCCGAGAACCCGACCGGTCGGCGACACCGCGAGATGCATCGACGCGCCCGCATACTCGAGTCTCACGGAATCCGATCCCACCCATGTCACGATCGCGGGAACCGGTTGCGGCGCCCCGACAATGAACAACGGGAACGATTGCTTCACGCCGCCTAACGCGAGCGCGTGCAGCACCGCTTGCTCCATGAACGCGATCGAGGGGTTCACCATCGCCTGCGCGCCACTCGCGCTCGGAATGTGCGCCGGCGCCGCACTCCCAACCTGTGCGATGACGCTGTCGCCGCCGATCGCGAACACGGACTGAGCACCCGCGGTATCGGCCGCCGAGGGAAAATAGCGCGTCACGAGTCGCGTGATCGATCCGTTGGGCGCGAGCGTCGCCACGTACGAGAGACGCCCGCCTCGCGCGCGATCGAGGAATTCGCCTGTCAACTCCCTTGCCGTACGAGAGCTTCGCTCGACGATCACCGTGTCCATCGTTCCTATGGCGGTGCGCGAGATGAGATAGAAGGACGCACGTTCCGCGTTGTTCGCGCCATTCGCGTTCTGGGCTGACGCAATTGTCGCGCAACACATGAGCGCCGCAGCCGCGGCTTGAGTCTTCATTTGGATGTCTCCTGTCTCCATATAACGTAGGAATAGATCATCGAGCCGATCGCCCAAGCGGCGACGCACGCGATGACCAGCGGACCAGCGCGTACCGACAACAGCGCGCCGACGACCATCGCCACGCCGGCTACCATCATCAGGTACCCGCCCACTCGATGCGTTCGCTCCCAAACGCGTTCGTTGCTGAGCGTCCATGGGTTGCGAATGCCAAACCACCAGTTCGATCGCGCGCGTGGCAATTGATTGCCGATCGCCACCAGGATGACGCCGAACGCAATCGGGATCACACGATGAATCTCGATCGACATCCCCATTCCCGATGCGAGCACCGCGAGATGAATCAACGCGATCACCGTGAGAGTCGCGCCAACCATGAAGTCGTACGTCGGCTGGAACTTGCTATAGTTCGCGCGCCGCGGATCGATCGACGGCAGGGCGCGCATGACGCCCCACAGCACGAGCACCGCGATCGGCAGAAACAGGACGGCGTGCCCGCGCGATTGCCAGCGGTTCGCCTGTCCATGCAAATCCCAATGGATCGGCACCCGCTCGGGAAGCCGGGGATATGCAATCACCGAGGCGGCCGCCATGATGACGACCAGCAGCACGGGATACCACTTACGCATGACGATTTCCTCCTCGCTTGCCCGACTTCGCGCTGGGCTTCGTGCTCGTCTTCGTCCCAGGCTTCACCCAGTCGAGCATGTGCTCGATGAGGTCATCGAACACCGTCGTATTGAGCTCGTACACGATCTGCTGCCCCTGTCGTTCCGAGATGATGAGCCCCGCGTCCCGAAGCTGTGCGAGATGTCGCGACACCGTGGCCCATGCCGTGGGGAACTGATCGGCGATCTCACCTGACGTGCGCGGCCCATTCCGCAGCACACGCAAAATCTCTCGGCGAGTCGGATCGGCTAGGGCTTTGAAGGCGGCGTTCATGATGGAAGATATTACGTACTTAGCCAACTACGTAAGTATCTTCGATCGCGTTTCACGAGAGGTTGGCGACAGTCTTAGGCGAGAGCCTCGCCGCCGAGGAACGCGGTTCCGTTCTTATCGGAACGAGTCCAGCAACGCCATCATCTGCACGTCATATGGATCCGGGCTCGCGTCGTCGTCGGCAATTTCCATGTTGAGCTGCGGCGTCTCGAGCACCAATGGAATTCCGTGCGAGCGCTCGTCGGCGAACAATCCACGGAACGGCTCGACGCCGATGTGACCGTCGCCGATCAGCACGTGCCGATCTTTGTTCGAGCCAAGTGCACCCTCGCTGTCGTTCAAGTGCATGAAGCCCGGCGGCTCGCCGGCTTCCTCCTCGAACTCGTCGAGCACTTTCGAGATTGCGTCGGGCGACGCGGTCAGATCATAGCCCGACGCGAACAAGTGACAGGTATCCAGGCCGTATCCCGTCCGCGCCCGCAACGCCTTCGGCACATGTCGAAGGATCGCGCCCACCTCGGCCGCGGTTTTGGCGAACGTGCGACCCGCGCCCGCCGTGTTCTCGACGAGCACGCGCGTGGTGCTGCGCGGGACATGGTCGAGCGCTTGCACAATCGCGCCGGCGACGCGTTCCGCCGCTGCCTCACGGTCGTCGTCGGTCGCTGCACCCGGATGAAAACAGATTTGGCCGAGTCCGAGCGCCGACGATCGCTCGAGCTCTTTCGCGAGACCGCCGCGAGCGCGGGATGACTTCTCTTCATCAGGCGTGGCGGTGTTCAATACGTAGGCGGCGTGCGCGATCACGAACTGTGGATCGATCTTCGCGTCGGTCAGCGCCGCGCGAAAACGCTCGACGCGCTCGGCTTTGATCGACACTTTGTCGCCGTAGTACTTGGGGATCGCGGTGAAGATCTGC
The DNA here is from genome assembly GCA_025934075.1 of Gemmatimonadaceae bacterium. Lineage (GTDB taxonomy): Bacteria > Gemmatimonadota > Gemmatimonadetes > Gemmatimonadales > Gemmatimonadaceae > JAQBQB01. The sequence continues at coordinate 12,857 of JAICYT010000087.1, forward strand.
AACGCCTTCATGCCCGATGCGCCGGCTCGACGCGCGGCCATGTGGATGCCGCCGTTGTCGATCGTGTGCGCTCCGAAATAGTGAGCCACGTGTCTGGTCCGTGTACCGAGTTAGAGGTTCTGCGTCATCGAATGTGGCCGACGCGAACGACGCGCGTCGCGGTGCTGTCGCTCGCGCGGCGCGCCGCCCATGAAACGGCAAGCACGCGGCCAGCGAGTGCGACCGCGGGCGCTGTTGCGGCGTCGACCGATCGCGACGCCGTCGCCCGCCACGCGAAGATGTGTCCTTGCACGGTTGAAAACGCAACGGCGACCTGCTGCCGCGCCCCGTTCGGATCTTCGTACGCAACGGCGACGTCGTCGCCCTCGGCGGCGATCGCCGTCTGCACGAGACGATCGCCGTAGATGACCGCGACGGGGGCGTGTACCATCGGACCCATCGAGTGCGCGAAGAACACGCCTTTCCCCTCAGGCGCGATCATTGAGTAGGCGACGAACAGGTCGTCGCCAACGGTCGCGACCGACGGCGGCGGCCGATTGCATCCGTCGGAGCTCACGTCTGTCGTGTCGACCGCGACCGCGCGCCCCCAACTTTTCCCTGAGTCCGCCGAACTGGCGATGAGGAGCACCGAGCTGCTGTCGCGTCGCACGTTCCACCAAGCCGAAAACAGGCGCACGCTGCTCGGAATCGTGCGAAGCGACGTCGTGCACAGACCGACGGATGGCGGCGCATTCACCGTCCGCGCGGGATCGGCGACGAACGAGGCGTGGCCGCTCGAATCGACGACGAGCCGCGCTGGACCGCTGACCTCGTTGATTACGATTGGGTCGCCCCAGTCGACCGGACCCGTGTCACACGCGACTGCCGCGGCAACGAATGCGAGAGCGAGCAATGAGAGCCGGCGGCGTAGATGCATGGCGGACAATAGCCGGGACGCGGGACCCCGAGAAGCCGTTGGCTAAACAGAACGTCGGCAATGAGCGTATTTTGCATCTAGAGCCCGAGCGAGGCCCATCGTCGCGCGGCTCACCCCATCTGTCTCAACCGTGCACACACACGAGGATTGCTTCAATGGCTGTAACATCCGCACCTGATCGAGTTGCCGCCGAATCCGAGCAAGCCGAGCGTACTGTTGCTCCGCGTTCGGCGCCGCTCGCTGGATTCAGTGGGACGCGTCGCGTTCCGCCGCCAACCAACGAACCGATCAAGGGCTACGCGCCAGGATCGTCGGAGCGCAAGGAGCTCAAGGCGCGATTGTCGTCGATGGCGAACGAGCGCGTCGACATCCCGATCATCATCGGCGGCCGGGAGATCCGCACGGGCAAGACCGCGCACACGGTGATGCCGCACAATCATCGCCATGTCCTCGGCGATTGGCACAAGGCGTCGACCGAGCATGTGAACATGGCGATCGACGCGGCCCGCGAAGCGCGCGCCGAGTGGAGTAATTGGGCGTGGGAGGATCGTGCGGCGGTGTTTCTGAAGGCGGGCGAGCTGCTCGCAACGACGTGGCGCCAGACGCTCAATGCGGCGACGATGCTCGGCCAATCGAAGACGGCGTTCCAAGCGGAGATCGACGCGGCCTGTGAGTTGATCGATTTCTGGCGCTTCAATCCTGCGTACGCGCAGGAGTTGTATGACGAGCAGCCGTTGTCGAGCAGCACGATGTGGAATCAGCTCGATTATCGGCCGCTCGAGGGATTCGTGTATGCGGTGACGCCGTTCAACTTCACGTCGATCGGCGGCAATCTGCCGACGGCCGCGGCGTTGATGGGCAACACAGTGATTTGGAAGCCGGCGTCGAGCGCGATGTTGTCGGCGTACTACATCATGCGTCTCCTCGAGGCGGCGGGCATGCCGCCGGGCGTGATCAACTTCGTGCCGGGCGACGCCGCGGAGATCTCGAGTGTGTTGTTGTCGCATCGTGAGCTCGCGGGCGTGCACTTCACGGGCAGCACGACGGTGTTCAACAGCATGTGGCGGACGATCGGCGCGAACATGTCGAATTACGCGACGTATCCGCGCATCGTGGGTGAGACGGGCGGCAAGGATTTCATCGTCGCGCATCCATCGGCCGACCCGCAGGCATTGGCCGTCGCGATCGCGCGCGGTGGATTCGAGTATCAGGGTCAGAAGTGTTCGGCCGCGAGCCGCGTCTACGTCCCGCGCTCGATGTGGAACGATGTACGCGATCGCATCGTCGGCATGATGGAAGAGATGCGGATGGGCGACGTGACCGATTTCCGCAACTTCATGGGCGCGGTGATCGACGAGAAGTCGTTCAAGAAGATCAGCGAATATCTCGACGACGCGCGTTCGAATGCGAAGATCGTGTCCGGCGGCGTGGCGAAGGGCGATGAGGGTTATTTCATCAAGCCGACGTTGGTGCAGGCGAAGGAGCCGCGCTATCGCCTGTTATGCGAGGAGATCTTTGGACCGGTCGTCACGGCGTACGTCTACGATGACGACACGTGGGACGAGACGCTGGAGATCATCGACACGACGTCGCCGTATGCGCTGACCGGTGCGGTGTTCGCGAACGACCGGGGTGCGGTGCGCGAAGCGGCGATGGCGTTGCGGAATGCGGCGGGCAATTTCTATGTGAACGACAAGCCGACGGGCGCGGTGGTTGGTCAGCAGCCGTTTGGTGGCGCGCGCGGATCGGGAACGAATGACAAGGCGGGATCGAAGCTCAATCTCGTGCGCTGGGTGAGTGCGCGTTCGATCAAGGAGACGTTCTCGCCGCCGCAGGACTACAAGTATCCGTTCATGGCGGAGGAGTAGGTCGTCTCGGTTGCGGTGTGGCGCGGGCCGGCGGTCGTCGGCCGATTATTGTGACTCGCGATAGCGCGAGGGGACGTTCGGCAGACGCTCGGCGATTTCTGGTCGGGTTTGCACGTTATGCAGCGAGTGTTTGCAGCATAACGTGCAGGGGCCGGATGTGCCGGGCTTGCAATTGCTTGCGAGAACGCTATTTCCAACTCTTCATGGTCACGTGACTGTCGCTACGCTGCATGAACTCGCAGGGTTGGACGCGGCTATGCGACGTAACATGACCACCTAATTGGCGTTATACAGCAGCCGTCTTTCGATGTGGAACCCAGAAACCGACGACCGCCCCAAGCTCTTAGGCGATGCGCTCGCGCGCGACCAGCGACGGCAGCAGCTGTCAGAACCGCATATCGCGCCGCTCGCCATGTTTGTTGCCGACCTCCGACAAACGCTCGGCCCGACAGCTCGTTTACCGGATTTCGATCCCTGGGATGGCGGTGTGCAGGCCGAAGTTCTCTTTCTTTTGGAGGCG
>JAICYT010000011.1 GCA_025934075.1 Gemmatimonadaceae bacterium
ATCCGACTTCATCGCCGTGTAGTACGCCTTGTCCTTCGTGCTCGCGAACTTCGGGATCGCGATCGCGGCCAAGATGCCGATGATCACGACGACAATCAGAAGCTCGATCAGGGTGAAGCCTTTGCGAAGTTTCAACATGTTGGTCGGGGGGTGTGGAGTGAGGTGGGGTGGGGTGGCCAACGAATTTCAGGTGGAATCGTGCTGACTCATCGGGGCGAGTCGGGAGCTACTTAGGCAAGTAGAAAGCCCAAGCGAATAATTTTTGCTAACAGACATAGTAGCAATGGCTTAGCGCACTACAGGCTTGAATCATATTGGTCCCCGGCGCGGGCGATTTGCAACGTCTGCCGCGCTTTGCAGTGGCTCGACCGGTGGGGAGGAACAGTGGTCGCGTTCCGCTCGATGATGTTGATTGAGACGCGTATGGAGATCCTGCGGCAACACCTCGGAATTGCGGCGCGCAGCCTTGCCCGCGCCCCCGGCTTCGCGATCGCGGCGGCACTCACGCTCGCTCTCGGCATTGGCCTTTCGACCGCGGTATTCACCGTCGCCGATGCGCTGCTGCTCCGTCGCCTCCCCGTCACGGATGAAAATCGTTTGGTCGTGCTTTGGGGCGAAACGCGCGGCGGACGATTCTCGAACTTTCCACTCACTCTCGAGGACGCGCGCGACTTTCAGCGACGCACGCAGACGCTCGGAGACGTCGCGCTCGTCGAGTTTCGGGGCGCAACCCTCAATCCGATTCGCGCCGGCGAGCGTGTCTATCCGCTTCATTCGTCGCCCGTCTCAGGCAACTTCTTCGATGCGCTCGGCAGCCGGGCCGCAATTGGCCGTGCGCTCCGTCGCGAGGACGACGTCGCCGGAGCGGCGCCCGTCACGGTCCTCAGCTACCACGCCTGGCGCGAGCAATTTGGCGGCGACTCCGCGATCGTCGGCAAATCGATCGCGATGCTCTATACAGGACGCTCATACACGATCGTCGGTGTGATGCCGCAGGGGCTCGATTACCCGCGCGGCACGGACTTGTGGCTCCCGGCGATCGCATACAGCTCGGCCGGCGGATTCCTCGATCTGCTGTCGTTCGATCTGGTGGCGCGCCTTCGGCCGGGATCTTCGCTCGCGCAAGCGAGCACAGAGCTGACGACGTTCTTTGTCGGCTCCGGCATGCCAGAGCTGCATGACGTGCGCGGCGTCGCGCACACGCTCCCCAGCGTCGTGCTCGGCGACACCAAACCCGCGGTGCTCGTCGTCATGCTTGCCGCCGCGCTACTCCTCTTCATTGCATGCGTGAACATCGCGAACCTGTTGCTGGTTCGCGCGATCGGTCGCGTCAAGGAGTTCGCCGTGCGCTCGGCACTCGGTGCGAGTCGCTCTCGCCTCATCGCGCAATTGCTGACCGAGAGCGCGGTCCTCTCGCTCCTCGGAGGACTGGCCGGCGTGGGCTTGGCTGCCGCTGCTGTGAGAGCGTTCACGGTGTTGGCACCCGCCAGCGTTCCGCGGCTCGATGAGGTCGGCGTGAGCGGCACCGCGATCGTCGCCGCAATGGTGATGACGTCGGCCACGATGCTGCTGTCGAGTATTGTACCAGCAGTCTTCACATCGCGGGTAAATGCGCAGGACGCCCTGCGCTCGGGGTCTCGCAACACAGGTGTGGGCCGAGTGCGACTGGCGGCGGAAGTACTCGTGGTCGCGCAGGTAGCGCTTGCCGGAGTGAGTCTGGCGACTGCAGCCCTCGTCACACGGAGCTTCATGAAACTGGAGCACGCCGAACTTTCATTCGAGCCCCGACATTTGGTCGTTGCCTCGCTCGTCATGGGGGGTGATCGACTTGGCGATTCGCAGAGACAACGCGCGACACTCGACGCCGTGCTCGCGGCGACCCAGGCGTTGCCCGGTGTGCAAGCCGTCTCGCCCGTCCTCGACGCGCCGTTCATTGGCTCCGGCGGAGGCATTGACGGACGACTCTCGCTACCGGGAGAGAACAACGAAGACGCGGCGCGAAATCCGATGCTGAGCCTGGAGGTCGTCGCGCCCAACTATTTCGCGATGGCCGGCACGCCGTTGCTGCGTGGACGACCATTCAGCGATGAGGATCGCGAGAGAGGAGCTCCGGTGATCGTGGTGAGTAGCTCCGTCGCCCGCCACTTTTGGCCAAACAGCGATCCATTGGGTAAGCGACTGACAGATGGCCAACGCGAGCTCACCGTCGTCGGCGTGGTGCCCGACACGCGCTACCGTGAGTTGCAGACTCCGCGTCCGACAGTGTACTTCCCGCTTCGGCAATCGCCATTTCCGGTCGCTCCCTCGACGCTGCTGATTCGAACCGCGGCGGCGACCGAGGATATCGTCGCCGAATTGCGTGCGACTATCACTCGCGCGGAACCGGGCGTCACTGTCGTGAGCGCACACTCTGTCGAGAGCTTGCTCGACGCGCCGCGTGCTCAGCCGCGCTTGAATGCCGCCGTGCTCGGATTATTTGCCGGCGCTGCGCTCTTGCTCGCCGCGGTTGGACTGTTCGCCGTCATCGCGACAATGGTTCGACAACGGACTCGCGAGATGGGAATTCGCATGGCGCTCGGCGCCACTGCCGGCGATGTGCGCCGCATGGTGATGATGCGAGGCCTCACGCTCGGCGTCGTCGGCGCGACGATTGGCATCGCCGGCGCCCTCGCAACGAGCAGGATGGTATCAGCGTTGCTGTTCGAGATCAGCGCAACCGATGCGCCGACGCTCGCGTCGGTGTCGGTGGTGATTCTGATCGTCGCCGCGACTGCGAGCTTTGTTCCGGCGTGGCTGACCAGACGAATCGATCCGATCATCGCACTGCGAAACGAAGCCTAGGCGACTGATGATCAATCGCGAAACCCAAGAAGAAATCAGAAGCCGTAATAAAACTGTCCTTTGAAATCCGGATTGAGCACCATCTCACGAAGCCCTCCAGGCAACAGTCGAACCTGACCGGGGGTCAGCAGCTCCTTCAGGAAGGAGCGCTCCTTGTAGATGATCTCCCACATCCCAGTGCCCGCCTCGCTCACGTGCTTTGCCGCTTCTTTGGAGCTGAAGTCGGGCGGCAGGCCGGCCAGATAATTGGCGAGCGCACTGTACACGCTGTCCGCGCGCGCGCGGAGGTAAGTCTGCCGCTCCTGCACTTTTTCCGTCTGCTCACGCGACAGCGCGAGCGAGTCCGCGTAGCGCAGCATCAGACGGTAAATGTCCGAGAAGCCGCCTGTCCCCGTGAAATTCATGTACCGGTTCTTGATCGTGTCCGCTGACGCGCGCGTTCCGGCGAGTGGTGGCTTGATGCGCATGCGGAGAATCACGTCCTGCTCACTCCGATCGGGCCCGAGCTCCATGCTGAAATCGAGCGTCAGTCGAAACGGCGTACGGAATGTCGTTGTCGACGGCCGGGTGTCGCCGAAGCGCGGATTCACCTGATACGTGTATCGCTGTGCTCGTGCGTCGAAGCCGCGCACCTGATAGAGCGTTCCATCGACGAGCGGCGTCGATCCCCACCCATGCAGATGATCGGTGCCGTGCAGCACTTGGTCGATGGCGCCCAAGGGATTGGCGAGGTTGAGCGACATCGTCATCCGGTTGCTCAAGTGTGGCAGACGCGACGCAAATACGTTCGCGTTCATGGTCGCCGTCCACGGACCAACGCAACTGTTGCGGCCGGCGAGTTGATTCAGCTGCTTGTCCAGACAATTCCGCGCCGCGCTCGATCCATTCGCGAGCAAGCTGTCGAAGATGAACGCGCGGTCGCCGCCGACGCCGTCGCCGTTGATGTCGCCGCCGATCACCGGCGTGAAGCGGAGTCCCGATGAGAAGCGCGCGAACGTCGTCAACGCGACGCGGCCGCCGAAGAACGCGCGCGCCGCTTGCACCGAGAATTGATGCTTGGGCGCGAACGCCACCGGCGCCCATTCGATCGCTCGTGGATCGAGCGCTGCACTCTGATCGAATCCCCGCGCCTGAGCGCGCGCGTCGAGATACGTGTAGCCCAACGTGACGAAGCCAAGCCGGAACGGAACGTTCGGAATCATGTAGACCGTGACCTGGCGTGCGTCGCCTCGCAGATCGGACACGCGATCGGACACGCGGCCGAACTCCGCCGTGCGCCGCGATTCCACCGCCGATACCGCGCCCGTCGACGGCACGATGCTGCTCGGCGTCACGAACACCGGTCGCCCGCCTTCATTCGCGAGCACGAACTTCGGCACGCCGGCGAAGTTCACGTCGACCACACTCGGCTGATTCAGGTTGAGCGTGTAGAAGCCGTCGACGGTGACATAGTTGCCCAAAATCGTGTTCGTCCAGCCGAGTGTGCCGCGCCACGACCGCGACGGCGTGTATGAGCGATCGATCATCGTGACGTTCGGTGCAGTGTCGGCGAGCGCGGTGGCGCCGCCGGCGCACGTTTGGGGAACGGTCGTCGGATCGTCCAGGTACGCCTGCCAGTTCGGAATTGGCGCCGCCGCCCCGGTGCACACGAGGCGCTCGCTGCTTCCCGGAAGCCCCGTCGCGCCGATCGCGTCGGCGAGCAGATCGCTTCGCAAGTTGTTGCGAAACTCGCCGATGCCGCCGCGGATCTGCGGCCCGCCGCGAAAGATTCTGCTGAACTGCGAAACATTGATGCTCAGCGATGGCGGCGTCTTGTAGTACCAGTTGAAGCCGAACCGCGGACTCACCGCGATCGAGTTCGGGCCGCGATCGTTGCGAACGCCGAGTACCCGCTCAAGCTCCGGATTGTGCGCCGGCAGGCCTGTGAAGACGTTCGCGTCCAAGCGCGGGCCGCCGGTGAGAACGAGCTTGCGTGTATTCCAGGTCGCACCCATCGCCATTGCGCCCGTCCACTCCCCGCCCGCTCGGTCCGGCGCATTCAGCGTTCTCGAAAAACTGCTCGGCGTATTGTTCGCCAGATCGTTCAACGACGAAAAGTTGAAATTGCCGAACCGGTTTGCCGCGATCGATTGGTTGTAGCGCTCGTAGCGTGACTGGAAGAAAATCGTCGCCGGCAGTGTCGCGCGATCGTTGAGCAAAAGATTCGTCCGGTTGTTCAGCTCGAACGAGGCTTGTCGTGTATCGTTCGCGAACGGACCGTTGCCGCCGAACGCAAGCGTGGCGAACGTCGGCGCCTCGTCGGGAAGCGACGATGCGACGAGCACGCTGCCTCCCGGCAGGTCGAAGTACGGCGTCCCTCTGTTCTCGTTGAAGGAAACGTTCGCCGCCGTCTCGTTCACGTAGCTCCCGTAGACGCCGAAGTAGCGCGAGTAGAGTCCTTGAACGTATGCATTGTCTCGCGACGACCGACCCGACGTCGCGGGGGGGGCCAGCGGCGACAGCGATTGGCCGAAGGTTTCCGAATAGGTCCCGCCGGTGACGATGTTCCACTGCGGCGCCGGCGTCGCGCCCGGGCCTGGATTGGGAAGCGTGCGATCGAAGCGTGCGGCAAACGTGCCCGATGCAGTCGTGCGCTCGTCTGGAATTCCACTCCGCGTGAGCGGCACGTGCTGCGACTGCAGAATTTGCAGCAGGCGGAACGCCGAATCAGGCGCGATCGCCGCATGCGCGAGCGCCTCGGCGTCGACGTCGAGCAGCGACGAGACGGGCGCGCGGTTGATCGATCCCTGGTAGCCGGCGTCGTAGAAGTACTTGTCGAGCTGGAAGGCGCCGGAGTTGCTGCCGCCAACTTGCAGGTTGGTGAAGCGCTGGCCGAATCGTTCCGCCACCGGATCGGTGACCTGAAGCGCCGGCGCGTCGAGCGTGATGCGTCCGCGTCGCGAGAAGATGTTGGTCCCCGCCGTGATCGTGGTGCTCGAGAAGCCGCCGCTGAATCCGCCGCGGGTCGGGTCCCATGGCGACGTCGTGAAGCTCGTCGTGGTCGCAAGGTCCCGCGGCAGCGCGTCGCCGGAGAACTGCATGCCGTTGAGCGTTCTCATATTGGCGTCGGCGCCGAGCCCGAAGGCCGAGTAGCCACCGGCGGTCGGCGTGAGGCCGGGGATCAACGCCGCCATCGCGTCGATGTTGCCTTGCTGGTCGGGCGACAGCGCATTCGTGACGCCATCCACGATCTTATTCGCTCCGTCGACTGCCGGCGTAGATCCGTCGTTGTTTCCGCGCTGCGGCCGCGCGTGCTGCGCCTGAATGCGGGTTGTCGCCAGCGTTTGAATGATCTGCGCCAACTTCACGTTCACGGTAGCGACGGAGTCGGCCGCCGGGATGTTCACTCGCTGCCGGAAGGGACGCCAGCCGATGAGGTTGACGCCGAGCACGTACTCGCCGGTCGCGTTGGCGATGACGACGCGATAGTTGCCGCCCGAATCCGTATGCGTCGAAAGAACTTCAGCGGTCGGCGCAACGGTGACGACGACGTTTGCTCCGACGACGGGCGCGGTGGTACTGTCGGCGGTGACTCGGCCGCGAATGACTTGCGGGCGGGTCTGTGCGCGCATCGCGTGGGCAGAAAGTGTGAGGGCTGCTGCGATCGAAAACAAATGCCGCACGAAACGCTCCCCTCGTCAGTAATCGGACATTTCCAAATGAAACGCCGCGAATGACGCTGCGAACCGCAAGTATTGAAGCGAGCGGGCTCTGCCCACGCTGTTATTTGAGCTCGCGCACCGCTGACCTCAGACGTTATACATCTCTATGACACAATTGGCGAGAAAAGCGTCAGCATCGCTGGCGTTGGCATCCGGGTCGGTCCAGGCGAGAATTCACCGCGCGATTGTCGGAACGTTCGTCGCAGATGAGTGTCGGCGACGCTCGATTTATATGACACGGCCGCTGTTCGGATGCGCGGGCACGCACGCGTGACCGACACGCCGACATTCGAGTCCTCAGATCTCGATGTCGTCGCGGCCGGCAAGACGTCCCAACACCGCTACTTGCCGCGGCTCAATGCCGCGCCGCTGCCTCGGCCTGAGCCGCGATCCAGAGACGCCACTGCGACTCCAGATCTGCGACACTCTTGAGGTTGTGCGTTGCCACGAGATCGTCGACCGGCTTGCCGGCGATCTCACCATCGACGAGCGACGCAATGAAATCGTAGCCGTCACGCGACAGGTATTTGCCCAGCACCACCGATTCCACCGCGAACAACACTCGCGCCGGCACGGCCGCCTCTTCGCGCCCCCCTGATCGCTCCGATCCGCCGCCGCGCATTCCGCCGCGCCCACCGCCTCCCATACCACCACGTCGACCACCACCACCCATCCCGCCGCCGCCACCACCGCCAGGCGCCCCACCGCGATTACCGCCGCGGCCGGCGACCACGGGCGTCGCCGACGACGGCAATGCCATCACGAAGTACCGACTGAGCGGAATGAGCTCTTCCGTGTGCGTCATGGCGAGTCTCATCGAGCGCTGGAACACCGAATCCATGCCGAGCGTCGGAATCATCTCCGCGGCCCAACCGGGCACGCGTGGATCCTCTGCTTCACCAACCCGCTGCGCTGGACCGGCCGCGACTCCCGTAACATGCGACGCATGCGCGGAAAGCCACACGCGTGCCATCAGTTCTGTCACATCCAATTGAGCGCGTGTCGGTCCTGCCTCCCGGTCATTGCGCGGCGCTTTCGCGGAGGGCAGCACGAGATCGACCGCGGCCAGATACGTGTCCGGTAAGAGAGGTGGCGCCACCCACGCCTGGCCTGCGACGGGGGCCGGCCGAACTGTGGCAACCACCGTGGTGGTGTCGGTCGGAAACACGCGGCGAAAGCTCGCGATCTCGCGATCGACCGCCGGCTCGACGAAGCCGAGGTCCCGGCGAGACCGCGCAATGAGCTCGTACCCGGGTCCGCGCGCCACCCACGTCGATTCGCCGCGGACGACGCGGAGCTCCGCCGCGACATCGACCGGAATGGGCGTCGTTCGCGCATTCGCTCCGCCGTTCCGAGCACACGCGCTCGCGAGCGCGAGAGCTAGCAGCGCACGTGCGGCGTGTCTGATGAACATGTTCGTTGCTCCGTCACGGTGATTTGAGTCCCGGGCCGCATGATTGGCGATGCCCGCGCTCTGTCATTGACACCCGTGACGACGCAGTCCCCGACGACGAACCGCGGCGAAAGGTGAGTTGGGCTTCGGAGCCTGCGGCGAACTAGGCCAGCGCACCAAGCGGTTGTACTCATTCCATTGCCGGCGGTGCCTGCCGGGCTGGTAAGTCACCGCCCAAATCACCATGTTGACGGCAACATGACCTTCCCCACCTCGAGCTTTCGCCCCAATCGCGGCCCCGCGCTCAGCCCGGGCGCGCGCCGCACCGTGCTCCTCATCATCGCCATCGGATTCTTGGCGATCGTCGTGGTCCCATGGCTCGCCGGCTTCGCGACTGACTGGCTTTGGTACAACGGGATTCACTTCGAGTCGGTCTTCCTCGAGTCACTGATCGCGCGCGGAGTGCTCTTCGCCGTCGCGGGGATCGTTGCATTCGCCTTCCTCTACGGAAATATCCGCTGGGCCCGACACGGCGCGACCGGAGTCCCCGCGCTCTATCTGAATCGTGGCGATGGCGTCGCCATGGACGTCTCGCACCTCGTTCCGCGGCTGCTCTTCATCGGAGCGTTGGTTGTGGCGCTCGTCATCGCGCTCGTCGCATCGACGCAATGGATGTCCGTCCTCATGGCACTCCACGGCGTTCCGGTCGGACAGGCCGACCCGCTCTTCGGCCGAGACATCGGATTTTATCTCTTTCGCCTGCCCACGATCTCCGCGGCGCTCACGCTGCTCGTCGTCCTTACGATTCTCTCGCTCGTAACCGCGGCGCTGCTCTATGGTACGCACGGTGCCGCCGTTTTCGCGCGGCATGGAGCCACGATCGAACCACGTGCCGGGCGACATGTCGGCGCGCTCCTCGCGGTGCTCTTCCTCCTCTTCGCCGTCCAACTCTGGATCGTCGACTCCTCGGCGCTGCTCTACTCGACGACCGGCCCCCTCGTCGGCGCGAGCTACGCCGACGTGCACGTGCTCCTCATAGGCATTCGTCTCTCCGCCGTCGTGGCGGTGCTTGCGGCCGCACTAGTGGTGTACGGCGTGCTGCGGCAGAAGCTGCTCTGGTTCGCGGTCCTCGCCATCGTCGGATACGCCGCGGTCGGTTTCGTCTTCCGCGGCCTGGCACCTGCCGCCGAGCAGAAGTTCGTCATCGCGCCGAACGAGCTGGCTCGCGAGCGGCCGTACCTTCAACTGCACATCGCGGCAACGCGCCGCGCCTGGCGGCTCGACAGCGTCGTGACACGCGACCTCGAGGGCGACGTGCAGCTCTCCATCGCGGACATTCGCGCCAACGCCCCGACGATCGACAACGTTCGGCTGTGGGAACGGGATCTCCTCCAGCAAACGCTCGGACAACTCCAGGAGATCCGAACCTACTACGACTTCGTGGCCGTCAACGACGATCGATACATGATCGACGGCAAATACCGCCAAGTCCATCTGTCGGCGCGCGAGCTCAATACCGCGAAGCTCCCGACCCGAAACTTCATCAACGAGCGGCTCACGTTCACGCACGGCATGGGCATCACGATGGCGCCCGTCAACCAGGTGACGTCCGAGGGCCTGCCGGTGCTGTTCATCAAGGATCTGCCGCCCGTGTCGACCGTCTCGATCAAGGTCACGCGTCCGCAGATCTATTATGGCGAGCTGACGAACAGCTATGTCTTCGTTGGCACGGGACAGAAGGAGTTCGACTATCCGGCGGGCGACAAGAACGTGTACACGAATTACACTGGCCGGGGCGGCGTGCCGATCGGGTCATTCCTGCGACGCGCGCTCTACGCGTGGCAGTTCGGCTCGACGGACATCCTGCTCTCCTCGTATTTGTCGCGTGACGCTCGCATCGTGTATCGTCGCAACATCGCGGAACGTGCGCAGGCGGCGCTGCCGTTTCTCCGGTTCGACGGCGAGCCATACTTGATGGTGACCGATTCGGGAACTCTGAAATGGATTCTCGACGCATACACCTCGAGTGACCGTTGGCCCTACTCGCAGCCCATGCCGGACGGGACGAATTATGTACGCAACAGCGTCAAGGTGGTGATCGACGCGTACGATGGCACCGTGGATGCATACCTCGCTGATCCCGGTGACCCGGTCGTGCAAACGTACGCGGCGATCTTCGGCGGCATATTCAAACCGCTGACCGCGATGCCGGCCGACATCCGCGCGCATCTTCGCTACCCGGCGGATCTGTTCCGCATGCAGACGGCGCTCTACGCCACTTATCACATGGTGGATCCCGACGCGTTCTATCATCGCGAGGATCAATGGCAGTACCCGGGCGTGGAAAAGGGAACGCCCAATGGAAATCCCTACATGCGCCACATCATTCTGCGGCTGCCCGGCGAGAAGAGTCCCGAATTCATCTTCATGACGCCGTTTACCCCGAGCGGGAAGGACAATCTCGCCGCGTGGGTCGCCGCGCGCATGGATGGCCCTCACTACGGCCAACTGGTCGCATACCGGTTTCCTAAACAGAGTCTCGTCTACGGCCCGAAGCAGATCGTCAATCGCATCAACCAGGAAACGAGCATCTCGCAGCAGATCACGCTGTGGGACCAAAAAGGCTCGAGCGTGATTCGCGGGGAGCTTCTCGTAATCCCCATCGAGGAATCTCTCATCTACGTTCAACCATTGTATCTGCGCTCGGAGGGCGGGACGATTCCGGAGCTGAAGCGGGTCGTCGTCGCGCACGAGAACCGAGTGGCAATGGGCGAGACGCTGGAGGACGGCTTGGCCGCGTTGTTCGGTGTGCCGGCACCGGCCCCGGCGACGATCGTCGCCACGGATTCAGGTGCGGCAATCCGCGTGCCCGGATCTGTTGCCGGCGCCGCCACCGGCGCGTCGGCGGACCTGTTGCGAGAGGCGCAGCAACACTACGACCGGGCGATCGCCGCGCAGCGCGCCGGCGACTGGGCCGCGTATGGTCGCGAGATCGATCAACTGGGCGCGGTACTCAAGCAGTTGCAGGCCCGACGCCAATAACGATCGCACATGACCGACGACACACCATCATTCGAGTCGGCGAGCATCGCGGCCGTTCTCGCGCAACGCAGCCGCGAAGATCGGCGGGCGCTCCTCGACGAGCTCGTGGTCATGCTCGCGGAGGTAGTGCCGGGCGTGAAAGTCGAACGCGCACTGCTGCGCCGCCATGTCAAGTCGATCCAATTGCCGCTCGGCGGATTCATTTACGAGCTGCAACGGCGCGCGGATGATTCGTTCGAGGCGAGTCGGCTGCAGGAAGTGCGCGGTGTCGTGATTCGCCGCGATCGCTTGGAGATCGACGCCTTTCTCACCGAGCTGGGATTGGCACTCGACGTCGAGCTGCGCCGCACCGAACGCGGGCGCGACGCACTCCGCGAGTGGTTGAAGTAGTTCGCTCTGCTTTCATCGTCTTTCGTCGCCGCACCACTTCACCAGGGGAGTTTGCCATGCCGGATTACGTGCCGGGTTCCACCGCGAATTTGCCGAGCGGGGCTGCGGAGCGTCTGCGCGCGATGCGCGGCGCGGGCGATCATCCCGCGTTCTTCACCAGTGATCTGACGGTCGACGAGTTCCTTCTTGTCGAACAGGCTGGTTTCCAAGCGCTCGGTCTCGTCTTGGGCTCGTCGATCTATCACGTCGGCTTCCAATGGCAGAAGTGGAACGTCAGCCAGGAGCTCCCCGTGCTGACCCGCGCAATGTACGAGGCACGCGAGCTCGCGATGACGCGGATGGAGGAAGAGGCCGACCTCCTTGGCGCCGACGGCGTCGTCGGTGTCCGCCTCGTCTTCAAGCAGTACGCGATGGACGAAGGCGTTTTGGAATTTCAAGCCATTGGCACCGCCATTCAGCATCGGGACCGGAAGGGCAGCTTTCGCACGAAGGACAACCGTCCCTTCACGTCTGACCTGAGTGGGCAGGATCTTTGGAAGCTCGTGCGCGCTGGCTATCGTCCGGTCAGTTTGTCGATGGGAGCGTGTGTCTATCACATCGCTCATTTGAGTTTCATGCAGGCGCTCAAGCAGGCCGGTCGAAACCAAGAGATGAAGGTCTACACCGAGGCGACGTATGCGGCGCGTGAGTTGGCGCTCGAGCGCATGCAGGCGGAAGCTGTGCAGCGCGGCGGAACCGGCGTCGTTGGCGCGCGCGTCGAGGAATCGAATTGGGGCTGGGGCGCGAACGCGATCGAGTTCTTTGCCGTCGGAACGGCGGTCACGAGGATGGATGGCGCGGAGCTGCGGCTGTTGAGCGATGTGCAGCAGGTCGTGACGTTCAACGGCGCGGGCTGACGCGGCTGCCTCGCTCGGCAAGCTCGATGGCGTCGTTCGGGGTGCGCGCGGCTCTTGACAACGTCCCACCCCCGGTCGTATCCTAACCTAAGATTCTTAGGTTAGGAGACAACGTGCCGCCTGCTCCAGACCTCGACCTCATCAGAGGCACCCTCGACCTGCTCCTCCTCAAAACGCTCTCCTGGGGACCGATGCATGGGCTGGCCGCGCTCCAATGGATCGAGCGAACCACCAACCAAAAGCTGCAAGTCGAAGAAGGCGCCCTCTATCCGGCCCTCCACCGGCTCGAAGAAAAGGGCTGGCTCGACGCAGAATGGGGCCACACCGATCGCGGACGCAGAGCCAAATTCTACCGCCTCACCGCGGCCGGACGACGACAGCTCACCGCAGAGCTCTCCAAGTGGGCGCACTACACCGAGGCCGTCGGATTGGTGATCGCGGCGAAAGGAGCGCGCTCATGAGCACCCACAACTGGCGCGGCCTCCGGCGCGTCTTCCGGATTCCGCTCGGATGGATGGGCGTCAAAGCCGACGTCGACGCCGAGCTCACGTTTCACAGTCAAGGCCGCATCGACGAGCTCATGGAGCGCGGACTCTCGCGCCAGGACGCCGAGGCGGAAACCCGCCGGTTGTTCGGCGACTATACGCGCATCGAATCGGAGGTCGAGCGAATCGACCGCGGCATGAACCGGCGCCGCACCATCGCCGAGCACGCCGACGCCTGGCTCGCCGACGTGCGCTACGCCATGCGCACGCTCGCACACCAACCAGTGTTCGCGGGCGTGGTCATCCTCACGCTCACGCTCGGCATCGGCGCCACCACGGCAATCTTCCATGTCGTCGATCGCGTCGTGCTCCATCCGCTGCCCTATCCCGATCCGGAGCGCGTCGTGTACGTCGGCTGGAGCTGGCGGGGTAAGGGGAACTACGCCGGCGCTCTGTCGCCGCGGGAATTCATGTTCTTCCATGAGCAGAGTCGTATCTTCGACGGCCTGGTCGCGACTCAAGCCATCGGCGGCACGGTCGGGGAGACTTCGAGCGGGACGTCGGCGCGAGGTCTTCGCGTCAGTGAAGACTTCTTCCGCGTGCTCGAGGTACAACCCGCACGCGGGCGCGCATTTGTTCGCGATGAGTTCGCGGCGGACGCGCCGTCGGTCGCGATCCTTGGACACGCACTGTGGATGACGGGTTTTGGCGGCGATCCGAACGTGCTTGGCCGCGAGTTTCGTCTCGACGACCGGCCGTACACGATCGTCGGCATCATGCCCGAGTCGTTCGAGCTGGCTGAAACTGAATCGTCCGGCTTCCTCGTTCCGCTCCGGTTCACGGAAACCGATCTGGCCGATATCGGGAACAACTATTTGGCCATCGGCCGTTTGCGAGACGGGGTCACCGAGTCGCAGGCCAAACAGGACTTGGCGCTCGCGTTCGACCGCTACCGCGCGACGTTTCCCGACATCGTCAAAAAAGAAGGCGATGCCGGTCCAGTGTTGTTCACGTACCGATCGCTGTTCGTGGGCGGGCTCGAGCCCGTGTTGTGGATTCTGCTCGTCGCGACGCTGTTCGTGCTGCTGCTCGGATGCGCGAACGTCGCCAATCTGTTGCTCGCGCGCGCTCTCAGCCGCCAGCGAGAGTTTGCTGTCCGAACGGCGCTCGGGGCAGGTCGTGGTCGCATCGTGCGACAAGTCGTGATCGAGGCACTCCTGCTTGGCGTCGTGTCCGCGGTGATCGCGAGTGTCGTGAGTCTCGCCGGCGTACGCGGGCTCGTCGCGCTCTCGCACGGCAGCATGATGCGCGACACGCAGCTCGCGGTCGACCGACGTGCGCTCTGGTTCACCACATTGATCGCGGTGACGGCGAGCCTCGGGATCGGACTGGCGGCTGCGCTCCCTGCCACCCGGATTGACTTGGCACGGAGTCTCAGCGAGGGCGCGCGAGGTGGATCGCCATCCCGACGCCAGCGCGGCCTCCGAGACGCGCTCGTCGCAACCGAATCCGCGATCGCGATGATTCTTCTCGCGGGCGCCGGCCTGTTGATCGCGAGCTTCGTCAAGCTGCGCGCGGTCGACCCGGGTTTTGTGCTCGACGGCATCGTCACGGCGCGCATCGCGCATGCGCCCGCGGGATACGACTCCGCCGCGGCCGTCGATGAGTTCGAGCGGCGCGTGCTGGAACGCCTGCGCGCGACTCCAGGCATTACGAGCGTCGGCGCGACGTCGTCGCTGCCATTGGTGCGTGGGCTCAACACCGTCATGACCCTCGATGGAAATGACGAAGCACGGGAAGGAGGCCTCGAGTGGCGCGCGGTGAGCCCGGGGTACTTTCAGACATTCGGCATCAAGGTGCTCCGAGGGCGACAGATCACCGATGCGGACGGCCGTCTTGCGCCGCCGATCGTGCTGGTCAGCAAGTCATTCGCCGACAAATGGTGGCCCGGTGAGAATCCGCTCGGTCGCCGCATCTGGATTGGGAAATTCGGGTCCAGGTCGCTGGGCAAAAGAGCGGGCGATCCGGCGCGGGAGATTGTCGGCGTTGTCGCCGACATGAAGGACATGGCGCTCGAGCAGTTGCGTCCACGACATACCGTGTGGGTGCCCCAGGCGCAGATGACGCCAAGCTTTCGCTCCTACGTCTCTCTTCCGTCGTTCGCTGTTCGCGCGACCGACGCTCGTGTCGCGGCCACTGCACTCCGCGCCGTGATTCAAGACGCGGATCCTCGGATGGGAGCGCCCGAAATCTCCGCAATGCGCGACGTCGCATCGTCGTCATCGTCGTACCAGCAGCGCTGGTTTACTCTGGTCTTGATGTCTTTGTTCGCCGCTGTTGCACTCGGCTTGACGAGTGTCGGGATCTACGGCGTCGTCGCATACACCGCGGCACGACGCGTCCACGAGATCGGCGTGCGCATGGCGCTCGGCGCGCGTCCGGCCAACCTGGTCGTTCTCGTCGTGGGGCAGGGAATGAGGCCAGTCATTCTTGGTTTGGCTGGCGGTCTTCTCGCGGCATTGGCACTTTCGCGTTTGCTCACGAAGATGTTGTTCGGCGTGAGTCCGCACGATCCACGAACCCTTGCCGCCGTGGCGCTGGTGCTGACGACTGTCGCACTAGTGGCGAGCTACCTGCCCGCCCGGCGTGCGACGCGGGTCGACCCGTTGACGGCGTTGCGCTCGGAATGACCACACGACCGTGCAGCGATTGCCGCGGCCAATGCACGCTCAACTCTCGCGCATCACCGCGATTGGATCGACTTTGGCCGCGCGCGACGCCGGTATGAGCGTCGCCACCGCGGACGTAAATCCGAGCCCCGCTACTGCCGCGATCAGCGTCGCCGGATCGAGCGGTGCGACGCCGAACACCACTGCGCTCAGCTCGCGCTGTGCGACCAATGTCAGCGCGAGGCCGGCGGCCGCACCGCCGGCAATCAACCACCCCACCCGCGCCGCGAGCTCCCACACGACGCGGCCCGGCTCAGCTCCGAGTGCCATGCGAATGCCGATTTCGCGACGGCGCATGGCTACGGTGAGCGCGACAAGCCCATACAGGCCGATCACCGCGAGCGCGACGGCGGCGAATCCGAACGCGGCGATCATCCACGCCTGAAATCGTGTTTGCCCGATCGTCGCGTCGAGATAGTCCTCGAGCGGCATCATGCCGAAGACCGCACGCGACGGCGCGATGCCATGCACCGTCGCCCTGATTGCCGATAGCACCGCGCGAGGATCGCCGGCGGTCCGCACGACATACTCGGGGTCGGGCCAAGAGCCAGCCCCGATGCACACATATAGATACGGAACGGCGCTCGTGCGGAGATTGTCCTCGCGAATGTCGTCCACGACGCCGACGATTTCCATCGGCGGCCCCTCCATACCCTGCACTCCCGCGGCGTATCGACCGACCACGTTTGCGCCGCTCGCATAGTTGGTCACGAATCGCCGGTTGACGAGCGCCTTCGGCGTGGTGCCGCGAATGCTTGCGAGATCCGGACATGTCGTTCCCGCGACAACGCGCGCGCCGAGCGCTTGGAAGTAGTCGCTCGTCACGCTTCGCTCGCCGACCGTGAGCGCATCTCGATCGGACGACTGTTCGGCGCGTGCGACGTCCTGAAGGCGAACTTGGTATCGAATCGTCGCATTCGACGCCGGCAAGAAATTGCTGAAGCCCACCGTTGTCACGCCGGGAATGATCCGGAGTGCGTCGAGAAGCTGCTGCTGCATCTGCCCCACAGCGACACGATCCTCATCCCACGCCGCGCCGACGTGAAATGTCGCTGCGTGCGACGCGTCGAACCCCGAATCGACATGCGCGAGGTTGTAGTAGCTCCGCAGCATGAGACCCGTGCTCGAGAGCAGCAGCGTCGCGATTGCGATCTGTCCCGCCACGAGCACGCGCTGCGAGTGCGAGCTCGACGAGATGCCGCGACCCGTGCGCGACAGCGTACCGGCGATGCCGCGCCGGGTCGCGCGCCAGGCGGGAATCACACCGCACGCGAGCGCGGCGCACGCGCCGGACAGCGAGGCAACGACGAACGCACGCCAACTCATCGTCAATCCGGATGTGCGCGGCAGCGCTGCCAACGCCGCCGAACCGGCGCGCAGCAACACCACGTCGACGGCGACGGCAACCGCGATCGCCACGGCCGCAACAATGAGGATTTCCTGAACGACGCCGGCGACGACTTGCATTCGCGTCGCGCCGAGGAAGCCGCGGATCGCCAACTCCGTTTCGCGCCGTTGCAGTTGCGTCAGCATGAGGCCCGCCGTGTTCGCGAGCGCGATCGCCAGCAGCAGCGCGACCGATCCGAGAACGAAGATGAGCGGCTCCCGATACTGGCCGACGCGCGTCGTTTTGAGATCGGTGACCTGCGCCGACCAATCCTTGTCGGTCTTGGGGTATTGCTGCGCGAGCTCGGATTGCACGCGCGCGAGATCGCGTTGCGCCGCTTGTACGGTGACGCCGGGCTTCATCCGTCCGACGCCGGTCATGAACCGTGCGTCCCGAACATGCATCAGCGATGGCGGAAGCTGCGCCGGAATCCACAAATCGACGCGCGGGTCGTCGAATGTCGGCGGCATCACGCCGACGATCGCGTACCGTCGCCCGCCGAGCAGAAGATGTTTCGTGAGGACGTCCGGACGACGCTGGAAGCGCCGCGCCCACAGTTGATCGCTGATGACGGCAGACGCGGGGCCGCCGCTCGCGTCCTCCTCCGGGACGGTCGTGCGCCCGATCGTCGGCGCAACCCCGAATACGGAGAAGTAGCGCGGTGAAACGCGACGCGATGCCAGGCGCTCCGGCGTGTCTCCGCTTGTTTCGGTGACGTTCTCGGCGTAGCTGCCCGCAATGCTCGCGAACGTTCGATTCAGGCTGTTCCAATCCTCGAGACGCGCGGGCGCGAGCAGTCCGGCGGCCGCGGTCTTCGACGAGTTGGCCTCGAGCACCAGCACGAGTCTGTCCGGATGCGGGTACGGGAGGGGCTGGAGCAGCGCCGCGTCGACGACGGAAAAGACGCCCGTTGTGGCCGCGATCCCGGCCGCGAGAATGAAGATGGCGCTGATGGTAAATCCCGGCCGGTGCGCGAGACTCCGCGCTGCTTGCGTCCACGGTCGTAGCATGATCGATGGGGCGAAGGTCCCTTGTGGTGCGGAGAGCTACTCTCTTCGGACACGGCGACCGGCCCAAAGGTTGGGTGCCGGCTCCCGGCCTCTAGTCCGCGACCCACGCAAGTGTGGCGAACACGACGACGAACCCGATGCCCGTCAGGATCGCGACGGCCAGTGCAGGAGCCGGGCCGGCCGGCTCATTCATCCACGGACCTCGCTAAACTCGAACCAACGTCTATCATGAGCCGGAAGCTACGCAGCCACAATGCTTCGTCACTTCGGGAAGAAGAGTATGAGATGAGCACCCTGCTAACGGACTTGCGGTACGCTGCGCGGTTGCTGCTCAAGGCCCGAACGTTCGCCGTCATCGCCGTTTTCACCCTGGCGTTGGGCATTGGCGCCAGCACCGCGCTGTTCTCGGTGGTCAACGGCGTGCTCCTGAACCCGTTGCCTTACCCGCATGCCGACGAGCTGGTCACGATCTACGAAGACCAGCCAGGCGTCAGCAAGTCGCCGATGAGCTACTTGAATTTTCTCGACTGGCAGCGAATGTCGCGAACGTTCTCGTCGATGGCCATTTACCGCAATCAAGACTTCAGCATGACCGGTGATGGCCAAGCTGAACGCGTCACCGGCTTCATGGTCTCTGCCGATTTCTTCCGAACGCTCGGGCAAGCGCCCATTCTCGGCCGCGGCTTCACAGCCGACGACGACCGGGTTGGCGCGCAGCCAGTCGTGGTGCTCGGCGGTGGATTGTGGCGCCGTCGGTTCGGTGAATCGCCTTCCATTCTCAACCGCACCATCACGCTCAACGGCGCTCCATACACCATCATTGGAGTCGTTCCCTCGACCTTTACGTTTTATGGACAAGATCGCGATGTCTACACCGCGATCGGCCAGTGGAACGATCCGTCGTTTCGCGACCGCGGCATCGAAGTCAGCACGCATGCATTCGGCCGGCTCGAGCGTGGTGTGACGATCGCTCGAGCCGGCGCCGACATGGACGTCGTCGCACGCAATCTCGCGGCCGCCTATCCAGTCGCTGACAAGAACATCGGCGTCGCGCTCGTCTCCATGAAGCAGGACATCGTGGGCAACGTGCAGCCATTCCTGCTGTTGCTGCTCGCAGCGGTCGGATTTCTTCTGCTGATCGCCTGTGCGAACGTCGCCAATCTTCTGCTCGCGCGGTCGATGGGACGGTCGCGCGAGTTCGCCATCCGCGCCGCCCTGGGCGCGAGCCGAGCGCGCCTGCTTCGTCAATTGCTCACGGAGAGCATGTTGCTCGCAACCCTCGGTGGACTATCCGGCTTGTTGCTCGCCGCGTGGGGAACAAAGATCGTCCTCAACCTGCTTCCCGGCCAACTTCCACGAGCGGGCGACGTCACGCTGGATTCGCGCGTGATGCTATTCACGATCTGCATCTCGGTGAGTGCCGGCGTTCTATTTGGGCTCGCCCCAGCGCTCAAGACCGCGCGGGTGAATCTGCACGAGGTGCTCAAAGGATCCGGACGCGGCTCGAGCGGCCAGCGTCATGGTCTTCAAAGAACGTTCATCGCATCGGAGGTCGCGCTCGCGCTCGTGTTGCTCGTCGGCGCGGGACTCATGCTGCGCAGCCTGCAGGCGCTCTGGCGCGTGGATCCCGGGTTCGTGGCGGACCACGCGCTCACGTTCACCCTGTCTATGCCATCATCACCCAACACGACCTCCGCAGAGACGCGCGCCCGGTTGCGGCGATTCGACGCCACTATGCAATCGGTGCCCGGCATCGAAGCGGTATCGGTGACGCTTGGCTCCCGCCCGATGATCCACGACACGTCGCTGCCATTCTGGATCGACGGACGGCCGAAGCCGGCGACCCTGCACGACATGCCGCAGACGATGTGCTATCTCGTCGAGGCCGGATTCCGTCAGGCAATGGGGGTTCGGCTCGTGCGAGGCCGCTTCGTTTCACCGCAGGACGACGAGCGCTCGCCGGTCGTCGTCGACATCGATGATGTGTTCGCGAAGACGTATTTCCCCAATGAGAATCCGGTCGGCAAGCGGATCAACATCGCCGGTTTCGACGTGCAGGCGGAGATCGTCGGCGTCGTACACCACGTGAAGCAGTGGGGCTTGGACGTCGACCCGCGGTCGGCGATCGAAGCGCAGATCTACTATCCCTTCATGCAGCTTCCGGAAAAGCTCATGCCGCTCGCCGCGGACGCCGTCGCCGTCGTGCTGCGCACGAGAGCCGAACCCAACGCGATGATGGAGGCTGTGCGCAGCGCCGTCGCCGATCTGGATCCGGGCGATGTCATCTACAGGGTTCAAACCTTGGATGACGTGCTCGCGAGCTCACTCGCCGCGCGCCGCCTGTCGATGATTCTGCTGAGTGTGTTTGCGACGCTGGCGCTGGTCCTCGCGTGTGCCGGGATCTATGGCGTGATCTCCTATCTCGTCGCGCAACGCACGCATGAGATTGGCGTGCGCATGGCGCTCGGCGCGCAACGCTCGGAGGTCATGCGCCTCATTCTTGGCCATGGTGCACGCATGGTGGTTGTGGGCGTCGCGATCGGCAGCGTCGCCGCACTCGGCCTCACGCGGCTGATGACGAATCAATTGTTCGGCGTGACGGCCCACGATCCATTGACGTTCGCGGCCGTTGCCGGTGTGATCATCCTGACGGCGGTCGCGGCGTGCTACGTTCCGGCGCGCCGCGCAACGCGTGTTGATCCGATGGTCGCGCTGCGTGCGGAGTAGGCGGCCATTTACGGAGAATGCCGACAACGACATCGGCCTTCGTATGGTACGCTCATTCCAAGAATGGAATGAGCGGCGCGGCCAGCGATCTGCCTCCGCTCGTCGCTCATGACGCGGCGAACCAAGCGCTACTCGACGCGCATGGCCACGATCGGATCGGCGCGAGAGGCGCGGAGCGCCGGCACGACAGTGGCGAGCATCGTCGGTACGAACAAACTCACCACGGCCAGCGCCCACGTAACCGCGTCCACCGGGCTCACGCCATAGAGGATCGAGACCATGAGTCGCATGAGCGCATAGCCGCCTGCCAACCCGAACGCGACGCCCGCGACGACGAGCGACATGCCGTCGCGCGTCACGAGCTTCACCAGGCCCGCACGTGAGCTGCCCAGGGCCACGCGAATGCCCAGCTCTCTCGTGCGCTGCGCGACGGCGTAGCTCAACACGCCGTATAGACCGGCGATCGCGAGCACGAGCGCCACTCCCGCGAACGCGCTGAGCATGCTCACATAGAAGCGCGGCTTGCCCAGACTGTGGGCGATCACCTCTGGCATGGTGGCCACGTCGGCAATCGCCGCTGTGGGATCGGCGGCCCGGATCACCTGTCGAACGCCGGCGACGGCGTCCGTCGGATCGCCGTGTGCGCGAATCATGATGGGAAAGCTCGACGCGCCCCGCGCGCTCTGCAGATACGACCAATACATCTCCGGCGCAGGTTCGGCGAACGGGCCGACGTTCCGGATGTCGCTGACCACGCCGACGATCGTCGCAAATGCCGAGTCAGTGTAATAGAAGCGGCGGCCGACCGGGCTCGCGCCCTTGAAGTCGCGTTTGGCGAGGGCCTCGTTTACGACGACGACCGGGGGAGACTTCGGGCTGTCGTCATCTCCCGATCCGAGCAGACGGCCGGCAATGAGCCGCTGGCCGGTGACGCGGAAAAACCCCGGACTCGCGGAGCGCTGCTCGACGAGCGGCAATCGTGTGGGATCGCCATCCGGCATGCCTTCGTATCGGATGTTGCTGTTCCAGCCCCAATTGACGTACGGAATGAGATTGATGGCGCCCGCAGCTTCGACATTCGGCAGCTTGCGCACGCCATCCAGCGCCGGCTCGAGGAAGCGCCGCACCGACGTGCCGTTAGGATACCGGGCGCTCGCCACGGTCACGTTGAGCGTGAGCACGTGCGCGGTCTCGAAGCCTGGGTCCTTACCGAGAAGCCGGCCGAACGCCTTGAGTATGAGTCCCGCCCCGATGAGCAGCACGAGCGACAGCGCGATCTCCGACACGACGAGCATACGCAACGCGCGGTGGTGCTTGCGTCCACTTCCGCCGCCACGGCCGTCGCGCAGCGCATCCTGCGGATCGACGGCAGCGTTTCGCCAGGCCGGCGCCGCGCCGCACGCAAGGCTCACCAAGAGCGCAATGACGACGCCGAACGCAATGACGCGGCCGTCGACGCTCAGGCCGGCGAGCTGCGGCATGCGCGCCGCGGCCAACGCTCCGATCGTACGCACGCCGGCTGCGGCCAAGCCGAAGCCCGCGATCGTGCCGATCGTCGTAATGAGCAAACTCTCAATGAGCGCCGGACGCATGACGTGCCACCGGCTCGCGCCCAGCGCGGTGCGCACGGCCACCTCGCGCCGGCGGTGGACGCCGCGTGCCAGCAACAGTGCCGCGACGTTCGTGACGGCGATCAACAGCACCATGCAAATGGCGCCGAAAAGCAGGAGGAGCGGCTCGCGTACGCTCCGCGCGCTTTCCGCGACGAGGGGCGCGACGCGAAGATTCTCGCCGCGCAGCTGCGGAAATTGTTCGATCAGCCGCGCGAACAACCCACGGAGCTCGGCTTGGGCCGAGGCGACCGTCGCGCCGGACGCGAGACGACCGAGCATGAGGAGCGAATTGTTTCCGCGCTGTGCGATCCGTTGCGGGGTGAAGCGAATCGGCATCCAGATGTCACCGTGCAGCACGTTGAAACCGTGCGGAATCCGGAACTGCGCCGGCGCCACTCCCACGATCGTCGTCGGCGTGCCGTCGATGTCTACCGTACGTCCGATGATCGAACGATCGGCGCGGAACTTGGCGCGCCAGAACTCGTCGCTCAGCACCGCCGTCGCTGGTGCGTCGACGCGGTCATCGTCGGGTGCGATGAGGCGTCCCAGCTCCGCGTGCGCACCCAGCATGGGAAAGAGCCCGCCGGTGACGTAGAGCTCCGATGCCTGCACCGTCTCGGCACCGAGATTCACGAGTGCCGTGCCGAACGTGACGGCGGACAGCGAGCCGACCGTGCGCGTTTCGCGTGCAAGGTCTGTGTAATTGGCGGGCGATTCGGGCCAGGTGCCCTGCGGTCCCGACTGCGGCGTGATGCGATGTACTGCGACGAGTTGGTCGGGGTCGCGCACCGGCAGTGGATGCAAGAGCGCGCGACTGATCGCGCTGGCCACGGCAGTCGTGCCGCCGATGCCAAGCGCGAGGCAGAACACGGCAGACAGCGCCATCCCGGGACTGCGCGCGAGACTGCGCGCCGCATTGCGAAGATCCGCACCGAACGACGACATGCTTCCTCCCTGGTCAGCGCATTAGACAGCAGACGCCGTCCGATGGTTGGTGACATGTGGGGCGCGCTCGCACAACCGCGTGCGCCATCCCAGCACTCGCCGCGTCAGCGGATCTCGGCCTGCAAACGTCTTGGATCGACGATGCCGAACGCCTGGCCACCGGGCGCGGCAAAATAAAATGTTGTCGTCCCCGTGTATTCCACCTTCTCGAGTCCGGCATCGAGAATCCGCTTCTCGAGTCCAACCGGATCGTCGGTCTGGATTTCGAGCCAAGCTCCGCGCCGCGCATCGTGCTCATCGAGCGCATCGCCGGTGAACTCGATGCTGATCGATCCCCCACGCGGGAACCGAAACGCGACGATTGGCTCTGCCCTCGCTCTGCTGAAGGTCCGCGATCGCTTTCATGTATCGCGCTCCGATGGAGACGGTCCGCTATGACACCTCCTACGTCGTACGTGAAAGCGTCCGTAAAACCGGCGCAAGTACCCCCGCCAAGTTGAGCGTTTGTTAGGCCGCCGGTTCCGATCGATGGCTCTCCTTCGCTCTCCCAAGAAAGGCGCTGAAATTCAAGCGATGTTAAGCGCGTCAGTCCGCGCGAAGCGCCTTCTGCGGATCCACCCGCGCCGCTCGCAGCGCGGGGATCGAGCTCGCCGCCACGGCGACGGCGAGCAACGTCAGCGTCACGGCGCCGAACACCATCGGGTCGCGCGGCGATTCCTTGAATAGGAGTGGCGCGATCCACCCCGACGCCGCGATCGCCGCCGCCGCGCCGAGCGCGAGCCCGATCACACTGACGGCCACGCCATCGCGCACGACGAGCAGGAGAATGTCGCGCACCTGTGCGCCAAGCGCGATGCGGACACCCATCTCGTGCGTTCGCTGCGCCACCGTGTACGCGATGGTGCTGTACAATCCGAGCGCGGCGAGCGCCAGCGCCAGGAGACCGAACGCCAGAAACATGGTCGCGCCGAGCTGCCACGAACGCGTCTGGCTGCCGATGATGTTGCTGAACGGCGTCACGGTGACATACGACGGCGGAGGCATCACACGTTGCAACGCTCGGCGAATGTCGTCGGTGTGTTGCGCCGCTGGACCGTCGGTACGAATCGCCAGACCCGGATAGCCCCGGAGTTGGCTCGCGGGCACGTAGTAAGTGTATGTCGCCGAGTCGCCGCCGATGTTGCGCTCCCGAATGTCCTCGGAGATGCCGACGACCGAGCGGCACGGCGCGGTATCGGATCGCATGCGCACGCACTGGCCGATGGCGTCGCGCCCCGGCCAGAGACGTCGTGCCATGCCCCGGCTCACGACCATCACCAGCGGCGCGGTGCGCGAATCGCGCGCGGTGAACGCCCGGCCGCGGAGGATGCGGGTGCCGAAGGTCGCGAAGAAGTCCGGACTCACGGCGTTCAGTTGAAATCGACCGAGCCGGCGCACCGTGTCGATGCCCTGCACCGATAATCCGACACTCCACGAATCATAGAATGGCGTCGCGGCCGAAAGCGCTGCGTGCGTGACGATTGGAATCGCCGTCGCGGCAGCGAGAAGCCGGTCCTTGAGCTGATCGGTCTGCGTCGAGTCGAGCGTGAGACCGCGCATGTTGAGATCGATGACGGCCACCGGATCGACGTCGTAGCCAAGGCGCTCCGACTTCACGTTGTTCAAGCTGCGAACGAAAAGGCCGGCGCCGACGAGCAGCATCACCGACAGCGCGGCTTGCACGACGAGCAGCGCGGCGCGCAGCCGAAAGCGACTATAGCCCCCTTCACGCACGCCCGACTTGAGATCGTCGACCAGCGTAACGCCGCCGCGCAGCGCCTGGGTCATCGGCGCGGCGCCGCTGAGGACGCCGACGATGAGCGCTGCGGCGCCGGCAAAGACGATCGTCCGCGGATCGGCGAGCACCGGCGCTGGCGCCGCGCCGGACAGCAGAGCTTTCCGCAAGACTGACCCGCCCCACTGCGCGACGAACAGCCCCGCGATGCCGCCGAGTGCGGCGAGCAGAAGACTCTCGGTGAGGAGTTGCGTCAAGAGCCGCACACGCGTGACGCCGAGCGCCAGCCGGACGGCAATCTCGCGGCGCCGCTTGATCGCGCGCGCGAGCAGGAGGTTTGCGACGTTGGCGCAGGCGATGAGGAGCACGATCAAGGCAACGCCGCCCAGCCACAGCGCGACCTTCGACACGCTGGAGACGTTCGGGCCGCGGTCGTTGAGGATCGAGCCGACGATCCCATGGGGCTTCGCGAGCTCGATCGGCGGCGCGCCGGTCTGCTCCTTCGACTCGGATAGATAGCTGAGCCGCATCGCGTGCGACACATCGGCGTTCGCCTGCTCGATCGAGACGCCGGCCTTGCGGCGGGCGATCATCGACATCCAACCCCAACTGTACGTCTTCCACCAGTTGACGCCGCTCTTTGTGAAGCTGCGGCCCTTGGACTCGACCGCGCCAAAGTGAACGATCGGGATGTAGGCGACCGGCGCGCGCTGCGGCCACAGGCCGACGAATCCCTTCGGAGCGACGCCGATGATTGTGTAAAGGTCGGGCCCGATCTGGATCTTACTGCCGATGGCATCGGCGCGCTGGCCGAACGCCGTCTCCCAGTACGCGTGGCTGATCACGGCCACGGGGTTGCCGTCGGGCAAAGCGTCGTCGGCGGTCGCAAAGTAGTGGCCGACGACCGGAGGTGCATCGAAGAACTTGAAGAATGAAGCGCTCACGGCAGCGACGGACATCTCATGGGCGTCGTCGCCGGCGCCAATGGCAATGTCGCGACGGGTGTAGCCGGCCGTGTATGCGAACGATCGCGTGTCGCGTGACAGATCGATGAAGCGCGCGTACTCGTCGGGATTGGTGGCGGCTTCCTCGCCACGATTCGTCTCGTAGACGTAGACCTGGTGGGCTGTCGCCGGATCGCGGAGCATCGGCGGCGGCCGAAACACCATGCGGTCGACGATGCCGAACATCGCGGCGTTGGCGCCGATGCCCAGCGCGAGCGTGACGATCACGCCGCCGGCGAAGCCACGGTTCGCGCGCAGGCCGCGCGCCGCGTAGCGCAGGTCCTGCATCAGCGCACCCATCCAGTCGCGAAGTTGCATTGTGGTCTCCCGATGCTCGGCAGAGGCGTGGAGTTGGCGGCGGACGTCGTCGAGCGACGCGCCGAAGTGGTGAAGGGCCTGTCGACGAGCCTCGTCACGCGACAGCCCTCGGGCGACGAGCGAGTCGACGCGGCTCTCGATGAACGCGTCGAGCTCGTCGTCCAGGTCGGCGTGGATGTCCGCGCGGGATCTAAGCGGCAGCCGAAACACGCGGCGAACACCGGGCCGAATGTCGAAGCGCATGATCAGGCTCCGCTCAGGGTCTTTCCGCCGAGAATGCTCATGAGGGCGTCTAAATGAAAGACCGGTCGCGTCGAATCAGTGAGCACATCGCGCGTTCCCTCGAGTCGTCGCATCCTCGGCTCTCCAGATAGTGTCTGAGGGTAGACACTTGGATGGGAAAAAGGGTTCGCTGCGAGGATGTTCCCACCTTTCATCGAGACCGACGTCTTCATGCTTCCCCGATCAAGGCTCCGCCGCGCTGATCGGCGATCGCGTGCCATGCGGCCGCGTCGAGTGGCCATTGAGCGCGCGTGAACTCGAGGGCGCCATCGATGTTGTCGCTCCCCCACAAGACGCGATGTAAACCCCAACGCGGCAGCAACTCTCCCAGTCGCCGCGCCTCGCCAGCCGGCGTCGTCGCGGTGAGAACGGCCGCCATGTCCGTCCAGACCCGCGACGCATACGGCGTATCCGGACCGCAGAGCGCGATCAACCGCTCGAAACACGCTTGTTGCTGAGCCCCGAACCTGCCCGCACCGGCAAGATGCGCGAGGCTGATCTGCAGCGTGTCCAACGGCATGATGATCTCGCGCACGAATCGCTCGGTGTCGTCGGGGCCGTAGTTCGGCACCGCGCCGACGAGGATGTGCGCGACGACGGGCAATCGATGATGCGCCGCTCGTTCAATCACACGCCGAAGCGATGCGAGATCTGCCGCCTGCCGCGTGTCCACAAGCGAGTTCCACAGATGCAGTTTAAGTCCGCGCATCTTCTGATCGGCGCAGCGATCGACCTCTTCCACCGCATAGCCGCGTTTCGGATTGACGCTCAGGAAGGGCACGAGGCGTTCGGGATACCGCGCGCACTCCGCCGCCGTGAAGTCGTTCTCGAGCCGCACGCGCGCGTACTCCGCTGTCTCCGAGGTGCGCGTACCGTATGCGTCTGCCGCCATCTGGTAGGCGGTCGAGAGCACGAAGGCGCGGCGGATCCCGTCGCCATCCATACGGCGAATCAATACGGCGCCGTCAGTCGGCGACTCCCGACCCGTTGGCGCGTTGGACACGACATGATAGGCGAGAAGCGCGACGCTCGCCGAGTGAGCGTGCGCGTCGAGATACGGCGGCATCAAAGTAGGAGCGCGCTCACGCAATCCTCGAGTGACGTCGAGGCCTCTCGGAGCGTGCGGCTCAGCCAACCCGAGAATGCGCGCAACGGCGAGCTTGGTACTCAGATCGACAAAATCCCGGCGCAGCATTCACAACGATCGTGAGGGAGGAGCTAGCCATCAAGCCCTGCGCACAGCGGTGTCGGCGCGATTGATCAGGGCTGATCCGTCAGCTCCTTCGCAAGTCCGTCAGCACCACGCGTCCGGCACCGATCATCTCGGATGGGCGGGCCATCATCGGCTCGAGAAGTCGCTGCACGGCCGGTACCATCACGGGAAGTGCAGCCGATGCAGCGTCAGCTGAGCTCCACAGATTCACTGTGAGCCAGCGCCCCGGAGCGAGCTCCACGACGATTGTTCCGGCATAGCCGTCCTGACCTGCGTGGAGCGCCTGGAATTCGTCCAGCCGAGCTTGCCCGTGCTCCAGCGCGGCAGTGTCGTAGATACTCTCGCGCACAATCGCATACATCGCCAGCGTCCTCGATTGTGGGTTCGTTTCCGCGTCGGTGAGCGGAGCCGTTGGAAGAAGGCACGCGTCGACAGCGACCGTTACTGTCTTGCGTCACCCCGGAAGATCCATTGCATGCCAAACTTGTCATAAAACTGTCCGTAGGTGCCGAACGGCATCGGACGCAATTCCTGAAACCGCTCCCGTTCTGCGCCGACCGCCAGCTTATCGAACACCGCCTTCAACTCAGCGTCATCGGTGCCGGTGACAAACAGCGCAGACATATTTCCGAGTTTCGGCTCGAAGGCGGGGGAAGCCATCCAGTCAGTTGCTGAGATCTCGATCGCACCACTCTTGAGGTGCGCGTTTATGATCCGCCCATGTTTCTCAGGAGGAAATTGGTCCTTCATGGGTGTGTCGCCGAGCCTCGTCAGGACGAGATTTCCACCGATGCATCCGTGGTAGAAGCGCATTGCTTCGGCGCAGTTTCCATCGAATAGTAGGAATGGTGTGCAACGCAGCATAGTAGAGCCTCCAGGAATGCGCACTAGTTGGTCGTCGACTCGAGGTACCTGCGAGGCACGCGACAAACGTACTCGTCGTCGACGCGCTGTGAAAACTCAACGACGGAGATGTCTGGTGACTACACGATGACGACTATTTTCGGACGAATGGCCCTCGTACCAAATCCGGCACTCCAGCCGCTCTCCTGGCTGGTCGGCGTTTGGGACACGACGGGCAGGCACCCAATGTTGACGGGTATGGTCCTTCATGGCCGAACGTCATATGAATGGAGCGAGGGAGGAGCATTCCTGACGTTGCGCTCCGAGATCGACGAACCTGGCGTTCCTGACGGCATTGCGATCATTGGCAGCGACGATGCCGCCGGACGATTGTTCATGTCGTATTTCGACGAGCGCCGCGTTTCCAGACTCTATGAGATCGCTGTACACGACAAGGTCATGAGATGGTGGCGAGACGCACCCGGCTTTTCGCAGAGATACACCTACACACTGGCCGACGACGGGCAAACCATTCACGGCACTGGGCAGCTATGTAAGGACGGATCGACCTGGGAACAGGACCTCGAGCTGGTCTTTAGCCGGGTTCGCTGAGCGCGCTCCGCATCTCAAGGTTCATTCCTCGCGCAGCGCGACGGTTGGGTCGACGCGCGTCGCACGCAACGCCGGCAGGTACGTCGCAAGCATCGCGGTCGCAATCAGCAGCACCGGGACGATCGAGAACGTGAGCGCATCGGTCGCGCTGACCCCGAAAAGCAGACTCGCCATCACACGCGTCAGGGCCATCGCGCCGAGCATCCCGGCCACAACGCCTGCGCCGGTGAGCTCCATTCCCTGTCGCAGGACCATCAATAGAATGCCGCTCCGGTCGGCGCCGAGTGCCATGCGGACGCCGATGTCGTGCGACCCCTGCGTCACGAGGTTCGACATCACGCCGTAAACGCCGACGACGGCGAGCACCAGCGCAAACGCGGCGAACGCGCCCAACATCGTCGTCGCGAATCGTTGGCGCGCCATCGAGCCGCTCATGCGCGCCGACATCGTCTGGACGTCGAACACCGTGAGCGACGGATCCAGATCGTGCATCCTCCGGATCATCGCGCGAGCCACAGTCGATGGGTCGCCCGACGTTCTCGCCCCCTGATACCCCGCGTTCGGCGAGGGAAGATAGACGACGATTCGCCCGTCGATGTCGAGCCCATACTGCTTCACGGTGCCGACGACGCCCACGATCGTGAACTTTTTCGCCGGATCGAACCAGACGTGTTTGCCGATCGCGTCGCCCTTGGGCCAGAATCGTTGCGCGAACTTGTTGTCGATGACGACGACCGGAGCCGCATTCTGCGGCAGGTCGGCATCGGTGAAGAATCGTCCGGCAATGAGCGGAATTCTCATCGTGCTGAAATACTTGCTTGTCGCGCTACGTTGGTCGACTTGGAGCTCCTGTCCCGGCTCCGGCGTCCATCCTTCGACGTTGATGTTCCCCCAACCGACCGACGACGTGAACGGAAGCGCGGACACGGCGCCTCGCTCTTTCACGCCGGGGACGCTCGCGAGCTGGTCGCCAAACGTCGCATAGTAGGCGACGGCGGCGCCACGATTCTCGAACTGCCGCGCCGTGGCGCCGAGGCGCATCGACACGACGCCCTCGGGATCGAATCCCGGGGACACACGCTGCAACTGCACGAAGCTGCGGATGAGCAGGCCCGCGCCGACGAGCAGCACCATCGAGACCGCGACTTCGCCCACGACCAGCAGGCTTCGCAGGCGGCGCCGCGACCCGCCCAGGCCTCCGTCGCCTTGCGTGTTCCTCCCGCCGGCTTTGAGCGTCGAGTTGAGATCGACGCGCGCCGCCCGCAACGCGGGCACAAGACCGAACAGCAGACCGGTGAGGATCGAGACGGCGAATGTGAATGCGAGCACTCGTCCGTCGAGGCTGATCGCGTCGAGTCGAGGAAGGTTACCCGGATGGATCGCCCGAATGATCTGGAGCGCCAGCGCGGCGACGACGAGGCCCGCGACGCCGCCCATGAGGCCAAGCAGCGTCGTCTCGGTCAGGAGTTGGCGCACCAGCCGCTGCCACTGCGCGCCGAGCGCGACGCGGACGGCGATTTCCTTCTGGCGCGCGGTCGCGCGTGTGAGCAGCAGGTTCGCGACGTTCGCGCAAGCGATGAGCAGCACCAGCGTCACGGAACCCATCACGACCAGCACCGCGCGCCGGACGTTGCCGACCACCGATTCGACGAGCGAGACGACGTCGATCGTGAAGGTGCGGTCGCGCTTGTCCTTCTCGCGGATCCGCGCGGCGATGGCCGCGACGTCCGCGTGCGCTTGCGCCATCGTCACGCCCGGCTTGAGTCGCGCCATGATGTTGTAGTTCTCATCGCCACGGCGATTCACGGCGTCGGCGCCGAGCGGAAGCGGCAGAAACAGATCCATCTGCTGAATGCTTCCGACCGTCGGCATGATCTCCGCGTTCATCAGGAAGTCCGGTCGCAACACACCCACAACCTGGAATTGATTGGTCGAATCGCGTGGACTCGAGAACCCGTTGAGCGCGATCGTCTTACCGACGATGCTGCGATCGCCGTTGAGCGCGCGCTGCCAGAACGCGTAGCTGAGCACGACGACTGGAGCCTTACCCGGCAGATCCTCGTCGGGAAGAAGCAGGCGACCGTAGAGGGCCTTCGCACCGAGCAGGTGAAAGAGACTCGACGACGTCCGCAGCACTTCGACCCTTTGCGGCTCGGCGAACGGCGTCTCTCCGCCGCGGCCGATCAGAGAACCGCTGCGTCCCTGTGAGATCGACATCTCGGAGAACGATCGGTTCTCCGTTTTCACGTCGATGAACTGGCCTGGCGACGGCCAGTCCTGCGGGATGTTGATGCCCGGCGAGCGGAGCCACAGCACGACCAGCCGATCGGGGTCGGGGTAGGGGAGCGGCTTGAGCAGAAGTGCGTTGACCACGCTGAAGACCGCCGTGTTTGCTCCGATTCCTATTGCCAGCGACGCCACGATCACCGTCGTCAGGCCGAGGGTCCGCCTGAATGTGCGAAGCGCGTATCGGATGTCCTGCAGAAAATCAGTCATAGTCTGCTCGGTCACTGGTCGACGCCATCGCCACAACTTACGGCAGATCGCGTCCTTCCGCCGCGGTGCAAGAAACTTCGTGGAGCTTACCAGCGAACCTTAGAAGGGTTGGTTGTGCGACGCCGGTCCTCGCTGACTCCGCGCTGTGCGCGCGCTCGTTTGGCATCTGTGCCGGTTGCCCCAGCTAATGAGGACTAGCGGACCTCCCGAATCTCTCCGCACGCGATCGGAAGCGTTACTTGCGCCGGAAGCCCAGGCAGCGACTGCACAGTGCTCGGAAGCGGTGTGTTGAGATCGACGCCGTGAACGACGACGTGTCGAGCCGGCAGATTGAGTGGCTCGCCGATGGCCTGCGTCAGCGTCTGCAAGAGTGTCGAGGCCTCGTAGTGATACGTCCCGCGGTCACCCATGCCGAACGGGAACGTCGGGATCTCCGACGTCGTATTGCTGATATTGCCGTCGAGCGGAACAAGGATTGGCCCATAGAACGGAAGACCTTCGATCACGTCGACGATCCCATCGTGGTTCACGTCCGCCGCGGCGCTCGGACAGCGGTCCGCCGCGTGGATGTGCTGCGGATGGATGCCTTCGGGGAAGGGTCCGTCAGCCGGCTCCGTGCCCGACATGTCGACGACGGCGGTCAACATTCCGCCGACGACGCGGAAATACGCTTTCCCCTCCGCCACACCGTGCGGCGTCCGGTGATCGGGATCAAGCCGATTCTGGACTCCAGCATTCAGCGCGTGCAGATCGGCGACGTACAACGCGCCTTCGGTCAACGTTCCCTGCGAGTCCGACATTCCGGCCATCTCCGATGTCGCTGTGGGGGAGACCAGCGATCCCGATTCGGGGCCAGCGGATGATGTCGGCCTCTCCGAGCACGCGCCCAAAATCAACGCACCACCACCCAAAACGATCCCGAGCATCGTCCGATTCAGTTGCTTGACCATTCGTCTGCCTCATGCGTTTCGCCGCATCCCGTCATCCCGCTGCACCGTCGCGACTATCCGTGTGCGCGGCCCGACGGCACTCCGTCGGGTTTCAGCGCTACGCTCCAACGCGTCGATCGGATCTCTCCGGCCGAGCGAACGACTGGATCACCGGGGATCTCTGTTCTGCCACGGATGAGTGTCTTCGTTTCGAGCGGCGAGTCTCCGGAGTAGATTCCAATCTCGCGATGATGGTGATCGTCGTCATTGGCTGGACATCGAACGGCGCGAACCCTAGAACCGCAATGAGCCCTGCCCGCCTATGAGCTCGCGAACGTCTGACCGGATGGAGGGCCAGGGTCGAGTCGTGGCAGAGTCGGCACAGGACCACCTGGGCGAGCTGTTTCGCGATGCACCGGGCTTCATCGCGATGCTTCGTGCACCCGATTTCACGATCGAGTTGGCAAACGAGGCGTACCACGACCTCGTCGGACGCCGAGAGATAATCGGAAAGCCGCTCTTCGATGTACTGCGCGACGCGCGCGGCCAGGGGTTCGAGGCATTGCTGCAGCGTGTGCTCGACGGCGGCGAGCGGTTCGTTGGGCGAGAAATGTCCGTGGTGCTCGACCGAACCCCGGGTGCGCCTCCGGAACAACGCTTCGTAAATTTCGTCTGTGCGCCGATCGGGAAAGCGGACGACGGCTGGTCGGGCATCTTCGTGCATGGGAGCGATGTCACCGACGAAGTGTTCACGCGCCAGATGCTCGAGGCGGCGAACCAGCAGCTACAAGAGCAGGCCACCGAGCTCGAGGCACAGGCCGAGGAAGCTCAAGCGCTTACCGAGGAGCTCGAGCAGTCCAACGAGCAACTCCAGGCTACGCTGGTCGAGGTGGAGGAGGCGCGCGAAGCGGCCGCCACCGCTGAGCGATTCACCGCGAGTATTCTGGAAAGCATTTCCGATCCTTTCGTGGTCCTCGATGCGGAGTGGCGATACCGGTTCGTCAACGAGCCGGCGGCCCGCATGATCGAGCCGTCGCGGGGGCTCGCCCCGGGGAAGCTGATCGGCGCGAACATGTGGGAGCTCTACCCGGACATTGCCGGCACCGACTTCGATCACCACATGCGCCGCGCGGCGAGCGAGCGCACCACCGTCTCGTTCGAGGCCTTCTACCCCCGGCGGGGAGAATGGTCGCTGCTTCAGTGCTATCCGCTTCCAAGTGGCGGGATCGCCGTGCAATGGCGCAACATCACCGTACGGAAACGCGCCGAGGAAGCGAACCACTATTTGTCTCAGGCCAGCGACATCCTGGCGCAGTCGCTCGACTATGAGAAAACACTCAACGAGCTCGCGCATGTCGTCGTGCCGCACCTCGCCGACTGGTGTGGCGTCGACATCGTCGAGGGCGACGGAACGCTGCGCCAGCTTGCCGTCGCGCACGTCGATCCCGAAACAATCCGGTTGGCGCGCGAGCTCAACGAGAAGCATCCCCCGGACCCCGCCGCGTCCACCGGCACGTATAACGTGCTCCGTACGGGTCAGCCCGAGATCTATCCCGACATCCCCGACGAGCTACTCATAGCCGGGGCTGTCGACGACGACCATCTCCGGATTCTCCGTGAGCTCGGGCTCAAGTCGGCGATCGCGGTGCCGCTTACGGTGCACGATCGAACGCTCGGTGTGCTGACACTCGTGGCGGCTGAATCCGGCCGACGATATACGAACGCCGATCTCACGCTCGCGATGGAGCTGGCGCACCGGGCGGCAATCGCGGTCGACAACGCCCTGCAACATCAGACGGCGCTGGCGGCACGGCAAGAGGCCGAGGAAGCAAACAAGGCCAAAGCCGAATTCCTTACGACGATGTCGCACGAGTTGCGAACGCCGCTGAATGCGATCGCCGGTTATGTGGAGCTCCTGAAGATGGGTCTGCGCGGCCCGCTCACCGCCGGCCAAGAGGAATTCCTGAGCCGCATCCAACGCAGTCAGCGCCGCCTGCTGGCGCTCATTCAGGACGTGCTGAATTTCGCGAAGCTCGAGGCGGGTCGGGTGGAAGTCGCCATTGCCGACGTCGATCTCGACACGCTGATTCGAGATATCGAACCGCTGGTTCTGCCACAGATGGAACAAGCCGGGCTCACGTTCGCGCTGACCGCGTGTTCTCCTCCGGTCCGGGTTCGTGCAGACCCGGAGCGCGCGATCCAAGTGTTGCTGAACCTGCTCTCGAATGCCATCAAGTTCACACCGCGGGGCGGCTTCATTTATCTCGAGTGCGAAGCCAAGGGCGACGCCGTGAGCGTTACAGTGCGCGACACGGGACCCGGGATTCCGGCAGACAAGCTCGAGACGATTTTCATGCCGTTCGTCCAGCTTCAGCGCGACGCGCGCGACGGGTACGCGGGCACAGGACTCGGCTTGTCGATCAGTCGCGATCTCGCACACGCGATGAGTGGCGAGCTGTCGGTCCAGAGTGAAGTTGGACGCGGATCCGCCTTCACGCTCTGCCTGCCACGGGTTGAGTAGTTGACCTGCGGAATCAGTGACGATTGTTAGAGTCGCTCACTCGACGGAATGCATTCGAGCGCTTCGAGGATTGACGGCGTCGCGGCCGCCAGCTACGCGACGAGACGTCATGATCCAGTCCGGGGGCGACGATTGCACGCGACGCATGGGCATAGGGCCCGCTTGGAGTACGACGTGAGCTAATCCGCTCGCAAGACCGCAAGCGGATCGCTCTTGGCGGCGCGACGTGCAGGGATGTAGCACGCCGTCAATGCAATTGCCCCGAGCATCAATGGCAATGACACGAGAATCACCGGATCCGTCGGACTGACTTCGTACAATAAACTCGCGATCCATCGGGTGAGCAGGAGTGCACCACCAATGCCCAACGCGACACCGAGTGCGGCCAGCACTGCCCCCTCGCCGAGCACGAGACGAACGACAGCGCGCGCGTCCGCGCCAACAGCCATCCGAATGCCAAACTCGCGCGCTCGATTCGCGACGTGGAGTGCCATGACACCGTAGATGCCGACCGCGGCGAGAATGATGCCGACCAGCGCGAAGGCGCCGAGCAACAGCCTCGTGAGACGCCGTGTCGCGAACGATTGCTCGATGATGCTCGAGAACGCCTTGACGTCGTCGAGTGGAATCGATGGCTCGACCTCAGCGACCGCGCGTCGGACGTTGGCCATGATCGGACCGGGCGATCCGTTTGTCCGCACTGCGAGCGAAAGCCGATTGGCGCCGACCTGCGGAATGCTCCGATACAAGTGCGGCTCGGGCGGCAACGTCGCATCATCGTCGCGCACCGATCCCACGACGCCGATGATCGTCAGCCACGCAGTATCGCCACCAGTGTGAATCCGCTTGCCCAACGCCTCGGCGCCATTCCAATAGCGCTTGGCTAGTGCTTCGTCCACGATGGCGACACCGACGCTCGCCGAGTCGTCGGTCGGCGCGAAGTCGCGGCCCATCACAATCGGAATGCCAATGGTCTTGAAGTAGCCTGGACTCACCTCGGCCTTGCGTACCTGACCCTCGGGACCGGAAGACGATTCGCGACCTTCGATCATGTATCCATCAGCGTCTCCAGCGCCCTCGATCGGCAGCGTCGACGTGAGGCCCGCCGACTGAACGCCGGGAATCGCTCGCACGCGCGCGAGCGCTTGGTTCGTGAAGCCATTGATCGCCCCGGCGTCACGCGCGATGCGTTGAGGCAGCGGCAGCGCGATCGACGTCACGCCGTCCGGACGAAATCCCAGATC